>JAJYQO010000009.1:38875-113900 GCA_021794575.1 Pseudomonadota bacterium | reverse complement strand
CGCTGGCGATCGGCATGCTGGCCATCGCCGGTTCGCTGGCGGGCAAGAAGCATGTCCCGGCCTCGGCAGGCACGCTGCCCACGGCCACGCCGCTGTTCGTGGTGATGCTGGTGGTGACCGTGGTGGTAGTGGGCGCGCTGACCTTCCTGCCGGCACTGGCCCTCGGGCCGATCGCCGAGACGCTGATGGCCTCGGGACACTGACATGCACGCCGAAACGCAAAACCAGCGCAGCCTGGACCGCGAGATCTTCGCACGCGCCCTGGGCGATGCCTTTCGCAAGCTGTCGCCGCGCGCGCAGTTCCGCAATCCGGTGATGTTCGTGGTGTTCGTGTGCAGCCTGCTGACCACCGGACTGTGGCTGCAGGCGCTATCGGGAACCGGCCATGCGCCGACGGGGTTCATCTTCGCGATCGCCGCCTGGCTGTGGTTCACGCTGCTGTTCGCCAACTTCGCCGAGGCCATCGCCGAGGGCCGCGGCAAGGCGCAGGCGCAGGCGTTGCGCAGCGCGCGCAAGGACGTGCTGGCCAAGCGCATGCGCGATCCGCGCGACCGCGTGCACGTCGATTTCGTGCCGGCCGCCGATCTGCGCGCCGGCCACCTGGTGCTGGTGGAAACCGGCGACCAGGTGCCCGGCGACGGCGAGGTGATCGAAGGTGCGGCCACGGTGGACGAGAGCGCCATCACCGGCGAATCGGCGCCGGTGATCCGCGAGTCCGGTGGCGACCGCAGCTCGGTCACCGGCGGCACGCGGGTGCTGTCGGACTGGCTGGTGGTGCGCATCGCCAGCAATCCCGGCGAGAGTTTCCTGGACCGCATGATCGCCATGGTCGAGGGCGCGTCGCGACGCAAGACGCCCAACGAGATCGCGCTGACCATCCTGCTGGCCAAGTTCACCCTGATCTTCCTGCTCGCCTGCGCCACGCTGCTGCCGTACTCGCTGTACAGCGTGCAGGCGGCCGGACACGGCTCGCCGATCACCCTCACCGTGCTGGTGGCGCTGCTGGTGTGCCTGATCCCCACCACCATCGGCGGCCTGCTCTCGGCGATCGGCATCGCCGGCATGGACCGCATGATCCAGGCCAACGTGATCGCCACCTCGGGGCGCGCGGTCGAGGCCGCCGGCGACGTCGATGTGCTGTTGCTGGACAAGACCGGCACCATCACCCTGGGCAACCGCCAGGCGGTGGCTTTCCATGCCGCAGCGGGCGTGGACATCGAGGCGCTTGCCGAGGCGGCTCAACTGGCCTCGTTGGCCGACGAGACCCCCGAGGGCCGCAGCATCGTGGTGCTGGCCAAGGAGGCGCACGGGCTGCGCGAGCGTGCGCTGGAGGGCATGCAGTTCATCCCGTTCAGCGCGCAGACGCGCATGAGCGGCGTGGACTGGGGCACACGCCAGGTGCGCAAGGGCGCGCTCGACGCCATCGAGAAATACCTCGCCGGCATGGACGCCAGCCTGCCTGCCACTGTGCGCCGCAGCGCCGAGGACATCGCGCGCCGCGGCGCTACGCCGCTGCTGGTGGCCGACGCGTCGCGCGCGCTGGGCGTGATCGAGCTGAAGGACATCGTCAAGGGCGGCATCCGCGAGCGCTTCGCAGAACTGCGCCGCATGGGCATCCGCACCATCATGATCACCGGCGACAATCCGCTCACCGCGGCGGCCATCGCCGCCGAGGCCGGGGTCGACGACTTTCTGGCCGAGGCCACGCCGGAAGCCAAACTCAAACTGATTCGCGACATCCAGGCCGAAGGCCGGCTGGTGGCGATGTGCGGCGACGGCACCAACGACGCGCCGGCGCTGGCGCAGGCCGACGTGGCGGTGGCCATGAACACCGGCACCCAGGCGGCCAAGGAAGCCGGCAACATGGTCGATCTGGATTCCAATCCGACCAAGCTGATCGAGGTGGTCGAGATCGGCAAGCAAATGCTGATCACGCGCGGCGCCCTGACCACCTTCTCGATCGCCAACGACGTCGCCAAGTACTTCGCCATCATCCCGGCCGCGTTCGCCAGCACCTATCCGGCGCTGGGCGTGCTCAACATCATGCATCTGGCCACGCCGCAGAGCGCGATCCTCTCGGCGGTGATCTTCAACGCACTGATCATCATCGCGCTGATTCCGCTGGCGCTACGCGGCGTGCGCGCGCGCGCCGTCGGTGCCGCCGCGCTGCTGCGCCGCAACCTGCTGATCTACGGCCTGGGCGGCCTGATGGTGCCGTTCATCGGCATCAAGCTGATCGACATGCTGCTGGTCGCCCTGCATCTGGCATGAGTCGTGAACATGCGCCATGTCATCGCCCCGCTACAACGTTCCGCGCAGCCGTCGCGTCGGCGCGACGCTGACGCTCGCCACCGGCGCCGCCTTCTACGCGAGCACGGCCGGTTCGACCGATCCGCGCGACTCGCTCGACACCGGCGCCACACGCGGCTTGCCGACCCTGCAGGGCACGTTCCGAAGGAGCTTCCATGCGTCCGCTGATCCGCCAATCCCTCTCTCTGTTTCTGGTGATGACCGCGCTTTGCGGCGTGCTGTATCCGCTGACGGTCACCGGGCTGGCGCAGCTGGCTTTTCCGCGACAGGCCAACGGTAGCCTGATCGTGCGCAATGGCCAGGTGCTGGGCTCGCGTCTGATCGGCCAGCGCTTCCGCGGCGCCGACTATTTCTGGAGCCGGCCATCGGCCACAGCGCCCTACCCGTACGATGCCGAGGCCTCATCCGGCTCCAACCTGGGGCCGACCAATCCGGCCTTGCGCGCGGCTGTCGCGCGGCGCGCGGCGGCCTTGCGTGCCGCCGATCCCGCCGCCACGGGCCCCATTCCGGCGGATCTGGTCACCGCTTCCGGAAGCGGTCTGGACCCGGATATCACCCCGGCGGCGGCGCAGTACCAGCTTGCCCGGGTGGCGCGGGCGCGGCATCTGTCCACGGCACAGGTGCAGGCGATGGTCGACGCCTCGACGCGCGGTCGACAGTTGGACGTACTCGGCGAGCCACGGGTCAACGTGCTGGAACTGAATCTGCGCCTCGACGGCCTGTGGCAACGAACGTCGGCACCGCGGGGACTGGCGCGCTGAAGCACGCACGCCGATGATTGGCGCCATCCCCGCCGCCAGGTTGCCCCATGGCCGTCGAGCGCAGCGACGCGCGCCCCGACCCCGATGCCTTGCTTGAACGCGCCCGGCTGGAAGCGCAGACGACCGCGCGCGGCCGGCTGAAAGTCTTCTTCGGAGCCTCGGCCGGGGTCGGCAAGACCTACGCCATGCTGCAAGCCGCGCGCAAAATGCAGGCCGAGGGCATCGAGACCGTCGCCGGCTACATCGAACCACACGGCCGCCCGGAAACCGAGGCTCTGTTGGCGGGCTTGGAAACGCTGCGGCCACGGCAGGTCGAGCATCGCGGCATCGTGCTGCGCGAATTCGACCTGGACGCCGCGCTGCACCGCCATCCGCGTCTGCTGCTGGTCGACGAATTCGCGCACAGCAACCCACCCGGCACACGCCACCCCAAGCGCTGGCAGGACATCGCCGAGCTGCTCGATGCCGGCATCGATGTCTACACCACGCTCAACGTGCAGCATCTGGAAAGCCTCAACGATGTGGTCGCGCAGATCACCGGCGTGCGCGTGCGTGAGACGGTGCCGGACAGCGTGTTCGAGCGCGCCGACGAGGTGGAACTGATCGACTTGCCTCCGGACGACCTGATCGAACGCCTGCACGAGGGCAAGGTGTACCTGCCCGAGCGCGCGCGCCACGCGCTGGATGCATTCTTCCGCAAGGGCAACCTGATCGCGCTGCGCCAACTGGCGCTGCGCGCCACCGCCGACCGCGTCGACGCCGCGATGCGCGAATACCGCGAGCGCCACGCCATCGGCGGCACCTGGGCCGCCGGCGAGCGCGTGCTGGTGTGCGTCGGCCCGGATGCGCTGTCGGAGCGGCTGGTGCGTCGCGCGCGACGCCTGGCCTTCGCGCTGCATGGCGAGTGGCTGGCCGCGTATGTCGAAACGCCGCGCCTGCAGCGCCTGCCGCGCGCTGCGCGCGACGGCGTGCTGCGTACGCTGAAGCTGGCGGAAAGCCTGGGCGCGCGGACCTTCAACCTCAGCGGCGAGCACGTCGCCGACGAATTGCTGGCCCTGGCGCGCCAACACAACGTCAGCAAAATCATCGTCGGCAAGCCGGCACGCGCGCGCCTGCGCGACCGCCTGCGTCCCGGACTGGTCGAGGCGCTGATCCGCGGCAGCGGTGACATCGACGTGCTGGTGGTGACCAGCGAGCCCGGCCAGCCGGTGGTCGAGCTGCCGCGCCTGCCGCGCCGCAACAGCCGCCTGCCCGCCTACCTGCAGGGACTGGCCGCGGTGGCGCTGGCGACCGTCCTGTGCGCCACGTTGTTCCGCGTGCTGGGTCCGGCCAACCTGGTGATGATCTACCTGCTGGCGGTGGTGTGGGTGGCGGCGCGCCACGGTCGCGGCCCCTCGGTACTGGCCGCGGTCAGCAGCGTCGCGCTGTTCGATTTCCTGTTCATCCGGCCGTATTTCTCGTTCGCGGTCTCCGACACCCAGTACCTGCTCACCTTCGCGGTGATGCTCGGTGTCGGCCTGTTGATCAGTAACCTCACTGCGCAGACGCGGCGCCGCGCAGCGGTGGCACGCCATCGCGAGCGGCGCATGCACGAGTTGAACGCGCTGAGCCGTGAGCTGGCCAGCGAGCGCACCCGCGAGCGCCTGGTCGCCGCGCTGCGTGGGCATGTGCTGGCCATGCTCGGCGGCTCCGCCGCGGTGCTGTTTCCGGATGCCTCCGGCCACCTGCAGGATCCCGAACTGTTCTGCACACGCGGCCGCGCGCCGCCGTCCGGGCAGACGCTGTTTCCGGTGCCGGGCAACGACATCGGCATCGCGCAATGGGCCTACGACCATCAGCGCAGCGCCGGCCTGGGCACCGACACTCTGGCCAACACCGACACCGTCTATCTGCCGCTGCGCGCGCTGCAACGCTGCATGGGCGTGCTGGCGTTGCGTCCCGCCGATCCGCGCCAGTTGCAGGTGCCCGAGCAAATGCACCTGCTGGACATGATGGTCAACCAGGCCGCCATCGCCATCGAGCGTTCCGACCTGTCCGCGGCGGCGCATCGCGCCGGCGTCGAGGTCGAATCCGAGCGCCTGCGCAACACCCTGCTCAGCGCCATCTCGCACGACTTCCGCACGCCGCTGGCGACCATCATCGGCGCCGCCAGCACGCTGCTGTCCGCGGCGCCCGGCGGCATCGACGAAGCGCACCGGCAGACCCTGCTGCACAGCCTGCTGGGCGAGGCCAGACGCCTGCACCGCCTCACCGGCAACCTGCTGGATCTCAGTCGCTTCGACGCCAGCGGTCTGCGCCTGAACCGCCAGTGGCTGGCCATCGACGATCTGATCGGCGCCGCACTGGCGCAGTTGCAGGCGCCGCTGGAGCAGCGTCCCGTGCATGTCGATTGCGCGCCCGACCTGCCGCTGTTCCCCGGCGACGAGACCTTGATCGGCCAACTGCTGGTGAATCTGATCGAGAACGCCGCCAAGCACACGCCTGCCGGCGGGCCCATCGACATCGCCGCCGGCGTCGATGCCGACTGGTTGCGCGTGGCGGTACGCGATCGCGGGCCGGGCCTGCCCGCGGGCGACAGTGCCCGTCTGTTCGAGAAGTTCCAGCGCGGCCGCCCCGAGGATGCGCAGAGCGGCTTCGGCCTGGGCCTCAGCATCGCGCGCGCCATCGTGCTGGCGCACGGCGGCACGATCAGCGCCGGCGCGCGCGCGGGCGGCGGTGCCGAGTTCGTGTTCACCCTGCCCCTACAGGCTCCGCTGGCAGGCGCCGATGGCTGACCCCAAGGCCAACGTGGTCCTGATCGAGGACGATCCGCAGATTCGGCGCTTCCTGGTCGCCGCGCTGGAACTGCACGGCTACGCGCCGCACGAGGCGGCGACCGCGAACGAGGGCCTGCGCCTGGTGACCAGCCGCCAGCCCGACTTGGTGATCCTCGATCTCGGCCTGCCGGATCTTTCCGGGTTGGACGTGATCCGGCGCCTGCGCGAGTGGTACGTGCGACCGATCCTGGTGCTCTCGGCGCGTACCCGCGAGCAGGACAAGGTAGCGGCGCTGGATCTCGGCGCCGATGACTACCTGACCAAGCCGTTCGGCATCGACGAGTTGCTGGCGCGGCTACGCGTGGCGCTGCGCCACCTGGCCGGACAGATGGCCGGCGATGCCGACGGGCGCATCGAGGTCGACGGGCTGGTGATCGATGCCGGCGCGCGGCGCGTGCTCAAGCACGGCGCCGACGTGCATCTCACCCCGCGCGAATACCAGCTGCTGCTGGCGCTGGCCGGCCAGCGCGGCAAGGTGCTCACCCATCGCCAGTTGTTGCGCGAGGTGTGGGGTCCGAGCCATGTCGAATCCCCGCAATACTTGCGCATCTACATGCGCGCGCTGCGCGCCAAGATCGAGGACGACCCGACGCGTCCGCGCTGGCTGCTCACCGAGATCGGCGTCGGCTACCGTTTCGCCGACGCCGGTTGACGCCGCGCGGCTCAACCGCGCATGCGCAGCGCCAGCGTCTTGCCGAGGTCGGCGGGCGAGCGCACCGTGATGACACCGGCCTTCTCCAGCGCCGCGAACTTGGCCGCCGCTGTGCCCTTGCCGCCGCTGATGATGGCGCCGGCGTGGCCCATGCGCTTGCCGGCAGGCGCCGACGCGCCGGCGATGAACGCCACCACCGGCTTGCGTACGTAGTCGGCGATGAACTCGGCGGCCTCCTCCTCGGCGCTGCCGCCGATCTCGCCGACCATGATGATGCCCGCGGTCTGCGTGTCGTCCTGGAACAGCTTCAGGCAGTCGATGAAGTTCAGGCCGTTGATGGGATCGCCGCCGATGCCGATGCAGGTGCTCTGGCCGAGGCCGGCCTGGGTGGTCTGAAACACCGCCTCGTAGGTCAGCGTGCCGGAGCGCGAGACGATGCCCACTTTGCCGGGCTGGTGGATGTGGCCGGGCATGATGCCGATCTTGCATTCGCCGGGGGTGATGATGCCGGGGCAGTTGGGTCCGATCAGCACGGTGCCGGGATAGCTGTGGGTGAGCGCGTTCTTGACGCGCAGCATGTCCAGCACCGGGATGCCCTCGGTGATGGCCACGATCACCTTGATGCCGGCGTCGGCGGCTTCGAGGATGGCGTCGGCCGCAAACGGCGGCGGCACGAAGATCATGCTGGCGTCGGCGCCGGTGCTGTCCACCGCGTCCCGCACGGTGTTGAACACCGGCAGGCCGAGGTGTTCGCTGCCGCCCTTGCCCGGCGTGATGCCGCCGACCAGCCTGGTGCCGTAATCCAGCGCCTGCTGCGAATGGAATGTGCCCTGCTGGCCGGTGAAGCCCTGACAGATCACCCTGGTGTTCTTGTGTACGAGCACGGACATGATGAAACCTCGAATTGGATTGGATCCCGGATCCAGGCGCATCCCTGCGCGACCCGGGACTCGGCCATCCTGGCCGCGGCGATGGGGATGATCAGACGGCGATCGCCGCGACGGCTTTGCGCGCGGCATCGTTGAGGTCGTCGGCGGGGGTGATTCTGAGCCCCGAATTGGCCAGCAGCGCGCGGCCCTGCTCGACATTGGTGCCCTGCAGGCGCACCACCACGGGGATACTCAGGCCGACCTCCTTCACCGCGGCGATGATGCCCTCGGCGATCAGATCGCAGCGCACGATGCCGCCGAAGATGTTGACCAGGATCGCCTTCACCTTGTCCGAGCTGAGGATCAGCTTGAACGCCTCGGTGACGCGCTCCTTGGTGGCGCCACCGCCGACGTCGAGAAAGTTGGCCGGCTCGGCGCCGGCCAGCTTGATCACGTCCATGGTGGCCATGGCCAGGCCCGCGCCGTTGACCATGCAGCCGATGTTGCCGTCCATGGTCACGTAGTTGAGATTGTGCTCGATGGCGGCGGCCTCGGCCGGGTCTTCCTGGCTGCGGTCGCGCATGGCGGCCAGGCGCGGATGGCGGAACTCGGCGTTGTCGTCGGAGTTGACCTTGCCGTCCAGCGCCAGCAGATCGCCGTTGGCGACGATCGCCAGCGGGTTCAGCTCGACCAGCGCCAGGTCCTGCTCGTTGAACAGCCGGTACAGGCCCAGCATGATCTTGCCCAGTTGGCCGACCTGCTTGCTGTCGAGGCCCATCGCGAAGCCCAGCTTGCGGCACTGATACGGCTGCAGGCCCTGGATGAAGTCCACGCTGACGGTGTGGATATCCTCGGGCGTCTCGCGCGCCACCTGCTCGATGTCCACGCCGCCGCGGCTGGAGGCGATGAAGGTCACCGCCTTGCTGCCGCGGTCGACCAGCACCGACAGATACAGCTCCTTTACGATGTCGTTGGCGGCGGTCACCAGTACCTCGTTCACCGGCAGCGCGCGTCCGGCCGACTGATACGTGCTCATGCGCTTGCCCAGCATGCCGGCGGCGGCGACCTTCACTGCATCGTGCGTCTTGCAGAACTTGACGCCGCCGGCCTTGCCGCGCCCGCCGGCGTGGATCTGCGCCTTGACCATCCAGGGGCCGAGGCCCAGCGCCTTGGCGGCATCGACCGCCAGATCGGGGGTGTTGGCGACCTTGCCCGCGGGCACGGCGATGCCGTACTCGGCGAATAGTTCTTTGGCCTGGTACTCGTGGAAATTCATGCACGACCTCGGGGAGTGCGGGGGATGGGACGCGGCCGGTATGCGGGTTGGCGCACGGCGCCGGGGCCGCGGAAAGCCCCCTATTTTCGGTGCAACGGGGCGCCAAGGCAAAGCCGCGCGGCCCGCCGCCGCCCGGCGGGGCGCATCGCCTATACTCCGGGCGCGACGGTAGGGGCGCGTTTCGAGCGGCCGCCATGCGGTGCGGCCGCCGCGGCAGGCTCCTGTTCCACGCACGCGGCGCGCACCCGCAAGGCAGCGTCGCGGCACCATGATTCGCATCACGAGGATCCGCGCGTGGCGGCTGCACAGGACACTCAACTGCACCTGTCTTCCGGCGAAATCACGCGCCGCGAGCTGTATTTCACCAATCTGTTCCGCGTGCTGCAGGCCAGCACCTATATCGGCCTGTCGTTCAGTCCGTGGCTGAACGACCTGATGCGCCCGCAGTTGCCCCTGTTGGCGCGCGCGACCGCGCTGCTCTACCTGCCGATCGCCCTGGCGCTGCTGTTCGGCACGCGGCGTGCGTTGCCGCACCTGCGCACGCGCATGCTGCCGATGATCGCGATCGACGTGCTGGCGGCGATGCTGATGATCATCGCCATCCCCGACGCGCGCACCGGCATCGCCGGATTGCTGATCGTCAACCTCAGTGCCGGCGCCGCGCTGCTGACGCTGCGCGCCGCATTTTCGCTGGCCGGTGGCGCCAGCGCGGCGCTGATGCTGCTGAGTGTCTTCGAGGCGGTTTTCCAGGGCCGCCCGGTACGGCTGCTGCTGGAAAGCCTGCTGTTCACCTTCGCCTACATCGCCGCGGCCTGGCTCAACCACACCCTCGGCCGGCAGATGCGCGCCAGCGAGGCGCTGGCCGAGCGGCGCGGGCTGGACCTGGCCAACCTGGCGCAGGTCAACGAGCTGATCATCAAGCGCATGAAGACCGGCGTGATGCTGGTCGACGCCGGCAACCACATCCATCAGATCAACGAGTCCGCCTGGCTGCTGCTGGGCAACCCGGCCAGCGAACAGCGCGACCTGGGCAGCGTGGCCCCCGAGCTGTCGCGCCGCCTGTACCACTGGCGCAACCTGGGCCGCGTCGATGAAACCGCGGTGGCGCTGGCCGAGGGCGTGCCCGAGGTGATTCCACGCTTCACGCGGCTGGCCGCCAACGACGATTCGCACGTGCTGATCTTTCTCGACGACACGTCCCTGGTGTCACGCCGCGCCGAGGAGATGACGCTCAGCTCGCTGGGGCGGCTGTCGGCGTCGATCGCGCACGAGATCCGCAACCCGCTGGCCGCCATCCGCTACTCGGCGCAGTTGCTGGCCGAGTCGCCCGACCTCAGCGCCGAGGACGCGCGCATGGTCGAGATCATCAACAATCACTGCGTGCGCCTCAACGATATCGTCGAGAACATTCTGCAGCTCTCGCGCCGCGACCGCTCGCGACCCGAAGTGCTGGACCTCAACGACTGGGTGCTGCGCTTCGTCGAGGAATACTCCGAATCCAACGATCTCGGCGAGGACAGCCTGCGCGCCGTGACCCAGGCGCGCGCAGTCGAGGCGCTGGCCGATCCGCAGCACCTGCAGCAGGTGGTCTGGAATCTGGTGCAGAACGCACTGCGCTACGGCCGCATGCCCAGCGAACCGGCGCGGGTGATGGTGATCGCGCGCAACGCCACCGAAATCGGCCCACCGCTGCTGGAGGTGGTCGACCGCGGCCCCGGCATTCCGCCCAAGGTGGCTGCGCAGATCTTCGAGCCGTTCTTCACCACCCATGAGATGGGCACCGGGCTGGGGCTGTACCTGGCGCGGCAGATGTGCGAGGCCAACCAGGCCACGCTGGAGTACGTACCGGTGCCGGGCGGCGGCAGTTGCTTCCGCATCACGCTGGGCGCCTCGGTACGCATGGCCAACACGGCGTAGCTCGGGATCGCTTCCGGCCCGTGTTCCCTTGCCCTTCGGCGGCCCCAGGTGCGCGCCACCGCCGGCTTCCGGTTCCATCCACCCTCGGAAACGGTGGCACCAGCATCGGACCAGGGTGCGGTCGCGTCTGACTCACGAGCAAGGCAATATCCGAGCGCTCCTTCCCCATGGCAGTGGGGCACGATCGCCCAGGAACAGGCGAAACTATGCTGCATGCGGCGCAAGCGATACTCTCAGACGCGACAACCGTCGCGGGCTAGGGGACCGGATATGAGCAAACAGACCGTCTTGGTGGTGGATGACGAGCGCGACATCCGCGAACTGCTCACCATCACCCTTGGCCGCATGAACCTGCTGGTCGAATCCGCCGGCAGCGTCGCCGACGCCAAGCGCCTGCTGGCCGAGCGCCCGTTCGACCTGTGCTTCACCGACATGCGTCTGCCCGACGGCTCCGGGCAGGATCTGCTGTACCTGATCGCCGCCGAATATCCCGAGATGCCGGTAGCCATGATCACCGCCTACGGCAATGTCGACGCCGCCGTCAACGCGCTCAAGGCCGGCGCCTTCGATTTCGTCTCCAAGCCGGTCGACATCAACATGCTGCGCAGGCTGGTGCAGACCGCGCTGCGCCTGGGCCAGCAGCGCCGCGAGATGGCCGAGAGTGCCGCCGGCGATGCCGCCGAAGGCGCCGCGGGAACCGGCTCCGCCGGCCGGCTGGTGGGCGTGTCCCCGGCCATCGAGCAGGTGCGCACCACCATCGGCAAGGTCGCGCGCAGCCAGGCGCCGGTGTACATCTCGGGCGAATCCGGCGTGGGCAAGGAACTGGTGGCACGGCTGATCCACGAGCAGGGGCCTCGCGGCAGCGGTCCGTTCGTGCCGGTAAATTGCGGCGCCGTGCCCAGCGAACTGATGGAAAGCGAGTTCTTCGGCCACAAAAAAGGCAGCTTCACCGGCGCCAACGCGGACAAGGAAGGCCTGTTCCAGGCCGCCCATGGCGGCACGCTGTTCCTCGACGAGGTGGCCGACCTGCCCATGCACATGCAGGTCAAGCTGCTGCGCGTGATCCAGGAAAAAGCGGTGCGCCCGATCGGCGCGCACGCCGAGATCCCGGTGGACGTGCGCATCCTCTCGGCTACGCATAAGGACCTGGCGCGACTGGTCGAGCGCGGCCTGTTCCGCCAGGATCTGTTCTATCGCATCAACGTGATCGAACTGCGCGTGCCGCCCCTGCGCGAGCGTCGCGAAGACGTGCCGCGCCTGACCGCCCGCGTGCTGCAGCGCCTGGCCGCCGACAACGGCATGGATACGCCGCCCCGCCTGCAGCCCGAGGCGCTGAAGGCCCTGCTCGATTACGGCTTTCCCGGCAACGTGCGCGAACTGGAGAACATCCTCGAGCGCGCCGTGGCGCTGTGCGAAGACGGCGTGATCGAGCGCGGCGACCTGATGCTGCTCCCCGCCGCTAACGGCGGTGCGGAAACCGCGGCCTCCCTTGGCCCCGGATCCGGCGCGGCGGCGGCCGGCGAAACCACGCCCGGCCCGCAATCGCTGGACGACATGGTCACCACGCTGGAGCGCGAAAAGATCATGCAGACCCTGCAGAAAACGCGCTTCAACAAAACCGCCGCCGCCCGCGAGCTGGGCATCACTTTCCGCGCGCTGCGCTACAAGCTCAAGAAGCTGGGCATCGACTGAGCGGCGCTCAACGCAGCCGCGATGCGCGGTACACCCGCGCCCGCAACGCGCAAAACCGCAACGGCGCCCCGCGGTGCGGCAGGTCAGCCATGCGCGCCCGGCGGCTTCGCCGCAGCGGTCCGGCTGCGCGCATTGACCCAGCAACTCTCGACCGAGCGCTGGTCGATGACCGCATACGGCGCGAACGCGGGAAGCCGCGCAACGAGCTGATCCTGCGTGCTGCGGATCGCGCCGATCTCTGCGCACAAGCGATCCACGTGACGGTCGAGAGTGACCGTCTGCGCGTGCGCAGTGTCGTTGATGATGCGCGAATCGTCGTGGAACAACGCGGGAATCAGCGCACCGATGACGCTGCCGGCCATGCGCGCACCGGCGATGCCGGTCCGTACGCCGTCGAACAACGCCACTTGCGCCTGCGTGAAATAGCGCGTGGTCAGCACGCGCTGCGCCGGCGTCAAAGCCACCGCCCTGCCGGCGATGCGCAGGTCACCATTGCGCAGAATCTCCGCAGTGTCGTCGCTGCGGATGCGGATCAAAATATGACTGGCATGCAGGTCGATACTCTGTCCCTCCATGCTGATGCTGGTACCACTGTCACAGGCGCCCAGACCCAGCGTCAACAGGGCGATCACGGCGATGCGTGCGACACGGCGTTGAACGTGCATGGCGTACTCCCTTGTAGTGAGCGGGATTGGCGTGTGGAAGTGCGGAGTGGGAAGTCTGCGGCTGGGAGTCTTTGTTTTCGTCATCCCCGCGCAGGCGGGGATCCAGAAATCCTTGCGCACCGGTTGCCTACTGGCTGACCCGCTGCGCGGTTGAAAAGCGCTTCCCGCCCGCGCCTTCGCTGGGGCAGGCTCTGCGCGGAGATGACGGCAAGTGATGGGTCCGGTCCATGCATGCCTCAGGCGCTGCGCATTGCCACCGTCGGCGCCACGCGCGCAGCGCGCAGCGCGGGGCCGAGCACGGCCAACTGGCCCAGGCCCCACAGCAGTAGCGCGCCCAGCGGCAGATACATCACTGGCAGCCGCGGCACCGCGTAGTGCGCCATCAGCCACACGTTGATGCCGATCGCCGCCGCGCAACCCAGCGCGATGCCGGCCGTGGCCAGCAGGAAGTTCTCGGTCTGGAAGTAGCGCAGGATGTCGATGCGCCGCGCGCCCAGCGCCCGGCGCACGCCGATCTGCCGCGTGCGCTGCTGCACCCAGAAGCTGGCCAGGCCGACGATGCCGATCGCAGTGACGCCGAGCAGCGCGATAACCGTGGACACCAGCAGCCAGGCCATGGAGCGGTCATCGCGAAAATAGCGTTGCCGCATGTGCGTGAACGATTCCTGCGCATTCAGCGTTTCGGTCGGATGCATGGCCTGGAGTTTCGCGGCACCCGCCTTGAGCACGCGTGCACACGCGGCCGGCTGGCAGCGCAGGGCATACCACGCATTCAAGTCCGGACCGGCGCGAAACGGCGAGATGACGCCGTAATAATTCGCCGGGTCATGTGCATCGGCGCCGATGTAGGGCTGGATGATGTTGGAGACGACCCCGACCACGAGCACCGGCGTCTCGCCCATGTACATCACCTTGCCCACGGCGCTTGCATGCGGCCAGAGCCGCTGCGCGAATGCCTGGGTGATCAGCGCCTGCCGGGCATTCACGAATGCCTTGAAAACGTCCTTGGGGCTGAGATCGCTGTAAGCGCTCGGCTGAAACGCACTGCCCTGGATCACCCGGATGCCGAGCGTCTGCAGCAGCCCGGGTCCGCCAAAGAACACCGGCACCTGCACGCCATCCGAGAACGCACGCATCGGTCGCAGCGAGTAAGCCAGACTCCACTGCGAACCGCTCAAGGGCAAGGTATTGATGGCGCTGGCCGATTCGACGCCGGGAATCGCCCGCAGCGTAGCCAGGTCGGTTTGCGCCGAGGCGACCGAGCCGTTTTGCTTGCTGGCCGTGGCAAGTCGCAGCAGGACTAGGCCACGCTCATCGATACCCGAGCGCAGATCGATACGCTGCAACCGCCCGATCACCATATACACGGCATTGCTGACGATGGCGAAGGCCAGCGCGATTTCCAGCACGATCAGGAACGCGGCGATCTTATGCCGGCGCAGCGAGGACAGGATGGGACGCGGCGTCATCATGGCGGCTCAGGCACTCTTGATCTGCAGGGCAGGGGCGATACGGCTGGCGCGCCAGGCCGGCAGCAGTCCGGCGACGAGACTGGCGAGCAACGCCAGCAGCAAGGTGGCGACGAGCATCGCCGGTTGCAGATGCGCGAGTCTGGCGTAATCGGATGGCTGCTGGCGCACCGCCCACAAGCCCAGCCAGGTCAGCAGCAGGCCGAGCAGCGCGCCGGCCGCGCCGATCATGCCGGCCTCGATCAGCAACTGCGCGAAGATCGCGCGCCGCGAGGCGCCCAGCGCGCGCCGCACGCCGATCTCGCCGGAGCGGCGCAGGAACTTGGCCAGCAGCAGGCCCACGGTGTTGACCACGCACACCAGCAAAAACCCGAGCGCCAGCCAGGCCTGCATGCGCACGTCCTCGGGCACCACGTGGTTGTACGCCAGCCACTGCATCAGGTCGTCCAGACGCACATTGGGCGGGCGCTGGAAGCGCCCGGCGGCGTGCTGCTGCGCGGAGTAATCGGCTAGGAAGCGCCGGTAGGCGGCCGCGGCGGGGCGGCTGTCGAGTTGCACCCACATCTGGATGAAACCGCAGGGCGAGGTGTCGAGATCCTTGCCCGGCCTGCCATAGCAGTTGGTCGAACCTTCGACGCCCAGATTCAGCGCGCGCGCGGTGTTGAACGGAATGAACACGTCCTCGACCTCGCCGTAGCGCGATGAATCGACATCGTAGAAGCGCGGCACCGGGCGCCAGTGCGCCAGCACGCCGACGATGCGGAAGCTGTGGCCACCGAAATCCAGCATGCGGCCGACGCTGTCCGCGCCGCCGAACAGTTTGCGGTCCAGTTTCTGCGAGATCACCGCCACGTGTGCGGCGCCGGCATCATCGGCCGCGGACCAGGGTGCGCCATAACGGAACGGCACCTCGAACATGCTGAAGAAGTCCCGCCCGGTCAGCCGCGAATTGACCACGAAGGGATGCAGCGCCGAGCCCGACGGTGGCTGCACCACGTCGCCGCCCTGGTACATCAGCGCCGCGCGCGCTGCCTTACCCTGGTGCAGCAGGTTTTCGGCGTCGATGTAGGTGAGCAGGCCGGGCGGCTCCGGGTTGCCGTCGCTACCGCGCGCCAGCGGCCGCGGATCGACCTGCGGGTAGTACAGGTGCGCGCTGCGCCCCGGCAGCGGATCGCCGGAGAGCACGTGCAACACGGTCAGCATGGTCATGCTGGCGCCGATGCCTACCGCCAGCGCCAGCACCATCAGCGCGGTCAGCACCGGGCTGTTGCGCAGTGCGCGCAAGGCCAGGCGCAGGTAGTAAGTGAACATGGCTCAGGCTCCGCCGTGCGGAACGTCGGTGCCGGTGCGCTCGCGCAATGACGGCCGGAAACGCGGCTCCTCCAAGATACCGGTGGCCATGCCGTCGACGATGTGTACGTTGCGCTCGGCGCGCGCAGCCAGATCCGGATCGTGGGTGACCATGACGACGGTGGCACCCTCGCGGTGCAGTTCTTCGATCAGCTCCATCACGCCGCGTGCCATGGCGGTATCCAGATTGCCGGTGGGCTCGTCGGCCAGCAGCAGGCGTGGGCTACCGGCCAGCGCGCGCGCGATCGCCGCGCGTTGCTGCTGGCCGCCGGATAGTTCGGCCGGATAGTGACGCATGCGCGCGGACAGGCCGACGCGTTCCAGCGCGCCGATCGCGCGCTTGCGCCGTTCCGCTGCGCCGATGCCGCGCCGGTAGTGCAGCGGCACCTCGACGTTGTCCAGCACGTTGAGATCGGGAATCAGATTGAAGGCCTGGAAGACGAAACCGATTTTCTCGTTGCGCAACCGCGAGCGCTGGTCGTCGTTCATGCCGTGCACGTTGACGCCGTCGAGGATGTACTCGCCGCTGTTGAAATCCTCGAGCAAGCCGGCAATGGTGAGAAACGTGGTCTTGCCTGACCCCGAGGGCCCGGTGACGGCGACGAACTCACCCTCGCGCACGCTGAGCGTGAAGCCTCGCAGCGCGTGGGTTTCTATGGTTTCGGTGCGATACACCTTGGCGATTTCGCGCATATCGAGCATCACGTTCTCCGGATTGGACAAAGCCCCGCGAGGAACCGGGACGATCAAGTCACTCTCCCGCCGGGAGAGAGGTTGAGGTAAGGGCTCGGGTCTTGCCTTGCCTGTGCGCCGCGCAAGCCCGGACCACCACCCGCGCTGCGCGCCATCCTTCGACAGGCTCGGGACAGGCTCTTCTTGCAGCGGGAGAAGGACACGTTTCAATGACTGATCACCACGCGCGGCGCGTCGTGGAAGGCGCTGGCGCCGGCCACCACCACGCGCTCGCCGGGCCGCAGGCCGGCCAGCACCTGCACGCGGTCGATGCTGGCCGGGCCCAGGCGCACCGGCGTACGCACCGCCAGATCGCCGTGCACTACGTACACCGCGCTGCCGCCGTCGCTGTCCAGCGAGGGGCCGCGCGTCACGGTGAGGGCATCGGCCACGCGCTGCAACACCACGCGCACGCTCAGGCGCTGGTTCTGGCGCAAGCCAGCCGGGCGCGCGCCGGCAAAGCGCACGCGCGCGGCCACTTCGCCGGCCACCACCTCCGGCGAAATCGCTCCGACGACGCCCGGCCAGCGCTGACCATCGCCGCTGATCTCGGCGTGCATGCCCGGCGCGAGGTCGCGCGCGAAACTCTCGGGCACCTTGATCTCCACTTCCAGCGCCGACAGGTCCACTACGCTCAGCAGCGGCGCGTCCTTGGCCACCTTGCTGCGATCGGCCACCGCCCGCTGGCCAACCTGGCCGGTGACCGGCGCGCGCAGGGTCAGGGCATCCACTTGGCGCTGCAGGTCGGCCACGACCAGGCGCTGGCGTTCGGCGGCCAGGTGTTTGCTGTTGATCTCGAACGCCACCATGCGCTGGTCCAGTCCCTGGTCCTGCTCGGCATGGCGCAGCGCGATGCGCGCCTTGTCCAGCACGTCCTGCGCGCGCAGCACGTTGATCTGCGGCACCGCGCCCAGGCTGTAGGCACGCGTGTTGCGGTCGAGTTCGGTCTGTGCGGATTTGAGATCGATGCGCGCGTCCTCCAGCTTCTGGCGCGCAGCCAGACGCTTCTTCTGCGCATCCAGGCGCGCGTTGTCGTAGGCCAGTTGCAGGCTTTGCGACTGCGCCTGCTCCTGCGCCAGGCGGTTGGTCAGCTCGGGACTGTCCAGCACGCCCAGCACGCCGCCCTTCTGCACCACATCGCCGGCCTGTACGCGGTATTGGATGGTGCCGGCGGCAGCGGCATACAGCGTCGGGCTGACCGCCGCCACCACACGGCCGTCGGCGGCGATGTCGCGCACGAACGGACCCCGCTGCACGGCGGCGATCTCCAGCCGGCTCAGGCTGACGCTGTTGCTGGCCGACACGTAGCGCAGCAGCAGCGCCACCAGCAGCGCGGCGGCGATCGCCGCGCCGGCCGCGAGCAGCAGGCGGCGACGGTGCCGGCGCCACCTGCCGGGTTGTTGCAAAACGACGTCCTGCCCCTGGGTGTCGCGGAAGTTCATGCCCTATCCAATGCCCCGGTTCGCATTGGACGCAGCAAACGACATGCCAATGCCGTGGCGCGATCGCGGCCTTTGCCATCAACCGCTTGCGGCGACCCGCGCGCTCCGCGCAGTGTCCGCGGACTGTCCGCGGACAGTCGCGGACGCCGTCGACGGCTTCCCGCGGGCCGCGCCGCACGCGGGTCGGCCCGCCTCCGTATCGCGCGTTTCCGCGCTAGCGAATGTGGTATTCCGCGGCTAGCGCCGCCAGTTCCCGCGCATAGGCTGCCACGCCGCGTTCGACCGGCGCGAAAGCGTGCGCGCAACCGGCGGCACGCAGTGCGGTGAGGTCGGCCTGGGTATGGCACTGGTACTTGCCCACCAGCGCCTCGGGAAAGGCCACGTACTCGATCAGGCCGCCTTGCACCAGCGCCGGCAAAGACAGCGGCGGTTCGCTGTTCAATCCACGCAGTGTATTGACCACGCTCACGGCGATGTCGTTGAACGGCTGCGCGCGGCCGCTGCCCAGGTTGAACACGCCGCTGACCGAGCCGTGCTCGAATGCCCACAGGTTCACGGCGACGACATCCTCGACCCAGACGAAATCGCGCGCCTGCATGCCCTCGGCATAGCCGTTGTAGGCGCCGAACAGCCTGACCTTGCCTTCGGCGCGGAACTGGTTGACATGGTGGAAGGCCACCGAGGCCATGCGCCCCTTGTGCTGCTCGCGCGCACCGTACACGTTGAAGTAGCGGAAGCCGATCACCTGCCCGCGCGCGGCGGGCAGCGCGCGCCGCACGACCTGGTCGAACAGCAGCTTGGAGTAGCCGTACACGTTCAGCGGCTTCTCGCAGGCGGGCTCCTCGCGGAAACCGGCCGCGCCATCGCCGTACACTGCCGCCGAGCTGGCGTACAGCAGCCGCGTGCCGCGCGCCTGGCAGGCATCCAGCAGCACGCGGCTGTCACGGTAATTGTTGTCCAGCATGTAGCGGCCGTCGTGCTGCATGGTGTCCGAGCACGCGCCCTGGTGAAACACCGCCTCGACCCGACCGTAGTGACCGCGCGCGAAAGCCTCGTAAAAGGTGCGCTTGTCGACGTAGTCGCCGATGCGCAGGTCGATCATGTTGCGGAACTTATCGCCCTGCTCGAGATCGTCGACGGCGATGATGTCGTCGATGCCGCGCGCATTGAGCGCCCGCAGCAAATTGCTGCCGATGAAGCCGGCCGCGCCGGTGACGATGATGCGCGTACTCATGAAAGGCTCCACAGCTCGTCGGCGAGCACACTGGCCGTGCCCAGCTTGCCGACCACGATGCCGGCGGCACGATTGGCGGTGCGCACGGCCTCCTCGAGCGAGGCGCCCGCGCCCAGCATGACAGCCAGCGTGGCGATCACGGTATCGCCGGCGCCGGAGACGTCGTACACCTCGCGGGCCGCGGCCGGGACGTGCAGGCGGCCGCTTCCGCTGAACAGGGTCATGCCCTCCTCGGCACGAGTGACCAGCAGTGCGTCGAGGTGCAATTGTTCGCGCAAGCGCTGCGCGCGCGCATCGAGATCGTGCTCGTCGCGCCACTCGCCGGCCACCTCAGCGAACTCGGCGCGGTTGGGCGTCAGCAGCGTGGCGCCGGCATAGCGCGAGTAGTCGCGGCCCTTGGGATCGATCAGCACGGTCTTGCCGGCCGCGCGCGCGGCGCCGGCCATCTGCTCGACGTGACCCAGGCCGCCCTTGCCGTAATCGGAAAACAGCACCACACCGTGCTGCGGCAACTCCTGCGCGTAACGCGTGCTCTGCGCGGCCAGCACTTCGTGGTCGGGCGCGGTCTCGAAATCCATGCGCAACAGTTGCTGCTGGCGCGCGATCACGCGCAGCTTCAGCGTGGTGCGCAGACCGGGATCCTGATGCAGCGCGCCGCGGATCGGCGAGGCGTCGAGCAGTTCACCCAGGCGACGGCCCGGCTCGTCGCTGCCCACCACCGACAGCAACGTGGCCTGCGCGCCGAGGCTGGTGATGTTCAGCGCGGCGTTGGCGGCGCCGCCCAGGCGGTCCTCCTCGCGCTGCACGCGCGCCACCGGCACCGGCGCCTCCGGAGAGATGCGCTCCACCGCGCCGAACCAGTAGCGGTCCAACATCACGTCGCCCACCACCAGCACGCGCGCCGTGCGCACGCGGCTGCGCCAATCCTGCCGCTGCATCAAGGTTTCCCGGTTGCCGGCGACCCCGGCTGCGCCGGCATTGTAGCGGCGCCGGCGCAAGCGGACGGCATCGGGATCGACGGCTCCGGCGCCAGCACTATGCTGCAGCCGATGTGCGTGCCATTCCCCGGCGTGCTGTCGATCGTGAGTGCACAACCCAACCGCCGGGCGCGTGCACCCATGCTGGACAAACCGGCACCCGTGCCCTGCGCAGCATCGAGGTCGAAGCCGCGGCCATCGTCGGCAACCTCGACCCGCACGCACCCTTCCTCGCGCCGCAGCAGCACATCGAGCCGCGTCGCGCCACTGTGCTTGAGCACGTTGGTCAGCGCCTCCTGCAGCAGGCGCAGCAGATCGAGACCGCGGGCCGGCTCCAGGCGAATGCCCTCGATGCCGTCGCAGCGCCAGCGGCATCGCGATGCCGGCCAGATCCATGCGCGCGTTGCTGCGGTGGCGCAGTATGGCGATCAGGTCGGCCAGATCCTGCCCCCAGCGCGGGTGGTGGCGTCGATGACTAGGCGCAGGTCGTCGCGCAGGTCTTTCAGCACATCGACGGCCTGCGCGCGCTGCACGGATGGCGGTTGTGCCTCCAACCCGGCGATGGCGCCCAGCAGGCTGCCGCCGAAGCCGTCATGCAGGTCGCGTACCAGATCGATGCGCTCACTCATGCGCGCATTGGCGACGCCCAGCGCCTGCTCGCGCGCCAGGGTGGCGCGCAACTGGCCGTTGGCTACGGCAACCCGGTGCTCGAGTTCGGCGTTGAAGCCTTCCACGCGGCGCATCGCCACCACGAAACGGTAGGCCAGCACGCAATCGGCAGCACCACGTGGTGCTGCAGCAGCGAAGATGAAGTTTTAGGGAGCCGCAATGGTGGGCCGTACTGGATTCGAACCAGTGACCAGCGGATTAAAAGTCCGATGCTCTACCAACTGAGCTAACGGCCCACGCGGAACACGTGACGCGGGCCGGTATTGCCGCGGCCCCCTCCAGCCCTGTCCATGCGCTGCCGGACACGACCCTCGCGCGCAGCCCTGGATGCGCCTGCGCGGGTGCGCAAGTTTACCAGCGCACGTGCATCAGGCGTAGCGCGTCGGATCGCCGACGGCGGCGGCGCGGAAACCTTCGGCACGCAGCCGGCAGGCGTCGCAGCGGCCGCAGGCGCGGCCTTGCGCATCGGCCTGGTAGCACGACACGGTGGCCGCGAAATCGACACCCAGACGCAAGCCCTCGCGCACGATATCGGCCTTGCCCAGCGCGATCAGCGGCGCGTGCACGCGAATGCCGGAGCCCTCCACGCCGGCCCTGGTCGCCAGATTGGCCAGTCGCTCGAAGGCGGCAATGAAGGCCGGCCGGCAATCGGGATAGCCCGAATAGTCCACCGCATTGACGCCGCAGAAAACATCGTGGGCGCCCAGCACCTCGGCCCAACCCAGCGCGATGGCGAGCATGATGGTGTTGCGCGCCGGCACGTAGGTGACTGGAATGCCTGGGCCACCCGCCTCGGGCACGGCGATGTCGGCGGTCAGTGCCGAGCCGCCGATGCTGCGCAGGTCCACCGCAACGGTCTTGTGCACGAGCGCACCCAGCGCCGCCGCAGTGCGCGCGGCCGCATCCAGTTCGGCGCCGTGGCGCTGGCCGTAATCGACGCTGAGGGCATGGCAGGCATAACCGCGTTCGCGCGCCAGCGCGAGGGTGACGGCGGAATCCATGCCGCCGGACACGAGCACGACGGCGCTGGGCGTGGGGATAGTCGTTGTCATCGGCCTGGCTGATTGCCCCAGAGCAGCTTGTGCAATTGCAACTGGAAACGCACCGGCAGGCGGTCGTCGAGGATCCATTGCGCCAACTCGGCCGGGTCCATCTCTCCGTGCACGGGCGAAAATAGCACCATGCAGCGCGCCGCCAGCGCGTGCTCGACCAGCATGGCCCGCGCCCATTCGTAATCGGCGCGGTCGGCCAGCACGAACTTGATCTGGTCGTGTGCGCCGAGCCACGCCAGATTGTCCCAACGATTGCGCGACAGCTCTCCGGAGCCAGGGGCTTTCAGGTCCATCACCTTGCGCACGCGCGGGTCGACCGCCGAGACATCCAGCGCACCCGAAGTCTCCAGCGACACCTCGTAGCCGCCGTCGCACAGACGACGCAACAGGGCCAGACAGCGCTTCTGCGCCAATGGCTCGCCGCCGGTCACGCAGACATGGCGTACGCCATACGCAGCCACCTCAGCCAGAACCGCATCGACATCCCGCCACTGTCCGCCCTCGAAAGCGTAGGCGGTGTCACACCAGCGGCAACGCAACGGGCAGCCCGTCAGGCGCACGAACACGGTCGGCCAACCCACGGCATCGGCCTCGCCCTGCAGCGAGTGGAAGATTTCAGTAACGCGCAGACGCGTGGCAGCGTCCGCTGCGGGCACGATCGCGGCCAACTCAACCGCCGCTTTGCTGGAGCTGGATCGCACGCAGGCGGTCAGCTGCCAGATGCGCTTCCTCGGTGCCCGGATAGGTGGCAATCAACTGATTGAATGTCGCGGTGGCGTCGGGGTAATGCTTCAGCTCGTACTGGCAATAGCCCAGCTTGAGCAGCGCCGCACGCGTCTTGTCACTCTGCGGATACTGCCGCAACAGGCGCTGGAACGTGCTCAGCGCGACTTCGTAGTTGCCGGTGACGTAATATGACTCGCCCAGCCAGTAGGCGGCATTGGGTGCCAGCGCGGCATTCGGATACTGCTGCAGGAAGGCCCGGAAACGGCGTGAGGCCTCGACATAATCGCCGTTGCGCAAAAACGCGAAGGCACTGTCATAGGCGCTTTGCTGCGCAGCCGCTTGCGCCGCCGGCGTGGGGCTGGACTTCGCGCCGGATGCCGCCGACGCCGATCCGGTACTGGTCGCGGCATGCCGCGCGGCGCTCACCGATGGCGTGCCGGACGCCGTGGGCGTGGTGTCGGATGCACCAGTCGCCGGTATCGCAGCCGACCCCGCAGCGGCCGGATTGGCCGCCTGCTCGAGCTTGCGCAGGCGCGCATCGAGAACCAGGTACTGGTCCTTCTGCTGCTGCTCGAGCTGATCGATACGATGCTGCAGCAGTTCGATCTTGCCCTGCTGCGCGCGGTATTCCTGTTCCAACGTGTCGATGCGGTTGAGCAGGCTGAGCGTGCCCTGCTGGGCGCTCTGCAACTGCATCTGTACCTGCTGCACCTGCTGGGCCAGGCTGGGCTGGCTTTGCGCCAGAACCGCGCCCGGCAGGACGATGACGGCGGCCATCAGGGCCGCCGCCATCACCTTCGTGGACGTACGCGTGCTCATTCCGTCTTGGTGTAGACGATGTCGACGCGGCGGTCCTTGGCCCAGCATGCATGGGTCATTTCATGGCACACCAGACGCTCCTTGCCATAGCTGACCACGTTGAACTGGTCGGGGCTGGCGCCCAGCGCTTCCATGGCCTGCTCGACCGACTTGGCACGGCGCTCGCCGAGGCCCAGGTTGTACTCACGGCTACCGCGCGGGTCGGTGTTACCTTCCAGCGTGACGCGCGCACCGGGATTGTCCACCAGGTACTTGGCGTGGCAGGCGACGATATCGTCGTACTGCGACTCGATATTGGCCTTGTCGAAGGCAAAGAAAATCTTGCGCTTCATCAGGCAGGCGTTGGTCTCGAGGTCGGCCGGCGTGAACTTGCCGTTGCTGACCGGCGCAGTCTGCGTCGGTTGCGCCGGCGGCGGCGGCGGCGGCGGTGGCGGTGTCGGCTTGACTTCCTGTTTGCTGGCGCACGCAGCAACGCCCACGCACAGCAGCGCTGCGAGTGAGATACGGGTGAAGGTATTCATGGATGTGTCTCGCGGGAGAGTTGAGAGTTGGAACGATTGTTTCGGGGCACTACCGGTTTTTGAGCTGCATCCCTGTGGTCACGCGCCGGGTCGCTTCCGTGCAGACTCGTCGTAATCACTGCTCACCGCCGGGAACGTTCAAGGCTGGCCAGCGGGCGGAACGCGGTACGGCCCCCAAGCCGGCGATTGTACGCTGCCGTTGACCAGCGAAAGCCGCTGCCGGACGCTGCCATTGTCAGCCACTTCGTAAAGCACGCCGTGGCCGTCGTTGTCGGTGGACGCGTACAGCAACATGCTCCCGTTGGGCGCGAAACTCGGCGATTCGTCCAGCGGACCAGGGGAAATAAACCGCACCTGATTGTCCAGCTTGCGGTCCATTATCGCAATACGATACACGTTTCCGACGCCCTGCATCATGGCGATCTGGCTGCCGTCGTAATTGACCGCAGCATTGGAATTGTATTCTCCCTGAAAGGTCAGCCGCGTCGCGCCGCCACCGGTCACCGGTTCGCTGTAGAGCTGCGGTTTGCCGGAGCGGTCCGAGGTGAATACCAGGCTCTGGCCATCCGGCATCCAGCGCGGCTCCGCGTTGATCGAGAGGTTGTGCGTGACCTGCACCAGCCGGCCCGTGGCCAGGTCCTGTACGTAAATCTCCGGAGAACCGCCGAACGACAGCATCATGGCCAGCCTCCTGCCGCCCGGCGAAAACGCGGGCGCACCGTTGATGCCCTTGCGCCCGGAAATCAGGCGGCGCTGGCCGGTGGACAGGTTCTGCATGTAGATCGCCGAATCGCCGCTTTCGAACGAGACATAGGCCAGTTCCTTGCCGTTGGGCGACCACGCCGGCGACAGCAGCGGCTGGCGCGAGCGCACCACCACCTGCGGATGGTGTCCGTCCGAATCGGCCACCACCAGCGACCACTGCATGTTCTTACCGCTGCCGGTGGTGGTGACATAGGCGATGCGCGTGTAGAACGCGCCCGGCTGGCCGGTGATGGCCTGGTAAATCTGGTCGGCGATCTGGTGCGCTACGCCACGCAGTTCCTCGGGCACTGCGTTGTAGGCACCAGCCAGCATCTTCTTCTGCGCGGTGACGTTCCACAGTTCGTACTCGACGCGAATCTGGCCGTTGCCGGTGTCGCGCTCGCGGCCGATAACGAGGTAATCCTGCTTGAGCAGTTTCCAGGTCGAGAAATTGATCTGGCTGGCGTGGGTGGGGTGTTCGACGATATCGGCGCCGGTGAGCGTGCGGAACTTGCCGCAGCGGACCATGTCGTCCTGGATCACCGCCGCCACGTCGGTCGATGGCGGCTGCGCCGAACTCTCGAAGCCGAACGGCACCACCGTGATGGGAATGGCCGACGGAATGCCGTTGACCACGTCCAGCGTCAGTCCCTGCGCCCAGGCCGGCAGCAGCGGCGCCGTGCAGAACAGCAGTACGAAAAGGGCGATGAGCGATTGCAGGCCGCGTCGTTTCATTGGTTCACCGAGAAGTTGATCGTCAGTTCTGTCGAAAACACGCTTTCAAAGCCCTGATAGGGCAATGGCGAGGCGCGCAACACGGCCGCCTCGACGGAGCGCCGTCCGATCTCGTCGTAGGGGCATCCGGGCAGGATGGTGGCGCTGATCACCTTACCGCCCGGAATCTGGATGATACGGATCGGACAAACTACGTGCTTCGGGATGTTGTCCGGACGCAGCCAGTTGGACTGGATGGCCTGTACCAGCGCCGCCTGGTACTGCGCAGCGAGATCCTGCTGGTTGCCGCCCATGCCGGTGACCGGCTTGGAGGCGCTGGCTAGGTTGGACGTCGCCAACGCCGGCTGCGCCTTGAGATCTTTGATCTGGGTGTTTTTCTGCGCAGCCAGGCGCGCGCGCTGGTCCAGGCTTTCGCGCTGCCGGCGCAACGCGTTCATCTCGGCCAACAGCTTCTGCACTTTGTCGTTTCGCGCGGCGTCGACTTCGCTCATGCGCTGCTGTTGGCGCTCGACCTGCGTGTGCTGGACCTGCTCGACCTTCTGCTGCGCTAGATCGACCGCGCGCTGTTGATTGCGCACATCCGGCTTTTGCGGCGGCGGCGGCAGGGTGCGCACCGGCAGCTTGAAGCCGGTGGGATTGGGAATTTGCGCGGCCGGCGGCGGCGGCACGGCGGGCAGCTTGATCCTGGGCTGCTTCAAGTGTGGCGCGGCCCGCGGCGCGGCGGCGATGCCGACCAGCTCCGCCTCGATCACCGGCCCGGCCAGCACCGGCGTGCGCGTGCACTGCACCGGATTCAGCCACGGCGGCATGCCCAGCCAGGCGAAGCTGCGCTCCCATGTCGCGCACGACAGCGTGGCCATCAGCAGGAACCCGAGGATGGCCAGGTGCAGCAGCGCCGAGAGGACGACGGCGCGCGCATTGCCCTTAGCCTCGGCCATGGCGCGTGGCACCCGTGTCGGGCTGGCTGGCCAGACCCACCTTGGGCACGCCGGCCTGCTGCAGCAGCACCATGGCCTGGTAGACCACGTCGTAGCTGGCGCGCTTGTCGCCGCTGATAAACACTGGCGCATGGGGATTGACGCGCATCACCGCGGCGACCTTGGCTTTCAGCTGCTCCGTGTCGACCGGCTGGCGCTTGCCGCCGCCGAGATCGAGGAAGTATTTGCCGTTTTCGGTGACCTCGACGACGACCGGCCGCTTGTCGGTGGTGATGGCCTTGGCCGCCGACTGCGGCAACTGGATGTCGACACCCAGGTTCAGCAGTGGCGCCGTCACCATGAAGATGATCAACAGCACCAGCATCACGTCGATGTACGGCACGACGTTGATCTCGCTCTTCAGCTTGCGCTTGCGCACGCGCAGGGACGATTGCATGGCCGCGCTCAGGGGTGATCGTCAGCGCCATGGGACTGGCGCTGGAGGATGGAGAAGAATTCGTCCTGGAAGGTGTCGTAACGCACCGTCATGCGTTCCACGCGCGTGGCGTAGCGGTTGTAGGCCCACACCGCGGGGATCGCCGCAAACAGGCCCATGGCGGTGGCTACCAGCGCCTCGGAAATGCCCGGCGCGACCATGGCGATGGTGGCTTCCTTGATGCTGCCCAGACCCTGGAACGCGGCCATGATGCCCCACACCGTGCCGAACAGACCCACGTAGGGGCTGATCGAGCCGACGTTGGCCAGAAACTCGAGATTGCGCTCCATGCGGTCGACCTCGCGCATCAGCGCCACGCGCATGGCGCGCTGTGCGGCATCGAGCAGGTTGCGGGTGTCCATGCGCCGCTGGCGCTGGCGCGCGAACTCACGGAAGCCGGCCTCGAAGATGCCTTCCATGCCGCGCACGCCCTCGCCGCGTGCGCTGGCCTCGCGGTATAGCGCCGCCAGGTCCGAACCGGACCAGAAGCGTTCCTCGAAGGTGTTGGCTTCGCGCTGCGCGGCGTCCAGCGCGGCCTTCTTGCGGAAAATGATGACCCAGGACGCGAATGAGAAGCACAGCAGTATCAGCATCACCACCTTGACCGGCCAACTGGCGTGCCATACCAGATCGAGGATATCGAGATTGCCATTCATGGTCGGGATCAGCTCTCGCGAAGAAGATTGCGGGGAATCGGTGTGGGACGAAAACCATCGGCACTGACGCAGGCCACGCGCACCGTGGCTTCGACCAGGGTCGAGCCATCGGCCACGCGCAACAGCGTCTGCGCGAACTCCAGCGCCGCGGCCCTGCGCGAAACCACGCGCACGGTCGCATCCAGTTCGTCATCGAGCACGGCCGGGCGGCGGAACTTCAGATCCATGGCATAGACCACGAATACCACGCCCTGTTCCGCGCGCACGCGCGCCTGCTCGATGCCCTGCGCGCGCAGCCACTCGCTGCGCGCGCGTTCCAGGAAACGCAGATAGCTGGCGTGGTAGACGACACCGCCGGCATCCGTATCCTCCCAGTAGACTCGTATCCGCCAACTGAACGACGATCGTGCCGTGGTGCTCATGCCGGTTCGTTGCCATCGAACAGCGAACCCAGCGCTGGACGCGGCGGCGCCAGGCCGAAGTGCCGCCAGGCCTTGGCCGTGGCCATGCGCCCGCGCGCGGTGCGGATCAAGAAACCCTGCTGGATCAGGTACGGCTCGAGCACGTCCTCGATGGTGCCGCGATCCTCGCTGAGCGCAGCGGCCAGCGACTCCACGCCCACCGGGCCGCCTTCGAAGGTGTCCAGGATCACGCGCAGCAGGCGACGGTCGCTGTCGTCGAAGCCCTCGGCGTCCACCTTCAGCATCACCAACGCGGCGTCGGCCACGGCGCGGGTGATCTCGCCGCCGGCGCGCACCTCGGCGAAATCGCGCACGCGCCGCAACAGGCGATTGGCGATGCGCGGCGTGCCGCGCGCGCGGCGCGCGATCTCGGCGGCACCGTCCGCCGCGCAGTGGATGCCCAGGATACGGGCGGCGCGGCGCACGATCTGGGTCAACTCCTCGACACTGTAGAATTCCAGCCGCTGCACGATGCCGAAGCGGTCGCGCAGCGGGCCGGTGAGCAGTCCGGCGCGGGTAGTGGCGCCGACCAGCGTGAACGGCGGCAGGTCCAGCTTGATCGAGCGCGCCGCCGGGCCCTCGCCGATCATGATGTCGATCTGGAAGTCCTCCAGCGCCGGATACAGCACCTCTTCGACCACCGGCGAGAGACGGTGGATCTCGTCCACGAACAGCACGTCGCGCGGCTCCAGGTTGGTCAGCAGCGCGGCCAGATCCCCCGCCCGCTCCAGCACCGGTCCCGACGTACTGCGCAGGCTCACCCCTAGCTCGTTGGCGATGATGTGACTGAGTGTGGTCTTGCCGAGGCCGGGCGGTCCGAAGATCAGCACATGGTCCAGTGCCTCGCCGCGCTTGCGCGCCGCCTCGATGTACAGCTCCAGTTGCTCGCGTACCGGCGCCTGGCCCAGGTATTCGGATAGACGTTGCGGCCGGATCGACGCGTCGAGCGCGGCGTCTTCGTTGTTCTCGACGGGTGTCAACAGACGCTCGGTCATCCCGGGATTATGGCAGGAGAGCCGGGACTCGGGACTCGGAAAAAGATCGGGGCTCGGCATGCCTGTTGCGGGCGTTGGTCAAGCAGCGCAGACCATCACGCTGCTGAAGATGCTTGCTGCGGCCTGTCATCCCCGCGGATGCTGGAATCCAGTCAGATTCGTCGCAAGGCCGCTGGATCCCGGCTCGGCGCTGCGCGCCGTCCGGGATGACATCAAAAGAAAGGGGCCGCCGTCCGGGAGAACGTTGCCTTTTTGCTGTCATCCCCGCGGATGCGGGGATCCAGTCAGACTTGCCGCAAGGCCGCTGGGTCCAGGCTCGGCGCTGCGTGCCGTCCGGGATGACATCAAAAAAAATCGCAGCGCGCTCGTCCCGAGTCCCGAGTCCCGTATCAAATCTCCACCTGCGTGCCCAATTCCACCAGCCGGTTACCGGGAATGCGGAAGAACGCCGTGGCGGGCATGGCGTTGCGCGAGAGGAACGCGAACAGCTTGTCGCGCCACAACGCCATGCCGGCGCGCTCACTGGCAACGATGTTCTCGCGGCTGAGGAAGAAGGTGGTGTCCATCATGTCGAAGGGCAGGCCCAGTTTCTGACATTGCTGCAGGATGCGGGGCACATCGGGCTCTTCGGCAAAGCCGAAACGCATTACCAGCCGATAGAATTCGCGCCCCAGCGCGGTCAGCTCGATGCGCTCGCCGGCGTCCGCGGTGGGCGTGTCCAGCGTGTCGACGGTAAGCAGCACGTTGCGCTCGTGCAGCACCTTGTTGTGTTTGAGATTGTGCAGCAGCGCGTGCGGCACCGAATCCTGGTTGGCGGTGAGGAAAATCGCCGTACCCGGCACGCGCAGCGGAGGGTGATCGGCGATGCTGGCGATAAAAGTCTCCAGCGAGAGTCCGCCTTGCTTCATCTCGCGCAGCACCAACTCGCGTCCACGCCGCCAGGTACTCATCACCGCGAACACCAGCAGGCCCAGCACCAGCGGGAACCAGCCGCCATGCTCGATCTTGACCATGTTGGACGAGAAAAACGCCAGATCGATGGCGAGCAGTCCCGCACCGAGCGGAATCAATACCAGCGGCGACCAGTTCCAGAGCTTGCGCGCCACCACCAGCAGCAGGACGGTGGTACAGGCCATGGTGCCGGTGACGGCGATGCCGTACGCGGCGGCCAGCGCATCGGAGCTGCGGAAACCCAGCACCGCCAGCAGCACCATGACCATCAGCGCGGTATTGATCCAGGGCAGGTAGATCTGTCCGCGCTGCTCGCGCGAAGTGTGCTGCACCCGCATGCGCGGCGAATAGCCCAGCAGCATGGCTTCGCTGGTCATCGAGTAGGCGCCCGAGATCACCGCCTGCGAGGCAATCACCGTGGCGGCCGTGGACAGCGCGATCAGCGGATAAAGCAGGATCGGCGGCGCCATCAGGAAGAACGGATTGGAAGCGGCGCCGGGATTGCTGATCAGCAGTGCGCCCTGCCCGAAATAATTGGCCAGCAGCGCGGGCAGCACCAGCACGAACCAGGCATCGCGGATGGGTCCTTTGCCGAAGTGGCCCATATCGGCGTACAGCGCCTCGGCGCCGGTCAGCACCAGCACGATCGCCCCCAGCGACAGAAACGCATCGACATGGTTGTGCACGAAAAACAGCACCGCGTAGTGCGGGCTCAGCGCCCACAGCACCTCCGGATGCCTGACGATGCTGGGAATGCCGAGCAAGCCAATGCTCACGAACCAGACCACCATGATCGGTCCGAAGAAACTGCCTACGCGCGCAGTGCCGTGCTTCTGCACGGCAAACAGGATCAGGATGATCACCACGGTGATGGGCACCACGAATTCCGTGAGCGCCGGCGTGGCGACCTCGAGGCCGCTGACTGCCGACAGCACCGAGATCGCCGGTGTGATCACGCTGTCACCATAGAACAGTGCCGCGCCGAACAACCCCAGCGTCAGCAGTGCCAGGCGCGCGCGCGGGCTGTCGCGCACACCGCGCTGCGCCAGCGCCATCAGCGACATGATGCCGCCCTCGCCCTTGTTGTCGGCGCGCATCACGAACAGGATGTACTTCAGCGACACCACGATGATCAGCGCCCAGAACACCAGCGACAGCGCACCCAGTACGTTGTCCGGCGTGGGATGGATGCCGTGCTCGCCGAAGGTGGTCTGGATGGCGTACAACGGGCTGGTGCCGATGTCGCCGTAGACCACGCCCAGCGCGCCCAGCATCAGTGCCGCCATGCGCTTGCCGGCCAGTCCGGATTGGGTTGCCTCGGGGCTGCTCGCCATCGCTTCGAACCTCAGTTGCCGCCGCCCAACGCGGCTTTCAGCGCCTTGCGGATCAGCGCTTCGGCGCTATCGCCGGGGGTTTGCGTTTCGCGGATCAGACGTTGCGCCTCGACCGGTTTGTAACCCAGTTGCTGCAGCGCGGTCAGCGCCTCGCTCTGCGCATCGCGCGGCACCGCCAAGGCACCACCGGACGCCACCGCGCCAACCACGGCTACGCGATCGCGCAGCTCCACCACGATGCGTTCGGCGGTCTTCTTGCCGATGCCGGGCACGCGCGTCAGCGCGGTGATGTCGCCGGTCTGCACCAGACGCGCGAATTCATCCGTCGACGCGCCGGACAGCACGCTCAGCGCGATCTTGGCGCCGATGCCGCTGACCCGCAGCAGATTGCGGAACTGTGTACGCTCGGCCTCGCGCAGAAAACCGTACAGGGCAACGGTGTCCTCCTTGTGCGCGTAGTGCACGAACAGCGTCACCTCGCGGCCCAGCTCGGGCAGGTCGTAGAGTGTCGACATCGGCACTTCGAGTTCATAGCCGACGCCGCCGGCTTCCACCAGCACCCACGGCGGTGACTTGGACGCCAGCACGCCACGGATGCGGCCGATCATCGCCGCGTTCTCCAGCCGGCGCGGGTCACGCCCATGCGCGCCGTGGAGGCGCGTACATGCGCGTGGGCGATGGCCACGGCCAGTGCGTCGGCGGCATCGGCCTGCGGCGCGGCGTCGAGTCCCAGCAGCATCTTCACCATGTGCTGCACCTGCGTCTTGTCGGCGCGCCCGCCGCCGACCACGGCGCGCTTGATCTCGCTGGGCGCGTACTCGTGCACCGGCAGCGCGCGCGTCAGCACCGCGCACAGCGCGGCGCCGCGCGCCTGACCCAGCTTCAGCGCCGAATCCGGGTTGCGCGCCACGAACACGCGCTCGATGGCCACTTCGTCCGGCTCGTGCGCGTTCACCAGCGCCAGCACGCCGTCGAAGATGGCCTTCAGGCGCATCGGGAAATCGGCGGCGGCGCCCACCGCCAGCGCGCAGTGGAAGGCGTGCCGCGCACGCCCGTCCGGCGCAACGTCGACGATGCCGATACCGGTGCGCAGGGAGCCCGGATCGATGCCGAGGATGCGGGTCATGGACGTGCCGGGCGTCTCGCGTCAGTCGTGCGCGGCGGGCAGCAGCGCGTTGTGGAAGACCTCGTGCACGTCGTCGAGATCGTCGAGCCAGTCCAGCAGGTCGATCAGCGGCTCGGTCGCCTCGGCCGGCACCGGCACGCGGTTCTGCGCACGCATTTCGATGGCGGCGTGGATCACCGGCAGGCCGGCGTCTTCGAACGCCTTGTGCGCCTGCGCAAACTGTTCGGGTGCGCACAACACGGTACTGGTGCCGGTTTCGTTGACCACGTCGTCGGCGCCCGCATCCAGCGCCAGCTCCAGCACTTTCTCCTCGATGTCCGCCTTGCCGGCCGAAGCCACACACAACACGCCCAGGCGCTGGAACTGGAACGCCACCGAGCCGCTGGTGCCGAGGTTGCCGCCGTGCTTGGTCAGCGCGTGGCGCACGTCGGCCACGGTGCGCTGCGGATTGTCGGTGAAGCAGTCGATCAGCAGCGCCACACCGCCCGGGCCGTAGCCCTCGTAGCGGATCTCCTCGGTGGCGCCGCCGTCCAGCCCGGCGCCGCGCCGGATAGCGCGCTCGATGCTGTCCTTGGGCATGTTGGCCGCCAGCGCCTTGTCCACCGCGGCGCGCAGGCGCGCGTTGTGCGCGGGATCGGGCAGGCCGGTGCGCGCGGCGATGCGGATATCGCGCGCCAACTTGGTGAAGATCGCGCCGCGTTTGGCGTCGGATGCATTCTTGCGGCCTTCAATGGACGGACCTCGGCCCATCGCGGTTCCTCGCTCGTCGATTTCGCAACGCAGCATTGTACAGCGCGCCCCATGCCGGCCGCGCGCCCTACTTGGCGCGCACCGCGATGTGCACCTCGGCCAATTGAGCGTCAGGTACCGGCGACGGCGCACCGGTCAGCAGGCACCGCGCGCCGGTGGTCTTGGGGAAGGCGATGACTTCGCGGATCGACTCGACACCCGCCAGCAGTGCCGCCAGCCGGTCGATGCCGAAGGCGATGCCGCCGTGCGGCGGCGCGCCATGCCCCAGCGCGCGCAGCAAAAAGCCGAACTTGGCCTCGGCCTCTTCCGCCGTGATGCCGAGCAGATCGAACACCGCCCGCTGCATGTCGGCGCGATGGATGCGGATCGAGCCGCCGCCGATCTCATTACCGTTGAGGACCATGTCGTAGCCGCGACTGACGGCCTGCGCCGGATTGGCGCGCAGCGCTGCGACGTCGTCCACCTTGGGCGCGGTGAATGGATGGTGCAGCGCCACGTATCGGTTTTCGTCGACATCCCGCTCGAACATCGGAAAGTCGGTGACCCACAGCGGCCGCCAGGCATTTTCCACCAGACCCAGATGCTGTCCCAGCTTGAGACGCAACGCACCCATGAACTCACTGGCGGTCCTGAAGGGACCAGCGCCGAAAAACAGCGCATCGCCAGACTGCGCGCCAGTGCTGCGCACGATGGCGGCCAACGCCGCGTCATCGAGGAACTTGGCGATGGGCGAGGCGATGCCCTCGCGGCCCTTGCCGGCGTCCTCGATCTTCATCCACGCCAGGCCTTTAGCGCCGAACTTGGCCACATGCGCAGTGCAGTCATCGATGACCTTGCGCGACAGCGCCGCGCCGCCCGGTGCGCGCAGCGCGATCACACGCCCATCGGCGGCTCCGGCCCATTCGCTGAACACCTTGAATTCGCTGCGCCTCACCAGTGACGCGATATCGGTCAACTCCATGGCAATACGCAGATCGGGCTTGTCGGAGCCGTAACGCGTCATCGCTTCCTGCCAGGTCATGCGCGGGAACGGATCGGCCAGTCCGATGCCGCCGATTTCGCGGAACACCTCGCGGATCATGGCCTCGACGGTGTCCTGCACGACGCGCTCGTCGACAAAGGCGAACTCCATGTCGAGCTGCGTGAACTCCAATTGTCGGTCGGCGCGCAGCGCCTCGTCGCGGAAGCAGCGTGCGATCTGGTAGTAGCGGTCGAAGCCGGCGATCATCAGCAGTTGCTTGAACAGCTGCGGCGACTGCGGCAACGCGTAGAACTCGCCCGCGTGCATGCGCGCCGGCACCAGGAAATCGCGCGCACCCTCGGGCGTGGCCTTGGTCAGGATCGGGGTTTCGATGTCCTGGAAGCCGCGTGCGTCCAACCAGCGCCGCAATGCCTGCACCAGGCGCGTGCGCGTACGCAAGGCGTGCTGCATCTCGGGCCGGCGCAGATCCAGGTGCCGCTGCGCGAGGCGCGTCTCCTCATTGGTGGGCTCGTGCAGCGCGAACGGCAGATCGCGCGCCGCATTCAACACCTCGACGCGCGCGGCCAGCACCTCGAAGGCGCCGGTGGCGATGCGTTCGTTGGCCGCGATGCGCCTGCGCACGGTGCCGGTGACGCGCAGGCACCACTCGTAGCTGGCGCCGGAGAGGGCCGCGTAGGCGGCGGCGTTGTCCGGCTCCACCACCACCTGCACGATGCCGGTGTGGTCGCGCAAGTCCAGAAACACCACGCCGCCATGATCGCGGCGGGTGTCCACCCAACCGCAGAGCGCGATTTCGCGATCGATCAGAGCGGCGTCGATCTGGCCGCAGTAATGGCTACGCATGGGTACTCCGCGCCCGGGGGCGATGCAAGCCGGCAAGTCTAGCCCAGGCGCTGCGGCGGCCGCGCGCCGCCGGACGCGATCAGGCGCAGCCGCAACCTGCCCCGCAGCTGTGCGCGGAGGGCCTGGATTCGGCGGCGACTTCGGTCTTGGCCGCGGGCTTGGCGCCTTCTGCGGGCGGCGCGTCGTCTTTGCGCGCCACGTTGCGCTGGCCGTCCTTCTTGAAGTCGGTCTCGTACCAGCCGCTGCCCGACAGACGGAACGCCGGCGCAGTCACCTGGCGACGCACCCGTGCCACGCCGCAGGCCGGGCACTGTTCGGGATCGGGATCGGCCAGTTTCTGCAGGCGGTCGAAGCTGTGGCCGCAGGCTTCGCATCGAAAGGCGTAGATCGGCATGGCGCTCGGGTTCTGACGGATCGGATGGCTGCGAATTTGTGGGCAGGCGCCAGCGGTTCAAGTCCCGGCAACCGGCCCCGCTCGGGTGCTGCGTCATCCTGGACCATTGCCGCCGCCGCGTCCACTTGGAATGCCAAACGCAGGCTGTGCGGCGACGCGCGTGCGCAGCGGCACGCGCCATTGCGGCTGGCGCAAGGTGTGCTGTGCGGAGATGTATGAAGTGGTCCGTGGACCGGATGGCAGCCCGGTCCGGACTACAGTCCACTTACTCTCGCTCGCGCATACCGCCAAGCAAAGCGTGATCGATCCGCAATTGACGCATTGCGACAATAGCGTTACGGTCTTGTTAAGGGAAGCCGGCGATGGGCCGGTGCCATCAGGGCTGATCCGACATCGAGGTGTAATACGCATGAAACTCGTACCCATGCCGCGTCACGCGGTTTTATTTGCCGCACTCGCCGCCGCCGGCGTCACCCATGCGCAGGAGGCGAACACGCCACCGTCGCCCAAAGCCAAGGAACTGCAGACCGTCGTCGTGACCGGCACGCGCATGACCGACCGCACCGTCGCGTTTTCCATGGCGCCCATCGACGTGCTGACGACCCGGGATCTGCAGCAGACCGGCGCCACCAACCTGGCCTCGGCGCTGCGCACGCTGCTGCCGTCGTTCAACTTCCCGCAGCCCTCGATCACCGACGCCACCGACGCCATCCAGCCGGCGCAGTTGCGCGGCCTGTCGCCGGACGAAACGCTGGTGCTGATCAACGGCAAGCGCCAGCACACCACCGCCATCGTTAACATCAACGGCACGCTGGGCCGCGGCTCCTCGCCGGTGGACCTCAACGCCATTCCGATCAACGCCATCGCGCGCATCGAAGTGCTGCGCGACGGCGCCGCGGCGCAGTACGGATCGGACGCCATCGCCGGCGTCATCAACATCATCCTCAAGGGCGGTGATCACGGCGGCTCGGTCACCGGCAGCTATGGCCAATACAGCAAGCATGACGGCGCCGATGGACGCACCGTGTCGGGCGGCGCCGATGGCGGCATTCCGCTGGGCAAGAAGGGCTGGGTGTATCTAAGCGCCGACTACACGCACCAGGATCCAACCAACCTGGCCGGACCGGACAGGCGCTTTCCGGCCGATCCTACCTACAACACGGTGACCTTCCACTACGGCCTGCCGCTGCTGAAGCAGAAGAACGCCGCGGTCAACATGCAGTACGACTTCACGCCGCAGATGCAGTTCTACGCCTTCAGCGTGTTCAACAAGCGCGATGTAAGCGCAGGCGGGTTCTTCCGCTCGCTGTCGACGTACAAGAAAAGCAGCCCGGCCGCGGTGGCGGCGTATCCAGCGGGTTACCTGCCGATCGAGAACAGCGCCATCCTCGACACCTCGCTGGTGGCGGGTCTGCGCGGCACGGTGCTGGACGGCTGGCATTACGACCTCAGCTACAACACCGGCGGCAACCACTGGAAGCTCAACACCAGCGACACCTTCAACTATTCTCTGGGCACGGCCTCGCCCACCGGTTTCTACATCGGCACGCTGCTGGATCGCGAGGACATATTGAACGCCGACTTCACCAAGGGAGTCGATGTCAGTTGGCTGCGCAACCCGCTGACCGTGGCCTGGGGCCTGGAAAATCGCCGCGACAGCTTCACCATCAAGCAAGGCGACCCGGCGTCCTACGCCTGCAATCTGGCGATCAGCACCAACTGCTTCGCGCAGGTGTTCCCCGGCTACCAGCCGATCGACGCCGGCACCCACAGCCGCCACGACAACGCCGCCTACCTGGACCTGGAAACCGACTTCAACGACCAGCTCTCCGGCGGCTTCGCCGTGCGCCACGAGAACTACAGCGATTTCGGCGGCACCACGTCGTGGAAACTGTCCGGCCGCTACGGCATCAACGACACCGTGGCCCTGCGCGCCACCGCGTCCACCGGCTTCCGCGCGCCCTCGCTGCAACAGGAGTGGTTCTCCAACACCTCGATCCTGTTCCTTTCGCCGCCCGGCGGCGGCCCACTGCAACCGGTCACCGTGCGCACGCTGCCGGTGAGCAATCCCGCCGCGGTGGCGCTGGGCGCACAGCCGCTGCAGCCCGAGAAATCGCATAATTACAGCTTCGGCGTGGTGTTGACGCCCGCCAACGGCCTGTACGCGACGATCGACTTTTACCAGATCACCATCGACAACCGCGTCATTCTCAGCGGGCAGTTGCAGGGCCAAGCGGTGGCCAACTATCTGGCCTCGGTGGGCATCAACGGCGTGGGCGGCGGCTCGTTCTTCACCAATGCGGTCAACACCCGCACACGCGGCGTCGATGTGGTGGGCACCTATCCGGTGCAGCTCGGTGACAGCAGCACGCTGAAGTTCACCGGCGGCTTCAACTACAACAAGACCACCATCCTCGCGATCGCGCCCAATCCGCCGCAACTGGGTTTGACCGGGCTGGTGCTGCCGGTGATCGACCGCCCCAACCAGGGACGCATCACCGTGGGCACGCCCAAGGACAAGGCGTTCCTGGCTGCCGACTGGAGCCTGGGCAACTGGCGTGTGCATGGCCAGATCACGCGCTATGGCAGCTGGACGATCTATGGCAGCACGCCCACCGGCGATCAGACTTTCGGCGCCAAGGTGCTGCTGGATGCCGCAGTCAGCTATCTGTGGAACGACTGGAACTTCACGGTGGGCGCCGACAACCTCACCAACCAGTACCCCGACCACAACAACAGCTTCAACAATTTCGGAGGCATCCTGCCGTACCCGAACTCGTCGCCCTTCGGCTTCAGCGGGGCCTACTACTACGCCTCAGCGACTTTCCACTGGTAGCCGAACGGGAACCAGCGTGACACACCTGCGGCCGGGGCAACCCGGCCGCTTTTTTCACGCCACGTCGCACCCGCCGCGAGGGCTCAGGCCGCCGCCTCGACCCTTGCAGTAAAGGCAAGCTCGCCGCCCTTCGCATCCACCGCGACGGTGTCGCCGGGCTGGAAGCGCCCCTCCAGGATCAGACGCGCCAGGGGGTTTTCCACCTGCTGCTGTACGGCGCGCTTCAGCGGCCGCGCGCCGAACACCGGATCGAACCCGACGTTGCCCAGCAGGTCCAGCGCCTTGTCGCTGATCTCGAGTTTGAGCCGGCGCTCGGCCAGGCGTTTTTCCAGATAGCCGATCTGGATGCGCGCGATCGAGCGGATCTGCGCTTTTTCCAGCGGCCGGAACACCACGATCTCGTCGAGGCGGTTGATGAACTCGGGGCGGAAGTGCGCCTGCACCACGCCCATCACCGCGGCCTTCATCTCGGTGTAGGCGGCCTCGCTGTCGATGCCGCGACCGGCGATCTCCTGGATCAGCTGCGAGCCGAGGTTGGAAGTCATCACGATGAGCGTGTTGCGGAAATCCACGGTACGGCCCTGACCGTCGGTGAGGCGGCCATCGTCCAGCACCTGCAACAGCACGTTGAATACGTCCGGATGCGCCTTTTCGACTTCGTCCAGCAGCAGCACACTGTAGGGGCGGCGACGCACGGCCTCGGTCAGATAGCCGCCCTCCTCGTAGCCCACATAGCCGGGCGGCGCGCCGATCAGCCGCGCCACCGAGTGCTTCTCCATGAACTCGCTCATATCGATGCGCACCATGGCGTCTTCGGTGTCGAACAGGAAGCCGGCCAGCGCCTTGCACAGCTCGGTCTTGCCGACGCCCGTGGGGCCCAGGAACAGGAACGAGCCGCTGGGCCGGTCGGGATCGGACAGTCCCGCGCGCGAACGCCGGATAGCGTCACTGACCGCGTGCACGGCCTGGTCCTGGCCGACCACGCGCTGGTGCAGCGCGTCTTCCATCTTCAGCAGTTTCTCGCGCTCGCCCTCCAGCATCTTGGACACCGGGATGCCGGTCCAGCGGCTGACCACCTCGGCGATCTCCTCGGCGGTGACCTTGTCGCGCAGCAGCGTAAGGCCCTGATGTTCGGCCTCCTGCGCAGCGGACAACTGCCGCTCCAGTTCCGGGATGCGCCCGTACTGGATCTCGCTCATGCGCGCGTAATCCTGGCGCCGCTGCGCGGCCTCCAGATCGAGACGCGCCTGTTCCAACTGCTCCTTGATCCGGGTGGCGCCCTGCAGCGTGGCCTTTTCGGCCTTCCACACTTCATTGAGGTCGTCGAACTCGCGCTCCACCTTGCCGATGTCGGTTTCCAGATCGACCAGGCGCTTCCTCGATTCGGCGTCTTTTTCCTTCTTCAGCGCCTCGCGCTGGATCTTGAGCTGGATCAGGCGCCGCTCGAGGCGGTCCAGTTCCTCGGGCTTGGAGTCGATCTCCATGCGCAGGCGGCTGGCGGCCTCGTCCATCAGGTCGATGGCCTTGTCCGGCAGCTGGCGGTCGGCGATGTAGCGGTTGGACAACGTCACCGCAGCGACGATGGCAGGGTCGGTGATCTCCACGCCATGGTGCACGGCATAGCGCTCCTTCAGGCCGCGCAGGATGGCAATGGTGTCCTCGACCGAAGGCTCGCCCACCAGCACTTTCTGGAAGCGCCGCTCCAGCGCGGCGTCCTTCTCGATGTACTTGCGGTATTCGTCCAGCGTGGTGGCGCCGATGGCGTGCAGCTCGCCGCGCGCCAGCGCCGGCTTGAGCATGTTGCCGGCATCCATGGCGCCCTCGGCCTTGCCGGCGCCGACCATGGTGTGGATCTCGTCGATGAACAGGATCACCCGGCCTTCTTCCTTCGAGAGCTCGCTGAGTACCGCCTTCAGGCGCTCCTCGAACTCGCCGCGATACTTGGCCCCGGCCAGCAAGGAACCCATGTCCAGCGCCAGCACGCGCTTGTCGCGCAGACCCTCGGGCACCTCGCCGTTGACGATGCGCTGCGCCAGGCCCTCGACCAGCGCAGTCTTGCCCACGCCGGGCTCGCCGATCAGCACCGGATTGTTCTTGGTGCGCCGCTGCAGCACCTGGATTACGCGGCGAATCTCCTCGTCGCGGCCGATCACCGGATCGAGCTTGCCGCTTTCCGCGCGCGCGGTGAGGTCCACGGTGTACTTGGCCAGCGCTTGGCGCTGGTCCTCGGCGTTTTCGTTCTGCACTTTCTCGCCTCCGCGCATTTTCTCGATTGCCGCCTCCAGCGCCGCCTTGCCGGCGCCGGCCGCCTTCAGTGCCTGGCCCAGCTCGCCTCGATCCTCCAGCGCTGCCAGCACGAACAGCTCGCTGGCGATGAACTGGTCGCCGCGCTGCTGTGCGAGCTTGTCGGTGATATTGAGCAGGCGGCCGAGATCATTGCTGGCATTGACGCTGCCCTCCTGCCCGCTGACCCTGGGCAGGCGATCCAATGCCTCGTTGACACGTTGTCGCAGCACCGGCACGTTGACCCCGGCCTGGGTCAGCAGCGGCGCGGTGCCGCCGCCCTGTTGCGCCAGCAGCGCAGCCATCAGGTGCGCCGGCTCGATCATGTTGTGATCGCGCCCCACCGCCAGCGACTGCGCATCGGCCAGCGCCTGCTGGAAACGCGAGGTGAGTTTGTCCATCCGCATGGTTGGTTTTCCGCAACATAGGGGCGGCCGCGCCGCCGATACCGCTGAAGTGCGGGTAAAGCCGGCCGAATCAAGCGGCAGCGGACGGCGGCCGGGCAAGCTCAATAGGCCGCGACAGCCTGCCCCCAGCGCAACACGGCCCACAGCAGGAACGCCAGTGCGGCGGCCAGCAGCAGCGCGCCGCCGATCCCGACGAAGCGCAGCTGCGGGTCGCGGGCCAGGCGCTTGCAGCCGGTGATCATGGCGGTGATCAGGTGCTCTTCGCGCCGCACCAGTGCATGCAGCAGCACCGCCGCGATGTGCAGCGTGATCAGGCCCAGCAGCAGCTTCTGGTTGATGCCGTGGATGCGCGTCATCAGCCGCACCGTGGCATTGGAGACGCGACCGCTGAGCGGGCCGAAGGTATCGATGTCATCGCTGGCGAACAGCCCGCTGATACCCTGCACCGCCAACAGCACCAGCAGCGCCAGCACCGAGAGCGCGCCCAGCGGATTGTGGCTCACCGGATGTCCGAAATGTCGCCACAGCGTGCCGCGCATATAGGCCGCGACCGTGCGCGGGCCGCGCACGAAATGGGCGAAGCGGCTGGCGTCGGAGCCGACGATTCCCCACAGCACGCGCACGCCCACCAGCACCAGGATCGCGTAGCCGAAATAGAAGTGCCAGCGCATCGACAGCCAGCCCCACTCGGCGGTGCCGAACTGCATCAGCACCAGCAGCACCAGCGACCAGTGGATCAGTCGCGTGGTCAGATCCCATACCCGGTAACGCGCCAGCGGCGCATTTTTGCCCTCGTTCATCGGTGTATTCCGTGTCTGATCCTGCCGCGAGTCTAGCCAGTGCGCGCGGTGGCGCATGCGCCGGACGTCAGCCCAGCCCCAGCCCGGCGATCTCGTCCACCTGCGCGGGATCGAAACCGGCCCAGCGCGCGAAGGCACGGCCGCGATCGGTGTAATCGCGGAACTGATCGAAGCTGGGCGCACCGGGCGACAGCAGCACCACACCATCCGGCGCGGTCAGCGCGCGCGCCAGGACCACCGCGGACTCGAGGCCTTCGCAATGCCGGAACGGCACGGCGTGCGCCGCCAGCACCGCGGCGATGCGCGCCGCGGCGGTGCCCTGCACGATGACCGCGGTCGGCGGCCGCGCGGCCAGCCAGGCGGCGAATCCCGACCAGTCCAGTCCGCGGTCGTGACCGCCGAGGATCAGCGTCACTGCATGGCCCGGTAGGCTCTCCAGCGCGACGCGCGTGGCCTCGGGCGTGGTGCTGATCGAATCGTCGATCCAGATGCGGCCATCGCGCATGCCCAGCCGCTGCAGCCTGTGCGGCAAACCGCGGAAGCGCGCCAGCGCCGGCGCCGCGGTCCGCGCGTCGCCACCCAGCAGTTCCAGCGCCGCCAGCGCCGCGCAGGCATTGATCGCGTTGTGCTGGCCGGACAGCGGCAGTCGCTGCAGCGCCATCACGCGCAAATCGCCGCGGTGCAGAGCGCCGTCGGCTGGATGCCAGCCGCGCGCATCATCGTAGACGTGACGCCGCGGATGCGCCTGCGTGTCCGCCAGCAGTCGCGGCTGGCCGGCGTCCACCAGCAGTGTGCGCGCCACACCGGCCAGGCGCAGCTTGTCGGCGCGGTAGCGCTCGGGCGTGCCGTGCCAGTCCAGGTGTTCCTCGAACAGATTGGTGATCACCGCCAGCTCGACCGGTCCGGCATCGCCGGTCTGGAAGCTGGACAACTCCAGCACCCATAGCTCGGCCTGCGCATCGAGCAGCTCCAGCAGCGGCAGGCCGATATTGCCGGCCAGCGCCGTGCGCCAGCCCAATGCCCGCGCCAGGTGCGCCAGCAACGCGCTGGTGGTGCTTTTACCCTTGGTGCCGGTGATCGCCACCACGCGTGCATCCGGCCGCTCGCCGAACCACAGCGCCGTGCCGGAGGTGAAGCGCGTGCCGCGCGTCTCGGCGGAGGCGATCTCGGGGCGGTACGCGCTGATGCCCGGCGACTTGATCACCCAGTCGAAGCGTGCCAGCGCGCTGGTGTCGGGCGCACCGGTTTCGATCGCGAGTGCGGGATGCGCGCGCCGCGCCGCTTCCACCTCGTCGGCCCGGCACCACAGCGTGATCGCCTGGCCGGGCAGACGCCGCGCCAGTGCACGCAGTGCCGCACGGCCCTCGCGACCGCAGCCCCATACCGCCACGCGCCGGCCGGCCAGATCGGCGAAACGCGGCGGGCTCGTGTTCACGCGGCCAGAAAATCCAGTGCCGCACGCAAGCGCGGCGGCACGCCGTGCGCGCCCTGCGCAGGCAGCCACGGCGCCAGCGCCAGCGTGGCGGCATCGAGTTGCGGAAGGATTTCGCCACGGAAGCGCGCCACCAGCGCGTCCTCGCGCCATTCGGGCCGCCCCGACAGCGTGGCCAGGGCAGCCCGCGCCTCGGCCGCTTCGCCCACGCATTCAAACGGCTTGTGCCCGCGGTACTCGAGCAGCGCGTCAAAGCCCGTCATCTGGGTTTCATCGTCCAGCAGATTGCGGCCGAAGATCGCCAGCAGCCGTGGCTTGGCCATGAACGGCGCCAGCGCCAGGAACACGAAATGGCATTTCGGACACTGGCCGCACCAACGATCTGCCGGCTTGGGACCGAGGATGCGAAAATTGCGGTTGCAACTGGAAAACACTTCGAAATATTGAGGCAGGCGCGCGAATGCGCGCGTGACCGCCAGTTCGCTGTACGGACGCAGCAGCGAGCTGTATGCGAGATCCGCCGCGACGGTGTTGCGCACGACCGCGGCGAACATCCACTCGAAATCCCAGCTCTTGCTCCACTGATGATTCACCGCCCGCCCTTCGTATTCCAGTGTCGCACTGGAAGCCGAGCGCTCGTTGGCGAAGGCGATACTGTCGTAGCCGTAAAGAATCGCCGCGCAGACGAGGATGGCTGAGTTGATGGCGCTTACCGGCACATGCCCGTTCCAGGCGCCCATGCGGTTGTAGATGAAAAGCTCGGGCGCCAACGCGCGCTGGACGTTGAGCCCGGGCAAGCCGGTGCGCGCCGCGCAGGCCGCGATCAAGGGCGAATCGCCCACCCATGCCGCCGTGCACAACGCGCCGATGCTGCGCAGCGCCTCTACAGCCACCAGCGAATCCTTGCCGCCGCCGATCGGTACCAGTGTGCGCGGCTGCAGATCCAATGCAGGCGCGGCGGCGGACGACCCCGGCGGCCGCACGGTCCAGTGCTGTTCGAGGCGCAGCCCGTTGCGATAGGCGAACTCGGCCAGGCCCTCGTCATAAACCGCCTGCAGTAGCGCCAGCGTGTCCGCATCCGGCGCACCGCGCTCGATGACCAGCTCGGGCACCGCGCCCGCCTTGTAATAGCTGACACCCGCGATCCAGTGCAGCAGCGTCAGCGCGCGGGTGAATGCGTCTGCGCGCGCGCCGCTTAGCGTCGGCGCACCAGGAAATATGACGCGCTCGGCCAACTCTGGACCGTCGTCGAATGCATATCGCAACCGTGCCTCGCCAGCATTGTATTCGCAACCGGTGAAGCGGAAGGCGCGCGCAGCGCGCGGGTCAGGCAGCGACACGGTCATTCGATCACCTCCTGCTCCGGCAGACCGCGCAGGTTGTACTGCGAGGCCATGCTGAAGCCGTAGGCTCCGGCATGTTCGATCAGCAGCACATCGCCTTCCTGCGCCGCGGGCAGGCGGCGATCGCTGGCCAGCACGTCGCCGCTCTCGCAGATCGGCCCGACGACCTGGTACAGCGTGTCGGCCGGTGCGTCGAGGCGACTGAGATTGACCACGCCATGGCGCGCGCCATAGAGCGCGGGACGCAGCAGGCTGTGCATGCCGGCGTCCACACCGAGATATTCGCGTGCGTCCTTGCGCTTGGTCTGGGTGACGCGCGCCAGCAGCGCGCCGGCCTCGGCCACCAGATAACGCCCGGGTTCCATCCATAGCTCGAACTGCGGGTAGGCACGCTTGACTTCGAGCAGCGCGCCGTCGAGTGCAGCCAGATCCAGCGGCGCCTCGCCTTCACGCTGCGGCAAGCCGAGCCCGCCGCCCACATCCAGCGCGCGCAACGTCCCGATGCGCTCACCCAGGCTGGCCAGTTGCGCGTACACGCCGGCCCAGTGCGCCACATCGAGCACACCGGAGCCGAGATGCGCATGCAGCAGCACCACGCGTGCGTCCAGCCGGCGTGCCCGCCCGAGAAACTCCTGCAGGTCGCCCAGCGGCAGGCCGAATTTGCTGGCTGCGCCGCCGGTGCGCACCTTCTCGTGATGGCCGACGCCCTGACCCAGATCCACGCGCAGCCCGATCTCGCGTCCGGCAAACAGACCGCCCCACTGCTGCAAGGGGTACAGGGCGTCCAGCGTGACCAGCGCGCCGGCATCGAAACCGGCCTGGTAGTCGGCGCGCGGCGCGAAATTGGGCGTGAACAGGCGCGGCGCGTTCGGCGCCGCGGCCTGCGCGGCTGCGATCTCGCCGGGCGACACGCACTCCATGCCGAAACCCTCGGCGGCCAGCACGCCGAGCACGGCCGCATGCGGGTTGGCCTTCAGCGCGTAGTGCCAGCGATCCACGGCGCGCAGCGCGTGCAGCGCTCGTGCGCGGCCGCGCACGCTGGGCAGGTGGTACACGTAACGCGGCGTGCCGCGCGCGGCTGACTGCAGCAGGCGTTGGCGCTGCGCCTGCCACCATGGCACAGCGGATGCGGCGGCAACTGCGGCGTACAGCGACCGCCAACTGGGTCCGAACAGTGCGGCATCGTCGGCGCGCAGGGCCCCCGAAGCCAGCAGCAACCCGTGCATGCGCGGCAGCAGGGCGTCGGCGGCGGCTTCGTCCACCACGAAGGTGAGGTTGAGGTTGTTGGACGACTGCGAGATCAGGTGCACGCGCTCGCCGCCCAGTTCGGCCAGCAGCGGCTGCAGCCGGTGCAGCATGCCGCGCATGCCGCGACCGACCAGGGTGAGCGCCGCGCACGGCGCGATGACCTTGATCCGGCACACCTGCGCCAGATCGCCCGCCAGCGCGGCCAGGGCATCGGAGTCGAGCAGGTTCTCGGTGCTGTCCAGCGAGACGGTGACGTTGGTCTCGGCCGAGCCGATCAGGTCCACCGACAGGCCATGCCGCTTGAAATGCGCAAATACGTCGGCCAGGAAACCCACCTGCTGCCACATGCCGATCGATTCCATCGACACCAGGGTGATGCCCTTGCGCATGCTCAGCGCCTTGACGCTGGGACTGGCATCCACGGCTTCGGCACCGATCTCGGTGCCGACCAGCCGCGGGCGCTCGGTGTCCTTGATCCACAGCGGCACGCGCGGACCGCGCAGCGGCGCCAGGCAGCGCGCGTGCAGTACCTTGGCGCCGGTAGTGGCAATCTCCTGCGCCTCTTCGTAGTCGAGCCGGCGCAGCAGGCGCGCATCGGGCACCAGACGCGGATTGGCGCTGAACATGCCGGCCACGTCGGTCCAGATCTCCACCCGCGCCGCGCGCAGCAGCGCTCCGAAGTGCGCGGCGGAGGTGTCCGAGCCGCCACGGCCCAGCAATACCGTATCGCCCACCGCGTCGCGCGCGATGAAACCCTGGGTGATCAGCACTTCGCCCCGGGCGGCAAGAGCCTGTGCCGCATCCGCGTCGGGCTGTGTATCGAGCAGCGCCGACAAGCGCTGCATGCGTTCGCTCTGATTGGGCTGGGGCTGCGCGCAAAGCACATCCCGCGCATCCAGCCAGGAGGCCCCGAGATAGTCGGCGCCCACGGCGCTGGATAGCAGCTCGCCATGCGCCATAACCGCAGCCTGCCAGGTCAGCGTCTTCGCGGCAGGCGCACCATCTGACAGCAACTGCCGCAGCACGTGCAGGTGCGCCCGCCAACACGCATCGACGGGCAAACCCAGCGCCTCCGCAAGCTCGACATGGCGCGATTCGATATGCGTCCAGACGTCCAGACGCCTGTCCGGATCGGCTTCCGAGGCAACCGATTTGAGCGTGTCCGTCATGCCGGAAAGTGCGGATACCACCACCAGCACGCGTGCGCCCTCGGCGCGCCGCGCGGCAGCCAGATCACGGATGTTGGCCCAACGCGGTGCGGTCGAGACGCTGGTGCCGCCGAACTTGAGGACGATCCAGGGCAAGGTGGTGGAGAGTGGACGCTGGGACACGGCGGCGGATACGAGGGACAACGCGCGAGTGTTGCCGTTGGCCGCGCAAATGGCAACGTCCGCGGGGGCGTCCCGTCGGCGCCTGCCGCCGCCTGCCCTATGACCCGCGCGCCGGCACGGCGGATGACTCAGGTAGCGGCGCGTCTCCGCCGTGGTTCAAACGGCTTCGCCCAACGCCAGATGCAGCTTCTTGCACAACCGATACAGGGTGACCCGCGACACGCCCAGCCGACGCGCGCACTCGCTCATGTTGTGCCGGGTTTCACGCAGGGTCTGCTGGATCAGGTCGCGCTCGGCCTGCTCGCGGGCATTCTCGAGCGAGAGGCCGCAACGCGGCTCGGCCAGTTCGCCTTCCAGTTCCAGATCCTGAGCGCGGATCAACCCGCCATCACACAGCACCGCCGCGCGCCGCACGCGGTTCATCAGCTCGCGCACGTTGCCGGGCCACGGATGCAGGTTGACGGCATCCAGCGCGTCGCGGCTGAAGCCGCGTGCGCGCACGCCATGCTCGCGCGCGAAGCGTTCCAGAAAATAACGTGCCAGCAGCTCGGTATCCTGGCCGCGCTCGCGCAACGGCGGCATGCGCAGGCGCAGCACGTTGAGACGATAGTAGAGATCGGCGCGGAACTGCCCTTCGGCGACCGCGCGTTCCAGGTCGACATGGGTCGCGGCGATCACGCGTACATCAAGCCGGATCTGCTCATTGCCGCCGATACGCTCGATGGTGCCCTCTTGCAGGAAGCGCAGCAGGTTGACCTGCGCTTCCAGCGGCAGATCGCCGATTTCGTCCAGGAACACCGTGCCGTCCCGGGCCGATTCCAGTTTGCCGATCTTGCGCGCGTTGGCCCCGGTGAAGGCACCGCGTTCATGGCCGAACAACTCGGACTGCACCAGCTTCTCGGGCAGCGCGCCACAGTTGATGGCCACGAATGTTCCGCGCGCCCGCGCCGACAGCCGGTGCAGGTTGCGCGCGGCCACCTCCTTGCCGGTGCCGGACTCGCCGGTGATCAGTACCGGCACGTTGACCGCCGCCAGCTTACGCACCTGGTTGTGCAGTTCGACCAGCGCGGCGCTGGCGCCGACCATGCCCTCCAGACCCAGTGCCGCCTGCTGCTCGGCGTTGGCCTGCGGGCCCAGCTTGGCCATGCCCCAGGCGTGTCCGAGGGCGATCAGCAGCCGGTTGATGTCCACCGGCTGCGTACAGAAATCGAAGAAGCTGCCGTAGATCAGCTCGCACACGTGCTGGTCGGCAAGCGCATGCTCGCTGACGTGCGCCAGCCACTCGGCCTTGGGATGCGAGGCGATCAGCCGCTCGACCCGGCGCAGCATCGGCGCCTGGCCGGCGCCGAGATCCAGCAGCGCCACGTGCGCGTCGTGCTTGTGCAGCGCTTCGGGCACGTGCTCGAGTTGCTCGACCTCGATGCGGCGCCAGCCGGCGTCGCGCAGTGCTTTATCCACGGAAGGCGCGAACGCGCCGTAATGCACGAAATCACGAGCAGACGGGTGTAGTACCGAAGCCATGACTTTGCTCTCCTGCGCATCGCGCCTCGCCTGCGCCCGTCCGGGCCGACCCTAGCGAGAGCCCATCACGCTAATCTTGGAGCGCCAACATTACAATCCGTAATGTTCTTAGATCGACAAAGCTGAACGCATGTTCAGCTTGCGTTGGCCAATGCGGTCCGCAGCCCGTTCAGCCGCCGGAAGCCAGCCGCGCCAGCAGATCGTGCGTGTCCGCGCGTTCGATGACGACATCGGCGAAATGGCCCGGGGCAACGCCACCGCCATCGCGGATACGCACCACACCATCGATTTCCGGCGCATCGGCGCTGGAGCGCGCGATGGCCACACCGGCCTCCACGGTGTCCACCAGCACCTGCAGCCGGCGACCGATCCGGCGCTGCAGTCGGGCCGCGGAGATCTCCGCCTGCACCGCCATGAACCTCTCCAGGCGGTCCTCCTTCAGCTCCTCGGGAACCGGATCGGGCAGCCGGTTGGCCGCGGCGCCCCCCACCGGCGAATAGGCAAAGGCGCCGACGCGGTCCAACTGCGCAGCGTGCAGGAAAGCCAGCAGTTCCTCGAACTCGGCGTCGGTCTCGCCGGGAAAGCCGACGATGAAGGTGCTGCGCAGGGTCAGATCTAGCACCGCGCGGCGCCAGGACTGGATGCGCTCCAGCGTGCGTTCGATGCGGCCCGGCCGCTTCATCAGCTTGAGGATGCGCGGGCTGGCGTGCTGGAGCGGGATGTCGAGATAGGGCAGCAGCCGACCCGCGGCCATCAGCGGCATCAGTTCGTCGACGTGCGGATACGGATACACATAGTGCAGCCGCACCCATGCACCCAGCTCGGCCAGGCCTTCGCATAGCGCAGTCATGCGCGTGCGCCATGGTCGTCCGCGCCACTCGCATTCGGCATATCCGATGTCGACGCCATAGGCGCTGGTGTCCTGGCTGATCACCAGCAATTCCTTGACGCCGCCGGCGACCAGTTTTTCGGCCTCGCGCAGCACCTCGTCGACCGGGCGCGAGACCAGATCGCCACGCATCGATGGGATGATGCAGAAGCTGCAGCGATGGTTGCAGCCTTCGGAAATCTTCAGGTACGCGTAGTGCTTCGGCGTGAGCTTGATGCCGGTGGGCGGCACCAGATCCAGAAACGGATCGTGCGCCGGCGGCAGCGCCGCGTGCACCGCCCGCATCACGCTGGCGTAGTCCTGCGGCCCGCTGATCGACAGCACCTCGGGATAGGCCTCGCGGATCAGCGCCTCGCGCTTGCCCAGGCAGCCGGTGACGATCACCTTGCCGTTCTCGTGCAGCGCCTCGCCGATGGCGTCCAGCGACTCCTGCACCGCGGCATCGATGAAGCCGCAGGTGTTGACCACCACGGCATCGGCCTTCTGGTAACTGGGCACGATTCGGTAGCCCTCCACCTTGAGCTGGGTGAGGATGCGCTCGGAATCGACCAGCGCCTTGGGGCAGCCCAGGCTGACGAAACCGATGGCGGGCGCGGCTTTGGACATGGTCGGCGGACAACGAGGAAAACCGCGATTGTAAGGTCCGCGGACACCAGCACAGTGTTTCCGCCGTTGACAGGCCGCACCACCGGCCTAGTCTTGCCGTTTACCCACTCAGCGGAGCAGCGTCATGGGCGAGTTCATCAACATCGGCACACCGGGCACGCAGTGCATCAGCGCCTACCTGGCCAAGCCGACCGGTAAACCGAAGGGCGGCGTGGTGGTGATACAGGAGATCTTCGGCGTCAACGCACACATCCGCAGCGTCACCGATCGCGTCGCCGCGGCCGGCTATACCGCCATCGCGCCGGCGGTGTTCGACCATCTGGAAACCGGTGTCGAGCTGGACTACGACCAGGCCGGCATGCAAAAAGGCTTCGGCCTGATCGGCGAACTGGGCTTCGACAAGCCGCTGGCCGACGTGGCCAGTGCCGCCGAAGCCATCCACAGCGCCGGCAAGATCGGCGTGGTCGGGTTCTGCTGGGGCGGCAGCGTCGCCTATCTGTCCGCCATCAAGCTGGGCCTGCCGGCGGTGAGCTATTACGGCGGACGCAACGTGCAACTGGTGGAAATGCCGGCCAAGGCGCCGCTGCTGTTCCACTACGGCCTGCGCGATGCGCACATCAGCGCGGCCGATCGCGAGAAGGTGCGCGCGGCCAATCCGACGGCCGAATTCCACGTCTACGACGCCGACCACGGCTTCAACTGCGACGCGCGCGGCAGTTACGACGCCAACGCCGCCAAGCAGGCGTGGGAACGCACCCTGGCCTTTTTCGCCAAGCACCTGGGCTGATGACGCCCCGCGCGGTGGGCGTGGCATCGTTCCGGCTGGATGAGCGGCTGGCGGCGGATACGCTGCCGGTCGCGCGACTGCCGCTGTGCGAGACGCGACTGATGGATGACGCGCGCTTCGCCTGGATGATTCTGGTGCCGCGCCGCGCGGGCCTGGTGGAGTTGTTCGACCTGCGCGCGACGGAACGCGTGCAGTTGTTCGAAGAACTGGAGCGGGCTGCTGACGCGCTGTGTGCCGTGGCGCCTTGCGACAAGCTCAATATCGGCGCCCTGGGCAACAGCGTGCGCCAGTTGCACGTGCATGTGATCGCACGCACCGTCGGCGACGTAGCCTGGCCGGGACCTGTGTGGGGCCACGGCACGCGCCAGCCATACCCGCCGGCTGCGGCGCAGGCACGCTGCACGGCGCTGCAAGCGCGCCTGCACGCGGCCCGGGAGCGCTGAACGCCCGCCGCTATACTGGTCCCGCACGCCCACCGTAATTCGCACATGACCCAGGCACTGGCCGACGAACTCACCGCGCTGCTCAACCTCGAGCGCCTGGAAGACAACCTGTTCCGCGGCCAGAGCCGCGACATCGGCACCCGTTACGTCTTCGGCGGACAGGTGCTGGGTCAGGCGCTGTCCGCCGCGCAGCAGACGGTGGACCCGCGCCGCGTGGCGCATTCGCTGCACGGGTATTTCCTGCGTGCCGGCGACATCGAGGCGCCCATCGTCTATCTGGTGGAGCGGCTGCGCGATGGGCACAGCTTTTCGGCACGCCGCGTGTTAGCCATCCAGCACGGTCAACCCATACTCAACGGCTCGATCTCATTTCAGGTCGAGGAATCCGGTTTCGAGCACCAGCTCGGCATGCCCGAGGTGCCGAGTCCGGACGACCTGGAACCCGGCGCGCAGGTTTCAGCCGAGGAACTGGCGCAACTGCCTGAAAAACTGCAGCGCTGGTTGACCCGACGCGGGCCGTTCGAGTTCCGGCCGGTGTACCCGCGCGACGAACTGCACCCGGCCAAGCGGCCGCCGTTCCAGCAAGTCTGGTTCCGCCTGGGTGGGCGCGCGCCGGACGATGCGCTGCTGCAGCGGGCGATGCTGGCTTACGCCTCCGACTTCCACCTGATCGGCACCGCTACTCTCCCGCACGGCATTTCCTACCTCAGTCACGAGGTGCAGATGGCCAGCCTGGATCACGCGCTGTGGTTCCATCGCCCGTTCCGCGTCGACGAATGGCTTCTTTACAGCTGCGACAGTCCCAGCGCCCAGGGCGCGCGCGGGCTGGCGCGCGGCATGATCTATGCGCGCGATGGACGGCTGGTGGCATCGACTGCGCAGGAAGGCCTGATCCGCATGCACCGCGCCGACTGACATGCGCCAGATCTACACTTCGCCACGGCTGGAGAACATCGAGCGTCTGGTAGCGCTGCTGGATGAGCACGGCATCGAGACGCGCGTGACCGATCGCCCGGTCTACCATCGCGCCAGCTACAGCCGGCCCAGCTTCCGCGACGTCGACACGCGGTCTTGGCCGAAAGTGTGGGTGGCCAATGGCGCCGACTTGCCACGCGCGCGCGAACTGCTGCGCGGCATCGGCATCGACCCGGAGCCGCAGCGTTTCGCGGCCGGCCTCGAGTTCAGCACGCCGCGCCAGAGCCGCGGGCAGCGCGCGCTGGGCCGGTTGCGCGCGCTGCTGCTGCTGGCGATTTTCGGACTGCTGCTGGTGATGGTGCTGCGCAGTCTGGGCTGGCTGTAAGGCCGGCCGCCGCCGCCAGCGCCGCGACCTCCGCCGCCGAAAGTGGGCGCCATGCGCCGCGCGGCAGATCGCCCAGCGCTAGCGGTCCGATCGCCACGCGCAGCAAGCGCAGAACCTCGAAGCCCAGCGCAGCCAGCAGCCGGCGCAGATGGCGATTGCGGCCTTCCTCCAGCACGCATTCGATCCAGGCCGTGCGCCCGCCGCTGCGCAGCAGCGTCACGGCGGCAACGGCCAGATGCTCCCCGCGATCCGTCACGCCCGAGCGCATGGCCGCGAGCGCCGCGGCATCGGGCACGCCGCGCACCTGCACACGGTAAATTTTCGGCACGCGCTGCGCCGGCGCGATCAACGCCGCCGCCCATGCGCTGTCGTTGCTCATCAGCAGCAGGCCTTCGCTGGCCTTGTCCAACCGTCCCAGCGGAGCCAGCCAGGGCAGGTCCGCACCCTGCAGCAGTGCATAGACGCTGTCGCGTCCGCGCTCGTCGCGCGCGGTAGTCACGATTCCGCGCGGTTTGTGCAGGGCCACGTACACGCGCTGTACCGCACGCACCGGCGCGGCGTCCATCTCGATGCGCGTGTGCGCCGTGCAGGCGTGTTGTGGGTCGCGAATCAGCCGACCTTCTACACGCACGCGACCTTCACGCACGGCGATCTCGGCTTGGCTGCGCGAGCACGCGCCACGCCGCGAAATCTCGCGCGCCAGGCCATGGCGTGGCTGTGCGCGCACGGCGGCGACGGGTTTGGCAGGTTTGCGCATCGCCCAGAGCCTAGCATCGCGTCGACCGTACACCGCCCGTCTCACCGGTTCGTCTCACTGGACCTTCACCACGGTGCCGGAACACTCATCGCAACGTCCGAGTGCAATCCATGTCCGTCAACGATCCCACACGCCCATCGCCATCCCGAACACCGTGGCTGACTGCGCTGCACCGCTGGTTCGACACCACCGTGGATGACGAGCCCGCCGCGGCTGCCGACGAACGCGTCGACTGGATGCGAGTACTGCCGTTCGCGGCACTGCATCTGTCGTGCATCGCGGTACTCTGGGTGGGCGTGTCCTGGACCGCCGTCTGCGCGGCGCTGACGCTGTACGCCGTGCGCATGTTCGCCATCACCGGTTTCTACCACCGCTACTTCGCGCACCGGGCATTCCGCACTTCGCGCGCGATACAGTTCATCTTCGCTGTGGTGGGTGCCAGCGCCGTGCAGCGCGGCCCGCTATGGTGGGCGGCACACCACCGCCACCATCACAAGCACGCGGATACCGGGCGCGATCCGCACTCGCCAAGACGCGGATTCTGGTGGAGTCACATGGGCTGGTTCCTGAGCCGCAGCGGATTCCGTCCGGACCTGCGCGCGGTCTCCGACCTGCAGCGCTATCCCGAGTTGTGCTGGCTGGATCGCTACGACGTCGCCGTACCCGCAACCCTGGCGATGGGCCTGTATGCACTCGGCGCGTGGCTGGCGCGCGTCGCACCGCAGTTGCACACCGATGGCGGACAGTTGCTGGTGTGGGGCTTCTGTATCTCCACGGTGCTGCTGTTTCACGTCACGGTCACCATCAATTCCATCGCCCACCGCTTCGGACGCCGCCGTTACGACACACGCGACGACAGCCGCAACAGCTGGCTGCTGGCGCTGCTGACCTTTGGCGAAGGCTGGCACAACAACCACCACTTTTTCCCGGGGTCGGCGCGGCAGGGATTTCGCTGGTGGGAGATCGACGTGACCTATTACGGCCTGCGCGCGCTGGCGCTGCTGGGCATCATCCGTGATCTGCGACCGGTGCCGGCTGGATTGCGCCGCATGGGGCGGAGCTGAGTCATGCGTATCGCCGTCATCGGCTCGGGCATCGCCGGACTGGGCAGCGCCTGGCTGCTGTCGCAACAGCATGCGGTCACGCTGTTCGAGGGCAATGCCTATCTGGGCGGCCACACCCACACGCATGATGTTTCGCAGGCCGGCGCGACGCACGCGGTGGACAGCGGCTTCATCGTTTTCAACCCTGACAACTATCCGCTGCTGACGCGGTTGTTCGACGATCTCGGCGTCGCCAGCCAGCCCACCACGATGAGCTTCGCCGTGCGCAACGAGGCCAACGGCTTGGAGTACAACGCAGCTTCGCTGGATACGCTGTTCTGTCAGCGCCGCAACCTGCTCTCGCCGCGCTTCATCGGCATGGTGCGCGAGATTCTGCGCTTCTACCGCGAGGCCCCCGCGCTGCTCGAACAGCAGGGCCCCGGACCGACGCTAGCCGAATGGCTGTACGCCAACCGCTACGGCGCCGCTTTCCGCGACGAGCACCTGGTGCCCATGGCCGCGGCGTTGTGGTCGGCGCCCGGCACACAGATCCTGCAGTTCCCCATGCAGCATCTGGTGCGGTTCATGGCCAACCACCACATGCTGCAGGTCGAGGATCGGCCGCAATGGCGAGTGGTGCGAGACGGATCGCAGCGCTATGTCGATGCCCTGCGCCAGCGCTGGCGCGTCGACGAGCGCCTGGCCTGTCCGGTGCACCGCGTGCAGCGCACGCATGCCGGAGTGCGGGTGCTGAGCATCGCGGGCGAGGAACGCTTCGACCAGGTGGTACTGGCCTGCCACAGCGATCAAGCGCTGGCGCTGCTGGATGATGCCGACGCACTGGAGCGCGACATTCTGGGCAATATCGCGTTCCAGACCAATGAGGTGATCCTGCACACTGACGCCCGCCTGCTGCCGCGCAGGCGCAAGGCTTGGGCCGCCTGGAACGTGCTGATACCGGCGCAATCCGACCGGCCCTATGCCGTGACCTACTGCATGAACATCCTGCAATCGCTGCAGACACCCGAGCCTTACTGCGTCAGCCTCAACAGCAGCGTACGCATAGACCCGCGCAAGATCCTGCGGCGCATGCACTACGCGCATCCGGTGTACGACCACGCCTCGGTGCGCGCACGCGAGCGCAAGGCTGAAATCCAGGGCCGGCGCAACACGTGGTACGCCGGTGCCTACTGGGGTTTCGGCTTCCACGAGGATGGACTGCGCAGCGCCGTCGACGTCGCGCACGCGCTAGGCGTGCATTGGCCGCTGCAGGGGTTCCACAGCGCCAGCCGGGCCGCGCTCTCGCCCAGCAGCGATGCACCCATGCGCCGGACCGCCGCGTCGTGAGTCTGCCGGTGGCGACCTCGCGGCCATCGCCGCACATGCTTTCCAAGACCGACGCCGCGCCGGCCTTCGCCAGCGCGATCTACACCGGCTGGGTCAGGCACCGGCGCCACTTGCCGCGCGCGCACGCGTTCCGTTACCGCATCGCTATGCTGTACCTCGATCTTGCCGAAATCGATCGGGTGTTTACCGGACGCTGGCTGTGGTCGGTGCAGCGCTCCAACCTCGCTGTGTTCAGGCGCACCGACTACCTCGGCCCGGCCGATGTGCCGCTGGACGAAGCGGTGCGGATGCGGGTGCTCAGCGATATCGGCATCTACCCGCGCGGACCGATCCGTCTGCTCACCCACGTACGCTACTTCGGCTACGTGTTTAATCCGGCCAGCTTCTATTACTGCTACGCCGAAGATGGCCGCACATTGCAGGCCATCGTGACCGAAATCACCAACACGCCCTGGCGCGAGCGCCACGCCTACGTGCTGGGGGTCGGCACTGCGCAGACGCATGGCCGTGCCCTGCGCTGGCGCTTCGGCAAGCGTTTCCACGTCTCGCCCTTCATGTCGATGGACTGCGAATACACCTGGACACTGACGCCGCCAGGATCCGATTTGCTGGTGCACATGGATGTGCTGCATGAAGGTCAGCGCCAGTTCGACGCCAGCTTGAATCTGAAGCGCCGGCCGCTGGACGCGCACGGCCTTGCCGCGGTCCTGCTGCGCTACCCGGCGATGACGTTGAAGGTGATCGCAGCCATCCACTGGCAAGCGCTCTTGATCTTTCTGCGACGTAACCCGGTGCACGATCACCCCGAGATCGCACGCCGCAAGCGCGTCCACCATGCCGACCAAGGCACGCCATGAGCACACCAAGTCTCGATCTGCCGCAACACCGCACCCAGCCCACGGCCGCGTTGACGCGCATCCTGCGCGCACGCTTGCTCGCGCAACTGCACGACTTGCCGGAGGCCCGGATCGAACTCGACGACGCCCTGGGCACGCAGCGGCTCGGGCGCGGCGATGCCGACGCACCGCGTGCGCGGATCGAGGTACTGGACGCCGACTTCTACTGGCGCATCGCCACCGCCGGCAGTATCGGCGCTGGCGAGGCCTACATGGACGGTCTATGGCGCAGCGACGATCTGGTCGCCCTGTTGCGCATGCTGGTGCGCAGCCGCGACCGGCTGGATGCGATCGACAGCGGCATCACGCGCGCAGCCGGCGTGGTCCTGCGTGCGTGGCATATGCTGCAGCGCAATACGCGCAGCGGCAGCCGGCGCAATATCGCCGCGCACTATGACTTGGGCAACGCGTTGTTCGAGCTGTTCCTGTCCCCCGACATGATGTACTCCTCGGCCGTCTTCGCGCGCGCGGACGAGACTCTGGAATCCGCCTCGCGGCGCAAGCTCGAGCGCATCTGCCGCAAGCTCGACCTGCAGCCCGGCGATCGTGTGCTCGAGATCGGCACCGGCTGGGGCGGCTTCGCCATACATGCCGCGCGTGAATACGGCTGTCGCGTTGCCACCGCCACCATTTCATGCGAACAGTACGAACTCGCGCGTGCGCGCATCGCCGCCGCCGGACTGACGGACCGGATCGAGGTTCTGCTGGCCGATTACCGGGATCTAGGCGGCCGCTACGACAAGCTGGTGTCGATCGAGATGGTCGAAGCGATCGGCCACCAGTATCTCGACCTGTACTTTCAACGCATCGCCGCACTGCTCGAGCCGCATGGCGCCGCGCTGGTGCAAGCCATCACCATCGAGGATCGGCGCTACGCCAAGGCACTGCGCGAGGTGGACTTCATCAAGCGCCACATCTTTCCGGGCAGCTTCATTCCCAGCGTCGGCGCGTTGAGCGGCGCCATCGCCCGTGCCGGCGACCTGCGCCTGGTCAACCTCGAGGATATCGGTCCCAGTTACGCACTGACGCTGCAGACATGGCGCAAGCGCTTTCTGCAACGCCTGCCCGAGGTGCGCGCGCTGGGCTACGACGAACGTTTTGTGCGCATGTGGGAGTTCTACTTGGCCTATTGTGAAGCGGGCTTCCGCGAACAGGCGCTGGGCGACGTGCAGCTGCTGCTGCACCGCACGCGCACGTCCGCCGCACCATGGCTGCCGCAAGTGGCGGATGCGACGTGAGGATTCTGCTGCTCTGGGTGGCCTATCAGGCATTCTGGTTGACCTGCATCCTGGGTGCGCAGCATGGCTGGCAGGCCGCCGCGCCACTGGCTTTCGTGCTGTTCGTCGGCGTGCGCTTCACGGTGGGCACGCACGCGGGCTGGCGCAGCGATGCGATCCACGCCGTGCAGGTTGGCATCGTGGGTTTTGCGATGGAGTCCCTGCTGGTGACCACGGGCATCCTGCGTTACGCATTGCCCTGGCCATCGGCAACACTGGCGCCGGCCTGGATCGGGCTGATCTGGGTGGCGTTTGCGTTGAGCCTGCGCGACGGACTGACCATCCTGCATGGGCGTCCGCGGCTGGCCGGCGCATTGGGCGCGCTGCTGGCGCCGCTGAGTTACATGACCGCGGCACTGCAGTTCGGCGTGCTGAGCTTCCCGCAAGGCATGCTGCCGGCCTGGCTGGCGCTGGCGGCGACCTGGCTATTGGCGATGCCGCTGATGCTGTATTTGATGCGACTCTCCGACACCGGCAGTGCGGCCCGCCATCTTCATCTGCGTGGGGCGCATGGCCATGGGCATTGACTGGATGCCGGTGTTCTGGGTTTGGTTGGCCAGCGCGATCTGCATGACGCTGGGCTGGCTGGTGCAAGTGCGCACGCGCAACGCCGGCATCGCCGACGTGATCTGGTCCGCCACCATGAGCGCCAGCGCGCTGTATTACGCCAGCATCGGTTCGGGCGGCCTGCTGGCACGTTTCCTGGTTGCCACCCTGGGCGGATTTTGGGGCTTTCGCCTGGCCATGCACCTGCTCGTGCGCGTGCTCAATGAAGACGAGGACGGACGCTACCGGTTTCTGCGCGAGCACTGGGCTGACCGCCAAGGCAAGTTTTTCCTGTTTTTCCAGTTCCAGGCCGTGCTCACCACGTTGTTCTCGCTGCCCTTTTGCGCGGCCGCGCAGAATCCGGCGATGCGGCTGTCGCCGCTGCTGCTGGCCGCGATCGCGATCTGGTTGATCAGCATCGGCGGCGAAGCCCTGGCCGATCACCAACTTGCCGAGTTCCGCGCCGAAGCCGGGAATCACGGACGTACCTGCCGTATTGGCCTGTGGAAATATTCACGTCATCCCAACTATTTCTTCGAATGGCTGCACTGGTTCACCTATGTGTTACTGGCATGGGAAGGCGGACTTTTCGTGCTCTCGTTGATCGGTCCGCTGCTGATGTTGGCTTCGCTGCTCTGGGTGACGGGCGTTCCATTTGTCGAGGCGCAGGCGCTGCGCAGCCGCTCCGAGGAGTACCGCGATTACCAGCGCGACACCAGCATGTTCATTCCATGGTTCCCCAAGCGAGCCCCACCTTCGCGCGAGAGAAATCGATGAGCACGACCACCGCGCGTCTGCATCAGCAACGCGAACCCTTCGGCACCGTTGCGCTGGCCGAATCGGGCTGGATTCCGGACAGACTGGTGCGCGCCGGCATACGGCGCCTGTGCACGGCGCGACTGCGCGAAGAATCGCGTGATGGGACGGAAGCGACCGACGCCCGCCAGGCTGCCCTGCTGGCGACCCTGCGCGACTCGCCACTGGCCGTGCACACGGATCTGGCCAATGCCCAGCACTACGAGCTGCCCACCGCGTTCTTCCGGCATTGCCTTGGCCCGCGCCTCAAGTACTCGTGCTGCTACTTCGAGCGCACCGACAGTACGCTGGCGGATGCCGAGGAGGCCATGCTGCGCCTCTACGCCACGCGTGCCGAACTGGCCGATGGTCAGGACATCCTCGAACTGGGATGCGGCTGGGGATCGCTCACACTGTGGATGGCCGAACGTTATCCCAGCGCGCGCATCACCGGCGTGTCCAATTCTCGTTCACAGCGTGAATTCATCATGGCCGTCGCGGCGCAGCGCGGCCTCGGCAATATCGAGATCATCACTTGCGACGTCAACCAACTCGAGCTGCGTGCGCAGGCCTTCGATCGCGTGGTGTCGATCGAGATGTTCGAGCACGTGCGCAACTACGCGGTGCTGTTGAACAGCATCGCCGGCTGGCTGCGTCCGCAGGGACGGCTGTTCGTGCACATCTTCTGCCATCGCGCTCTGGCCTACCCGTTCGAGCGTGACGGTGAAGACGACTGGATGGGACGCTACTTCTTCAGCGGCGGCCTGATGCCGGCACAGGACACACTGCTGCGCTTCGCCGATGACCTGTCGATCGAACAGACCTGGCGAGTGCCTGGCACCCATTACCAGCGCACGGCGGACGCCTGGCTGGCCAGGCAGGACCGCGCTCGCGACCGGTTGATGCCTTTGTTCGAGGCGGTGTATGGCGACGACGCGCGACGCTGGTGGCAGCGCTGGCGCATGTTCTGGATGGCTTGCGCCGAGCTGTTCGGCTACGACGGCGGCAAGGAGTGGCTGGTCGGGCATTATCGATTCCGCAAGGCAGACTGAGCCGCCTGCAGCGGAGCGATCCACGTTTCGCGTCCAGTCATGCGACCCAAGAAAAAGCCCGGCTTGCGCCGGGCTTTTTGCATTGACCACCTGAACGGGATCGTTATTGGCTCATCTGGTTCGGGTTTTCCACCTTGAACTCGACACGGCGATTCTGCGCGCGACCATCGGCCGTGGCGTTACTCGCCTTCGGGTCTTCCTTGCCGTAGCCCTTGGCAGCGACGATCTGCGAGGCGGATACGCCGTGGGCGATCAGGTAGTTCTTGACGAACTCGGCACGACGTTCGGACAGCTTCAGATTGTAGGCTTGCGAGCCGATCGAATCGGTGTAGCCGTCGATCTGAACCTGCATGTCCGGGTAGCGCTTCAGCGTATCGGCGGCTTGGTCGAGGATGGCCACTGAATCACCGACCGGCTTGTTGAGGATGCCATTCACGTCGGTCTGTCCCGGCATCGGGCGTCCGAACTGGAAGTGCACGCCACGCAGTTCGATCACCACCGTGTGCGCAGCCGGCTGCGGAGGCGGGGGCGGCGGCGGCGGAGGCGGCGGAGGAGGAGGCGGCGGAGGCGGAGGCGGAGGCGGAGGCGGAGGCGGAGGCGGCGGCGCCATCGAAATCACCAGACCCAGCGTGGCCGCCCAGTCGCCGTAATTGGTGGTGCCGGGCAGGGACACGCGGTCGCGGTTCCAGCGGTAGTCGATCTCGCCACGCAGGGCGACGCGATCGGTCAGCGCGCGCTGCACGCCACCACCCACCAGGAATCCCGGACCCCAGCCCGCATGAGTCATGAACGCGTCATAGCCGTACATGCCGAGTCCGCCGGCCACGAACGGACGCCAGCCCGAGTAGCCCTGCTGACTCCCGAAGAAATAACGGCCGGTCACGCCCAGGCTCTGCGTCTGCCAACTGTGCGTGGCAAATGGCGAGCTGGACTTGTAGTTGGCGTCGGTCAGTGTGTATTCCAGATCCACCGCGAAGTTCGGGGTAGCCCAGAAGCCGACACCCAATCCTCCCAGGACCGAGTTCTGGGTATCGCGCTTGGAATCGGGCACCAGTACGCCGAGGCGCGGCGCTATGTACCAGTTGCCATAATCCACGGCTTGCGCAGTGCCCATACCGGCACCTGTCACGGCCAGTGCGATCAGAGCGTAGAGGCTCTTTCTTTTCATCGCGGTCTCCTAGTTGGTTGTCGCGCCCGTTCAGGTCGGCGTCGGCGCCACGCGTGTTTCCTTGCAGCCGATCAGCCGGATCACCCGAAGGCAACGCAAACAGCTTAGCAAAAAACAAACAATTCCAGCCGAAACTGTGAAGCCCGTTCAGTTTTGCGTCAATCGCGCGATAACGGCGTGAACGCCTGATTACACGGCGAACAAGTCCATAAACCGGTGCACCGGCATGGCATCGAAACGTTCCGTGCTGGAACAAACTTCGAGGATGCGATCCGCGCGCTGGCGCGAAAGCCGACTGCGCAAGGCGCCTTCGAACTTGCGCAGCAGCACCGGAATACCCTGATTGCGGCGCTTGCGGTGACCGATCGGGTAGTCGATCGAAATCTTTGCCGTATGGCTGCCATCCTTGAAGAACACTTGCACCGCATTGCCGATGTAGCGCTTATCCGGATCGAAATAGTCGCGCGTGAATTGCGGATTCTCGCGCACTGTCATCTTTGCACGCAGGGCGTCGATGCGCGCATCGGCGGCCACGGCATCGCCGTAGTCCTCGGCGGTCAGGCGGCCGAAGATCAGCGGCACCGCCACCATGTACTGGATGCAATGATCGCGATCGGCATAGTTGGCTAGCGGTCCGGTCTTGTCGATGATGCGGGCACCAGCTTCCTGGGTTTCGATCTCGATGCGCTCGATCTGGTCGAGCCGCCCGGCCACCTGTGCATGCAGTTGCATCGCGCACTCGACTGCGGTCTGCGCGTGGAACTCGGCCGGATAACTGATCTTGAACAGTACGTTTTCCATCACGTAGCTGCCGAACGGACGTTCGAACTCGAAGGCCTTGCCCTTGAACGCCACGTCGTAGAAACCCCAGGTCTTGGCGGTGAGCGCCGAGGGATAGCCGACCACGCCCTTGTCCACGGCGTTCAGCGCGTGGATCACCGCGCGCCGGCAGGCGTCGCCCGCGGCCCAGCTCTTGCGCGGTCCGGTGTTGGGCGCATGCCGGTAGGTGCGCAGCGCACCGTTGTCGATCCAGCTGTGCGAGACGGCGCTGACGATCGCGTCCTTGTCGCCACCCAGCATGTGTGTGGCGACCGCGGTGGACGCGAGGCGCACCAGGATGACGTGATCCAGCCCGACGCGATTGAAGCTGTTCTGCAACGCGTACACGCCCTGGATCTCGTGCGCCTTGATCGCATACTGCAACACCTGGCGCATGGTCAGCGGCGCGCCCCCCTCGCGCTCGGCCTTACGGCTGAGGTAATCGGCCACCGCGAGGATGGCGCCGAGATTGTCGGATGGATGTCCCCACTCCGCCGCCAGCCAGGTGTCGTTGAAGTCCAGCCAGCGGATCTGCGTGCCGATGGCGAAGGCTGCCTGCACCGGATCGAGCTCGTGGCTGGTGCCGGGCACGCGCACACCGCCGGGCATCGTGGCTCCGGGCACCACCGGACCGAGATGCTTGACGCACTCGGGAAACTGCAACGCCAGCAGCGCGCAGCCCAGCGAGTCCATCAGCATGTAGCGCGCGGTTTCGTAGGCCTCCGGCGAGGTGACCTCGGTGTCGGCCACATAGTCGGCGATGGCCACCATCGGCGCATCGGGCGCGGGACGCTGGGCGGAGCGGATATCCTGCTGGGACATGGGGTGTTTCCTTGCGCGTATGGCGGCGGGACAGCCCGCCATTGTGCCAGACACGGCTGCGCCGCCGGCTGTTGCCGCCCACGCAACAACTCATTCGCGTCTTCGATCTGGTGCCGAAGCGCGCCTGCCCCATGATGGGCTCATGAGCACAGTGCCCTACCCCACCGCCTTGCCCAGCCTGTTCGTCTCGCACGGCTCGCCCCTGCTGGCGCTGGAAGACAGCGTCACCGGCCGCTGGCTGGATGGACTTGCCGTGCACCTGCCGCGGCCGCGCGCGGTACTGGTGGCCTCGGCGCACGCGTTGGCCGCAGCACCCCGCCTGAGTGCCGGCGCAGCGCCGGCCACGCTGCACGACTTTGGCGGTTTCCCCGCAGCGCTGTATGCACTGCGTTATCCGGCTCCGGGTGCGCCCGCGCTGGCACAGCAAGTCGTGGAACGGCTGCGTGCCGCGGGTCTCGAAGCCGTGCCGGATCGAGCCATGCCCTTCGATCATGGCGTCTGGGTGCCGCTGCGGCGCGTATTCGCCACGGCCGACATTCCGGTGCTGGCGCTCAGCATCAGTCCGCAACGCGACGCGCGCTGGCATTACGCGCTGGGCCAGATGCTAGCGCCGCTGCGCAACGAGGGCGTACTTGTCATCGGCTCGGGCGGGTTCGTGCACAACCTTGGCGCGTTGGACTGGCATAACCGCGATGCTGAACCCGCCGCGTGGGCGCATGCGTTCGCGCAGTGGCTGGCCGAGCGCGTGTGCTCGGGCCAGGCCGATGCCGCACAGGACTGGCTGGCGCGGGCGCCCTACGCGCGACAATCCCATCCGACACACGAGCATCTATTGCCGCTCTTCGTGGCCTGGGGCGCGGCCGGCGCTGCGGGCGCACCAATCCACGAAGCCTGGGAATACGGCACTCTGGCGCTGCACGCATTCCGCTTCGATGGCAATGCATAACCAAAGTGCTTGACCGCGCGGCCGCGCGCACCAACACTTCGCGCCTGCCTCCCATCGGGAGTAGCTCCTCGGAAACCGCGCGCGGTTTCCCAGCGCGCCGGCCGCCATCACGAGCCTACAGGCTCCGGTCGTCGCGGGGGCCGGCCGGCAAGCCGGACCACGGGCGAGACGCTGGGCAGCCCGCGGCGGCCGCGCGCCCGCTGTTTGCTGCCGTGCACGCGCGCCGGAGTCTGCATGGACGTCCTCAATACCGTTTTCTGGTCGGGTCTGCTCAGCATCATCGTGATCGACCTGGTGTTGGCCGGCGACAACGCCATCGTCATCGCGCTGGCCGCGCGCAATTTGCCCAGGCACCTGCAAAAACAGGCCATCTTCTGGGGCACGTTGGGCGCCATCGCGGTGCGCGTTGCAATGACCGCGGTGGTGGTGTGGCTGCTGAAGCTACCCGGCCTGATGCTGGCCGGCGGCCTGCTGCTGCTGCCCATCGCATGGAAACTGCTGCGCCAGGACGATGGCGGACACGCGATCAAGCCCGCGGCGGGCTTCTGGTCGGCGATGCAGACCATCGTCATCGCCGATGCGCTGATGGGCCTCGACAACGTTCTGGCCATCGCCGGCGCTTCACATGGCCATCTATCGCTGGTGGTCATCGGTCTGCTGGTCAGCGTGCCGCTGGTGGTGTGGGGCTCGACGCTGATCCTGAAATTGATCGAACGCTTTCCGGCTGTCGTCTACGTCGGCGCCGCCGCCATAGCCTGGACCGCCGGACGCATGCTCAGCCACGACTTGCTGGTAAAGACCTGGTTCGCCATGCGCGCATGGGCGGGCTACGCGCTGGAAGTCGCCCTGGTCGTGGTGATCTGCGGCGGTGCGTGGTTGATGCAGCGGCGTGGGGCCAGGTCACGAGTCGGATGATGCCCTTCGGTGACCTTCAGCATCGACTTGCTTGCCTCCATCATCGCGATCCTGTTGCGCTACACGGTGGCCGGCATGGTGCGCGAAGGCGCCCGCGCCAACGAAGAAAATCGCGCGTTCGTCTGATGCCGATCATCATCAACCTCGACGTGATGCTGGCGCGGCGCAAGACGAGATCGAAGAATCTTGCCGCATGCATCGGCATCACCTAGGCCAATCTCTCGCTGCTGAAGCAGGGCCGCGTCAAGGGTGTGCGCTTCGAGATCCTGGCCGCCATCTGCGCTGCGCTGCAGCGCCAGCCCGGCGACCTGCTCGAGTTCCGCCCCGAGGACACCAACGACGAGCGTTGATCCCACGACGCGGCATGCATGCCGCGCTTGCTCGCCTGCGCGTGCGGCGCCATGATCAAACGACCGTTTGAATCTCTCGCGCCATGACCGCCTACCCCCGCCTGTTCGCACCGCTCGATCTCGGCTTCACCACCCTGCCCAACCGCGTGCTGATGGGCTCGATGCATACGGGCCTCGAAGACCGCGCGCGCGACTACGACAAGCTGGCGGCCTACTTCGCCGAACGCGCGCACGGCGGCGTCGGGTTGATGGTGACCGGCGGCATCGCCCCCGATATCGAGGGCTGGATCAAGCCGTTTTCGGGGCGATTGTCGATGCCCTGGCACGTCGCTCGCCATCGCCGGATCACGCGCGCGGTGCACGCCGAGGGCGGCCGCATCTGCCTGCAGATCCTGCATGCCGGGCGCTACGGCTACCACCCGCTGTCGGTGGCACCGTCGAGAATCCGATCGCCGATCACGCCGTTCACCCCGCGCGCGCTCACGGCGCGCGGCGTCGAACGCACGATCGAAGACTTCGCGCGCTGCGCGGCATTGGCGCGCATGGCCGGATACGACGGCGTCGAGGTGATGGGCTCGGAGGGGTACCTGATCAACCAGTTCCTCGCCGCGCGCAGCAACCGCCGCACGGACTGCTGGGGCGGACCCTACGCGAACCGCATGCGGTTCGCCGTGGAGATCGTGCGCCGCACGCGCGAGCGCGTGGGACCGGACTTCATCGTCATCTATCGCCTGTCGATGCTGGACCTGGTCGAGGGCGGACAATCGTGGGATGAGATCGTGCAGCTCGCTAAGGCGGTCGAGGCGGCCGGCGCGACGCTGATCAACACCGGCATCGGTTGGCACGAGGCGCATGTGCCGACCGTTGTCACCAGCGTGCCGCGCGCGGCATTCGCCTGGGTGACGCGACGGCTGAAGGACGAGGTGCGGATTCCGCTGATCACTACCAACCGTATCAACATGCCCGATGTGGCCGAGCGCGTGCTGGCCGCGGGCGACGCCGACATGGTATCGATGGCGCGGCCGCTGCTGGCCGATCCGCACTGGGTCGCCAAGGCGCGCGCCGGACGCGCGGCCGACATCAATACCTGTATCGCCTGCAACCAGGCATGCCTGGACCACGTGTTCGAGAACAAGCGCGCCTCGTGCCTGGTCAATCCGCGCGCCTGTCACGAGACCGAACTGGTGATCGCGCCGGCCTCACGGAAAAAGCGCTATGCGGTCGTCGGCGCGGGGCCTGCAGGTCTCGCCTGCGCCACGACGCTGGCCGAACGCGGACATGCGGTGACCCTGTTCGAGCGTGAGCAGCGCATCGGCGGCCAGTTCAACCTGGCCGTGCGCATTCCGGGCAAGGAGGAGTTCGCCGAGACGCTGCGCTATTTCGGCCATCGCCTGGCGCAGAGCGGTGTCGCGCTGCGGCTGGGCCATGCGGCCACGGTCGATGATCTGGCCGCCGGCTTCGACGCGGTGGTCGTCGCCACCGGTGTCATTCCGCGAGGCGCCGGCATTCCCGGCGAAGATCACACCAAGGTATTGAGTTACCTCGACGTATTGGCAAGCGCTGCCGCCGTCGGGCCGCGCGTCGCCATCGTCGGCGCCGGCGGCATCGGCTTCGACGTCGCCGAGTTCCTCGTGCAACCCGCGCCCTCGCCCAGCACCGACATCGCGCGCTGGACGCGCGAATGGGGCGTGGACATGACGCTCGCGGCACGCGGCGCGCTGCTCAAACCCGCTCCCGAGCCGCCGGTGCGGGAGGTATGGCTGCTTCAGCGCAGCACCGGCCGTCCCGGCGCGCGCCTGAACAAGACCAGCGGCTGGGTGCATCGCGCCACGCTCAAGGCCAAGGGCGTGCGGATGTTGGGCGGCGTGCAGTACCAGCGCATCGATGACGCCGGCCTGCACATTCGCCTGGACGAGAAGGATCGCGTGCTGGCAGTCGACCATGTGGTGATCTGCGCCGGGCAGGAGCCGCGTCGCGAGTTGGCCGATGCGCTAGCCGCGCGCGGTGTGCCGGCGCACTGCATCGGCGGTGCCGACATCGCCGCCGAACTCGACGCCAAGCGCGCGATCGACCAGGGTACGCGGCTGGCGGCGCGGCTGTAGGTCGCGCCGTCCACGCTCAGCGTTTTTCGATCGGTACGTAAGCGCTGTCTTCCGGCCCCGTGTAGTTGGCGCTGGGGCGGATGATCTTGCCATCCTCGCGCTGCTCGATCACGTGCGCGGCCCAGCCAGAGGTGCGCGCGATCACGAACAGCGGCGTGAACATCGGCGTGGGCACGCCCAGCATGTGATAGGCGCTGGCCGAGTACCAGTCGAGATTGGGGAACATGCGCTTCAGGCTCCACATCACCTGCTCGATGCGCTCGGACACCTCGAACAGCCGCGCGTTACCACCATCGGCGCACAATTTTCGGCTGATCTCCTTGATGATCGGATTGCGCGGATCGCCGATGGTGTACACCGGATGACCGAAGCCGATCACGATCTCCTTGCGCTCCACGCGCGCGCGAATGTCGGTCTCGGCCTGATCGGCATTGCGATAGCGCGCGATGATCTCCATGGCCACTTCGTTGGCGCCGCCGTGCTTGGGCCCGCGCAGCGCGCCGATGGCGCCGGTGATGGCCGAGTACATGTCGGCCCCGGTGCCGGCGATCACGCGCGCGGTGAAGGTGCTGGCGTTGAACTCGTGCTCGGCATACAGCGTCAGCGAGCGGTCCAGCGCCTGCACATGCGCATCGCTTGGCGTTCTGCCGTGCAGCAGGCGCAGGAAGTGCCCGGCAATGGATGCATCGTCGGATTCGGTGTCGATACGCCTGCCGTGGTGGCTGTAGTGGTACCAGTACAGCAGCATCGAGCCGAAGCTGGCCAGCAAGCGGTCGGCGATTTCACGCGCACCACCGATGCCGTGCGCCGCGTGCTCGGGCAGCGCGGTGCCCAGTACGGAACAGCCGGTGCGCATCACATCCATCGGATGCGTTGCAGCAGGTAGCTGCTCAAGTGCAACACGCACCGGCTGCGGCAGGCCGCGCAGCGACTTCAGGCGCGCGCGGTATGCGTTGAGCTCGGACCAGTTAGGCAGTACCCCGTGCACCAGCAAATACGCGACTTCTTCGAAACTGGCGCGCGTGGCCAGATCGTGTATGTCATAGCCGCGGTAGTGCAGATCGTTGCCGCTGCGCCCGACGGTGCAGATGGCGGTGTTACCAGCGGCCACGCCGGAAAGAGCCACCGATTTCTTGGCCTTGGGCAGGACTTGCTGGGTGTTCTGGGCGTTCTCACTCATCGCGATGACTCCTTGAGTGCGCACCCGCCGCAGCGGGCGTTGAGATTGGGCGCAGGCGTGGCGCCGTTACTGCGGCTTGCGCTGACCGAACAGCGCATCGAGCTTCTGCTCGTAGGCCAGGTAGCCAAGCACCTCGTACAGTTCCTCGCGCGTCTGCATGACCGGCAGCAGCGAACGCTGCGTGCCTTCGCGACGCAGGGTCTCGTAGAAGTTCAATGCCGCCTTGTTCATGGCGCGGTAGGCGCCGCAGCAGTACAGGGCGATGTCCACGCCGGCGCCGCGCAGATCATCCAGCGTGAAGTACGGCGTGGCACCGAACTCGGTGAGGTTGGCCAGGATCGGGACGTGCACTGCGGCCTTGACGCGGCGATAGTCGTCCACGGTGCGCATAGCCTCGGGAAAGATCATGTCGGCGCCGGCCTCGGCGTAGGCGCAGGCGCGCTCGATGGCGGCATCCAGCCCTTCCACCGCGGCAGCGTCGGTGCGTGCCATGATCACGAAGCTGGGGTCGTTGCGCGCATCGACAGCAGCCTTGATGCGATCGACCATTTCCTCGCGTGTCACTACTTCCTTGCCCGGACGATGGCCGCAGCGTTTCTGGCCGACCTGGTCCTCGATGTGCACCGCGGCCACGCCGCAACGCTCGAAGCTGCGGATGGTACGGGCGATGTTGAAGGCACCGCCCCAACCGGTGTCGATGTCCACCAGCAACGGCTGCCGCGTCGCCTCGACGATGCGCCGGGCATCGGTGAGCACGTCGTCCATGGTGCTGATGGCAAGATCCGGCAGGCCCAGCGAGTTGGCGGCCACGCCGCCGCCGGAGAGGTACAGCGCCCGGTAGCCCGCGCGCGTGGCCAGCAGACCGGCATAGGCGGTTATGGCGCCTACCACCTGCAGCGGGCTCTCGGCGGCGAGGGCGGCGCGGAAACGCGCGCCGGCGGATGCGTCGTTGCTCATGGGCGTTCCGTGGAAAGCGCCTATTGTAATCCTGGCCCGGTGCCAGTCGGATGCGACGCCGGGCGCCGATCAGGCGGCGAGCTTCAGCACCGCGAGCAATTGCGCTTCGAGCGCAGCCAGGTCGGGAATCAGCGCGGGCTCATCGCGCAGCATCACTTCGCTGCGCACGCCGAGCGACGGCGCCTCACTGCTACCGGATGGCATCAGCACTTCCGGAGTCAGCGTCACCAGGCGCGGAAAGCCCTGCGTGAGCATGGCCAGGTAGGGCATGCGCGGATGCGCACCCAGCGCCTTCAACACGGCCACGCGCGCATGCACGCTGCCCTCCTCGCCGGCCAGTCCGGTCAATACCGCATAGGCCACCAGCGGCAGGCGCCAGCCGCGCCAAGGGATGCGGCCCAACAGCCAGGACGGCGCGCCGGCTACCGGTTCCGGCACGGTCAGGGTGATGACCTCGGCGATGCTGGCGTTGGGCAACAGCACGCGCCCGCCGGTCACAGGAATCATCACACCACGAATTTCCGAACTGGTCAGTGCCATCGATTCACCCTCGCGAAAATTCGGCATTGAGGCGTCCGGCCAGTTCCGCCGGGGTGCCGCTGCAGACGCTATAGCCGGCCGCACAAGCCGCATCGACCATTGCACTCACCACGCAACTCGACGCTGCCTGGGTCCATATCTGGCCGCCGTGCTCGACGATGCGCGCCATGCCATGTACGCCGTCACCGGCCATGCCTGAAAACACCAGCGCCAGGGCGCGTGGCCCGAACACCTCAGCGATGCGCGTGAAGGTGTCGTCGATCGATGGGGTGTAACGTTCGTCGCCGCCGGGCAACAGATGCACGCCGCCTCCCGGATCGATGGCGATGCGCGCGCGCGGCGGCACCAGCAGCACCTGGCCCGCGCCGCTGATCAGGCCCTCGGCCGCGACGTGAACCGTATGTGGAAGGACGCGCGCAAACTGTGTGGCGTAGCCAGCGAAGAACGATTCGTCGAGATGCTGCGCAACCACTACCAGCAACGGCAATCCGGGCGCCAGGGCGGACAGGAACTCGCGCACCGCGTCCGGTCCGCCGATCGATGCGCCGATCACGACCACTTTGCGCACTTCACCCTGCGGCGCGCGCGTGGCGACACCATGCGCCGGTAGCGCGGATTCGGCACCGATGGGCAGCAGTTCAAGTCCGTCCAGGTCCATGGTCGCCGCGGCGCTGGCCGAGAGCTGGCCGGCAGCGGCGGATTGCGACGTCATTGCCGCATCATCGTCGAGCAGGCCCCAGTCCGGCACGGCAACGGGCGTCGCCGGCGCAGCCGCGAGCGGCGCTTGCGCGACAGGCTGGTCGAACATCTCGTCGAGCATCAGCTCGAGGTCGGGCGCCGCATCGCCGACGCGCACCGGGGCTTCCGGTGCGGACGGCGTCGCGGACGGCGCGACGGCGCCCGCGGTCACTGCGGATGACGGATCAGCTGGCGGCTCCCACGTCTCAGGATCGAAATCGAGCAGTTCGGTCGGCAGCGACTCCAGTTGCGCGACCGCCAGGCTGGACAGCAGCGGATCGACGCCAATATCGTCCGGCGTCGCGGGGATCGGCGGAACCGCCTGCGCATCGGGTGCCGCGGGCGGTGCGGAGGGCAGTATCTCGGCGAGCAACGCATCCAGTTCGAGACTGTTCAATTCCTCCGTCGTCGCCTCCGGTTGCGGATGCGCCAAGGCTTCAGCCTGCGGCACACGCTCGGCGGGTATCGGTTCCGGCGTCGCACGGCGGTCGGCGTCATCGTCATCGCGCGGCGGTGTCGTCACCGCGGGTGCATCCGGCAATTCGGCGAGCACGGCATCGAGATCGAATGTGCCGATGTCGACGGTGCGGGAGCCCGCGTCCGGGGCGGGCTTCACGGGAACTGTAGGCGCGACGGCAGGCGCGGATTCCATGGCCGGTGGCGCCGGCGCGGATTCGGTCGCGGCGAAGGACGCCAGCAGCGCATCGAGATCGTCATCGGCATGCGCCGGCAGCACGATCGGATCATGCGGCGCGTACGCATCCGCTGCCGGGGCGCGGATGGCGGCACGCAGCGCGTCGGACCCATGGCCAACCGGTGCGGTCGGATCGAATGCGACGGCGTCATCCGGGCCGGCCGAGTCGGAGGCAACGCGCTCCGCGGTCATGGCCTCCGCATCGGCAAGAAACGTTTCGATCTCGCGTGCCAGCGCAGCGTTCATGGCCGGCTCGACGGGATGCGTATCCGCGGCAACCGGTGGCGCCGGGTGCGATGGCACGGCGTCCGCGGCCACACCGGAGCCGGCAATCGACACCGCCACCGGAACGGCATCTACCGGACGCGGCGGATCGACATCGGTGCCCAATATCTTCGCGGCCAGATGCCGCGCCCAACGCGCGGCGTCCCATCCGGCCAGCATACGCGTGGCCTCGGCATCGTTCAGCACCAGCCGCTGCCGCGATGAATCGAGGGCGTCGACGACGCGATCCAGCGCGTCCATGTCATCCGGATCGAGATTGAGCACCACCACATCGGCGGCATGTTCCGTCAGTTGCTGCGGCACGAACGCTTTGACTCGGGACTCCAGTACGATATGCGCGCCGCGCTCACACAGCGCCTCGCGCAGACGCAGGCCGCTGTCCTGATCGTCGAACAGCAGCGCGACCGCCGGGCGGCGCTCAGGCGTGCTGGCCACTCAGCACCTCCTGCACGTTGCGCAGCAAATCGGCTTCCTGGTAAGGCTTGCCCAGATAGCGCTCAACTCCGATCTCCAGCGCGCGCTGGCGATGCTTCTCGCCGCTGCGCGAGGTGATCATGATGATCGGGATCTGCCTCAGGCGGACATCGTTCTTCATGTGCATGGCCAGCTCGTAGCCGTCCATGCGCGGCATCTCGATGTCCAGCAACATAACGTCGGGCACGCGCTCCTGCAGGCGCTCCAGCGCATCGATGCCGTCCTTGGCGGTGATCACATCCATCTCCATGCGCTCGAGCACGCGCGAGGTGACCTTGCGCATGGTGATCGAGTCGTCCACCACCATCACCAGCGGACGCGCGCGCAGCGCCGTAGCCTCGGTCAGCGTGGGCGCTTCGGACTCGGCGAGCACGCGCGCCGCCTCGGCATGTTGGCCAAGCGCGGTACCGCGACGCACCAACGGCGGCAGGTCCAAAATCATCACCACCGATCCGTCGCCCATGATGGTGGCGCCGAACAGTCCGGGCACCGAACTGACTTGCGGACCCACCGACTTGACCACGATTTCGCGCGAGCCGATCACCTGGTCGACATGCACGGCGGCACGCAACTCGCCGCTGCGGATCAGCAGCAACGGTAATTGCGGCTCCTCGCTGCGACGCGAGCCGACGTTGAGCAGCCGCCCCAGCTCATGGATGACGTAGCGCTCGCCGGCGTAAGTGTAAATCGGCGTGTCCTCGAGCAGCCGCGCGCCGAGATCGTCGCGGGCTATGCGGGCCATGCCCTGCACCGAGGTCATGGGAATGGCGAACACCGATTCGCCCTGCTTGACCAGGATGGCCTGCGTCACCGCCAGGGTGAACGGCAAGCGCACCTGGAAGCGCGTGCCCCTGCCGCGTTGCGAATCGATGGTCAGCGAGCCGCCGAGCTGCTTGATCTCGCTGGCCACGACGTCCATACCCACGCCGCGACCGGCGATCTGCGTCACTTCGCCGGCGGTGGAGAAGCCGCTTTCGAGGATGAAGGCGTACAGGTCACGATCGGACAACTGCGCGTCGGCGCGCAACAACCCGCGCTCGATGGCCTTGGCGCGGATGGCGTCGCGATCGAGACCGCGGCCGTCATCGCTGACCTCCAACAGCACTTCGGTCGCCTCACGGCCGACACGGATCGCCACCGCGCCTTCCTCGGGCTTGCCCGCCGCCACGCGCTCGGCGGCCGGCTCGATGCCATGCGCCACCGCGTTGCGCAGCATGTGCTCGAATGGCGCTTTCATGCGCTCCATCAGCGTGCGGTCCATTTCGCCGTGCGCGCCCTCCACGCGCAACTGCGCGCGTTTGCCCAGCTCCTGCGCTGCCTGGCGCAAAGTACGTCGCAGCGACGGCACCTGCGCCTCGAACGGCACCATGCGCGTGCGCATCAGGCCTTCCTGCAGTTCGGAGCTGACGCGCGACTGCTGCAGCAGCAGGGTCTCGGCCTGACGCGCGGTATCGTCGAGCAGGCCCTGCAGCGAACTCAAGTCGGATACCGATTCGGCCAGCGCGCGCGAGTACTGCTGCAACTGCGAAAAGCGGTCCAGTTCGAGCGGATCGAACGCGCTGTCGTGCGCCGCGATCTGCTGCTCGCGCTGGAAACGCGCGATGATTTGCGCTTCGGTCTCGATTTCCAGCTTGCGCAACTGGTCACGCAAGCGCGTGACGGTCTGTTCCAGTTCGACCAGATTGAAACGGAACGTGGAAACCTGCTGCTCCATGCGCGAGCGATAGATCGACACCTCGCCCGCCTGGTTGACCAGCGTGTCGAGAATGTCCGAACGCACGCGGATCATTTCCTGGGCCGCACGCACCATATCTTCCGCTTCGATGGGCGGCAGCGGCGTCAGCGGCACGCGCGGCACATCGGGCCGCGGTGCGTCGACGTCCTGCGCCATCGCCGCATCCTGAGGCGCGACACCGGCCAGGCGCTCGAACAGCGCGATCGCCTGTACGGGCAATGCCACCGCCTGCGCCTGCTGTACGCGCTGCACCATTTGATGCAGACGGTCGAAGCCGCGTTCCAGCGAAACAACCACGGCAGTGTCGGCCATCCTGCGACCGCTGGCGACTGCGTCCAGGAGACTTTCCATCGCATGTGCCAGATCGCCCACCGGCGTGATTCCAGCCATGCGCGCGCCACCCTTGAGGGTGTGCAAGTCGCGCTGCAGCCCAATGATGGGCTCGTGCAAATCCGGCTGGGCGCGCCAATCATTGAGACGCCCGTCGGCCTGGTCGAGGATTTCCAGCCCTTCTTGCACGAACACTTCGAGCAGATCCGGATCGGATTCCGCCAACTCCAAGTGCCCATCGGGCTGCGCATCTTCGGGGAACTGGGGTATTGGCGCCTCCGGGAGGCGCGCGTGCTGCGGCGTATCCACAACCGCGAACGGCACGGGTTCGGGCTCCGTTTCGGCAACGTGTGCGCGATCATGCGCGTCTGTCGGCTGCTCCGGTGTCACCGGCCTGATCTCGGCCAGACCCTGCAGCAACAGCGTGGCTAGCGGATCAGCCGCCAGCGTTTCCGCATCCGCAGATTCCGTCGCCACATCAGGCGGTACACCGATCGTCGTACGAGAAACTTCGGCCAGCCAGGTTTCAACGGCCTGTTCCGCATGCCGTTCGGCTTCGGCACGTTCGGCTTCGGCACGTTCGGCTTCGGCACGTTCGGCTTCGGCACGTTCGGCTTCGGCACGTTCGGCTTCGGCACGTTCGGCTTCGGCACGTTCGGCTTCGGCACGTTCGGCTTCGGCACGTTCGGCTTCGGCAC
>JAJYQO010000009.1:0-38865 GCA_021794575.1 Pseudomonadota bacterium | reverse complement strand
TCGGCACGTTCGGCTTCGGCACGTTCGGCTTCGGCACGTTCGGCTTCGGCACGTTCGGCTTCGGCACGTTCGGCTTCGGCACGTTCGGCTTCGGCACGTTCGGCTTCGGCACGTTCGGCTTCGGCACGTTCGGCCTCGGCACGTTCGGCCTCTGCACGTTCGGCCTCGGCACGTTCGGCTTCGGCACGTTCGGCTTCGGCACGTTCGGCTTCGGCACGTTCGGCTTCGGCACGTTCGGCTTCGGCACGTTCGGCTTCGGCACGTTCGGCTTCGGCACGTTCGGCTTCGGCACGTTCGGTCTCGTCGATCGCCTCGGCACCGATTTCGTCGTAGACGGGGTGTGCCTGCTCCGGCTCGGGCAAGGCATCGCGCAGCGCGGCGATGCGCGCGGCGAGCCCATCGGAATCGGGAACCTGCGGCCGCGGCCGGTCGTATTCGGCCATCACCCTTTCGATCAGCGTGGCGGTTTCGGCCAGCGCGGCGCGGCCTTCGGCGGGCATGGCCTGCGTGCTGCCACGCAGACGCTTGAGGTAGGTCTCCAGCGGCGCCAGTGCGTGCCCGACCGCCGGGATGTCCACCATTGCGATCGCGCCATTGAGCGTATGCACGGCACGCAGCAGCGGCTCGCTCACACTGCCGTCGCCAGGCTGGTCGAGCCAGCCGCGCAGGGTTTCAAGATGCTGTGCGGTTTCGCTGCGCAGGATTTCCAGAAGCACCGCATCGATAGGCGGCAGCACCGGCCCCAGCGGCGGTTCCAGCGGCGACACCGATGCCGGTGCCGCAGACGCGACCTGCCCGGTCGCGCGCCACACGCGCCGGGTAACAGTGCGCTTTTGCATGATCGGTGGCGCCGTACCACCCATGCCAATGAAGTCCTCGACCGCCGCTGCCTCGCCGCCAACCAGCTTGTCGGCGGCCAGCATGATGGCCGCCAGCGGCGCGTAGGCGGTTTCACCCCGCAGCGACGACTGCACCGCCGGCAGCGCGGCCACCGCATGCTTGACCAGCGCTTGCACCATAGGTCCTGGTTGCACACTGTGGTCGAGTGTGCGATTGAGCAGATTTTCCACCTTCCACGCGAACTCACCCAGTTCCATCGCGCCAACCAAGCGACCGGAGCCCTTGAGCGTGTGGAAGGCGCGACGCAGGTTGCGCAGCGTTTCAAGGTCGTCGGGGTTGCCCAGCCACGCATCCAGTCCGCTGTTGAGCGCTTGGATTTCTTCGCCCACTTCCTCGATGAACACCTCGCGAATCTCGGCGTCGGCGGCCTCGCCATCCTGACGGAATCCCACCAGCGGCGCGACGCCATCGCTGGCGACGGGTTCGTCGATCTCCTCCTCGATCTCGACCCACTCGCCCGGGCCCGCGTCGGGCAGCGGCTCGGGCGCACCGGCAGGGACCAATTCGGGCAGTTCGGACAGTGCGTCCCGGGCTTCCAGTTGCCGGGTGTCGTATTGATCCGACATCCGCGGCGACGAGTCCGCGCGCGCGTCGGCAGCGGACTCCGCGGCCGCGGCAGTCTGCACAACGGGCTCACGCAGCGCGCGCGCCGGCGGCGCCGGCCAGTAGCCCAGCGCCGCCATGCTGCGCTGGGTCACATCGAGGATGCGCTCGCGTTGTGGGCGCTGTTCTCGCACGGCCTCGAGAAAGTACTCGACCGAGGCCAGGGCGTCGGCCAGGAGATCCATTTGCTCGGCGGTGGGCACGCGCCGGTCGACCAGCAGTTCGTTGTGAACGAAACGGCCGATGGCTTCGGTCAACGCCGGCAGTCGCGGCAGGTCGAGCATGCGCAGGGCGCCGATCAGCTCGTCAAGCAGCGTGGGCACGGCGGCGACACGAGCATGCTCCCAGGGCGATTCGATGAAGGCCACCAGATCGTCCTTGATGCGCGCCAAGTTGGTAGAGGCCTCCTTGAGCACGGCCTCGAGCAGGCGCCGCGCCTCGGCTTTGGGCAATTGCAGGGATCCGCCCTCGCCGCTCTCGGCGCCGAGGCGGTCGATGTGGTCGTCCAGCGAGGATTCGACATACAGCAGTGCGCCAGCGACATCGAGCAGTGCGGCCTCGTCGACGGCACGCGCGCCAGCGGCGATCTGGGCGATGGTTTCGCGCTGTTCGTGTACGACGCGGCGCGGCACATTGAGCCCCAGCATGCCCAGCGTGTCGGCCACGCGCGCTAGCGTATCGGCCTCGCCACCCAGCTGACGCGGGTCGTGCTCGACGTTGCGCAGGTACAGATCCAATGCGTCCTTGACGCGCAGTAAATCCTCGCGGATGGCGCGCGCCACGGTGTCCAGCAGCATGCGGTTGTGGCCGGCCAGCGCGCCCTCGGCGTGAGCGATCTCGCTCTGCGATGGCAGCAGTCGGTCGAGCCGATAGGTATGGTAGATCGCGGCCAGACGCTCGCTGCCGGGACGCGCACGCGCCACGTAGTACAGCAGGTTGCGGGCCAGTTCCTCGGATTCGCCGCGCGCCAGCGTACTCTCGCCGTCCTCGATCAGAGCGCGCACGCTGCGATCGACCTTGCCGATCAGTTTCTTGACCTCGACGCTGTGCTCGCTGAGCAAGCCGCGTTCCAGGCCCTCGACCACGCCCCCGGCGATCCACCACAGACGCCGCCCTGGCAGCGAGTAGCACTGCGCGCTGATGCCATCGAGCACCTGGCGCATCGTGGCGAGATGCTGCGCAGCGTCGCCCTGATTGCGAATCCAGGCCAGCAACGGCAGTTGCAGTTGGGTGCGCAAGGCGCCCACGGCGCGCTGTTGCGCGGCCGGCGCCGGCGCGGCGGTCAGTCCGGGAACGAAGCCGGGCAGTTCGGCGTTGAGGTCGGGCATGAACAGCGCGGTCTCGCCAATCTGCATCTCGCCACGGCAACCGCGTAGTTCGTTGAGCAGCGGCAGCAACACCAGCGGCACGTCGCGGTGCCCGCCCTGCAGGCGCTCGAGGTAGTCGGGCAACTGCATGATGCCGCGCATCAGCACGGCGAAAGCGGCTTCGCGATCGGCGACCTTGCTGTCCAGCAAGGCCTTGGACAACTGCTCCATCTCGTCGGCCACCATGGCCGCGCCGTATAACTCGACCATACGCAGCGTGCCCTGCACCTGGTGCAGGTAGGTGGCGCAGAAGCGCATCTGGCTGGTGTCGGAGACATCCTGTGCGTAGGCCTCGAGCGCGATGCGCGCCTGACGCAGGGTCTCGTCGAGCTCGCTCTTGACCCAGCCCAGCGTGGTGAAGTCGAGATCTTCGTCAAGTCGCATGGTGTGCCTCTGGATCGATGCACCGCGCGCGGCGCATGCTGAATGTGCGTGCGCTCAACTGCGGCGCTGATAGGCCAACGTGCCCTGCCAGGCCACCCGCGTCAGGGCGGGATGGCTCCAGCCGGTGATCTCGCCGGGACCGATCAGCAGCAAGCCGTGAGGTTCGAGCAGGCCCGCCAGGCCGTCCAGCAGTTCGCGCCGGCGTTCGCGCGAAAAGTAGATCAGTACGTTCTGGCAGAAGATCAGGTTGAGACGCTGCAGCGGCGCTGCAGCGGCCTCCAGCAGGTTGACGCGCGCGAACGCCACGCGCTTGCGCAGGCTGGCGATGAGGGTGAATGCCGCCTCGCCCTGCATCTCGACATAGTCGGCACGGTACAGCGCGGGGATCTCCTCGAGGCGCGCGCGCGGGTATTGCGCCGTGCGCGCGCTGGCCACGGCGGCGGCCGAGACATCGCTCGCGGTGACTCCGAAATGCTGTTTGCCGCCATGACCAAGCAGGCCCTGGTGCAGCACCATGGCCAGCGACCAGGCTTCCTCGCCGCTGGCGCAGCCCACGCTCCAGGCATGCAGGGTGCTGCTGCCGGCCGCCATGCGCTCGGGCAGCCAGCGCTGTCGGATCAGCTCAAACGACGGCGGATGGCGGAAAAAACGCGTCTCATGAACGGTCAGCCGATCCACCAGCGTGGCCCACTCCACCGCACCGGCGCCCGGTGCGCTGATGTGCTCGAGGTACTGAACGAAATTGCCGTGGCCGACCTCGCGCATACGTGCGCGCACCGCGCTGACCAGAAACGGCTTGCGCTGCGGCGCCACCACCACGCCGGTGCGCTGCTCGAGCAGCGCCACCCAGCGTGCGAACACCGCGTCGTCCATGCCGGCAAGGGCAAGGGCATCGGCGTGGGGTGTCAGCGCAGCGACCATGGCATAGCGTCCCGATCAGCCCGGCAACTTGAAGTCGGCGACCGAGCGGCGCAGATCCTGTGCCATCTGCGCCAGGTTGCCGATCGACTCGGCGGTCTGGCTGGCACCCATCGAGGTCTGCGAGGTGATTTCCTGGATGACGTTCATCGTCGAGGAAATGTTGGTGGCCGCCGCCGACTGCTGCCGCGCGGCCTCGGAGATGTTCTGGATCAAGTCGGCCAGATCGTTGGAAACCTTTTCGATTTCGCCCAGCGCGGCGCCGGCATCCTCGGCGCGGCGGGCGCCGGTGACCACTTCGGCGGTGGTCTGCTCCATCGAGTTCACCGCTTCGTTGGTGTCGGACTGGATGGCCTGCACCAGCGCCTCGATGCGCTTGGTCGCAGCGGCGGAGCGCTCGGCCAAGCGCTGCACTTCGTCGGCGACCACTGCGAAGCCGCGGCCGGCCTCGCCCGCCGATGCCGCCTGGATGGCCGCGTTCAGCGCCAGGATGTTGGTCTGCTCGGCGATGTCGTTGATCAGCTCGACGATCGAGCCGATTTCCTGCGAGGACTCGCCCAGGCGCTTGATGCGCTTGGAGGTTTCCTGGATCTGGTCGCGAATGGCGTCCATGCCGGCGATGGTCTGACGCACCACTGCCACGCCCTTGCCGGCGATCTGCACCGAGCGCTGCGCCACCTCGGCCGACTCGGAAGAGTTTTTGGACACCTCGTCGATCGACACCGCCATTTCATTGATGGCCGCCGACGCCGAGGTGATCTGCTGCGCCTGCTGCTCGGCCGCCTCGGCCAGATGCGTGGCAGTGGCCTGGGTTTCCTGCGCGGCTGCGGAGACCTGCACAGCAGTCTCGTTGATGGTGGACACCAGGCTGCGCAGCGCCTCGACCGCGAAGTTCACCGAATCCGCGATGGCGCCGGTGATGTCCTCGGTCACCGTGGCACGCACGGTCAGATCACCTTCGGCCAGTGAACCCATCTCGTCCAGCAGCCTCAGGATGGCCTCCTGGTTGCGCTGATTCAGCTCGCTCGATACGGCCAGACGCTGTTTCTGCGCGCGCGACTGCGCGAACACCAGCAGCAGCGCGAACACGATGGCGCCCAGCGCGCCCAGCGCGCCCAGCCAGACATTGGGAAACGGCCGCTGCAGCGGCAGCAGATCCAGTCGCTTGCCGACATCGTTGGCCTGCAGCAGTACCGACTGCGAATCGACCGACGCCTGATTCGCCGCCTGCTTGACCTCGACCAGGGTCGGGGCCGCCGCCAGCAGTTTGTTGAGCGGCGTGGACACACCCTGCCAACTCTTGCTGACCGATTCCAGGATCCCCTGCGCGGCCGGCTGCGGCAACCGGCTGACGCCGACCTCGCTGTTGCCCTGGATCAAGCCGCTGAGCACTGCACCGTACAGTTGCGCGTCACGCGCCAAGCCATCGGCCGCGGTCTGCGCGCCTTCGCCGCCGCCCTGCACTTCCAGCGCACGGCGGATCATGCGGTCACCCAGCAGCATCTGGTTGACCACCGTGTAAGTCTGATTGGCGCTGCCGCCGCCCTGCTTGACGATGCTGGCTACCTGGTCCATGCGCGAATCCAGCACCGGCACCTCGCGAGTGAAGATGTCGGTCTGCTGCTTGGAATCCAGCACCAGTTCCTTGTTGCGCAGGATCTTGGTCAGATCGCCATCCAGCTGGGCCCAGGATTTGTCCAGCGCGGCGATGGCCGGGCCGACGCCCGCGCTGGCATCGCCATAGCCGGGCATACCGGTTTCCGGATCGCCGTTCTTGAGTTGCTTGATCTTGTTGTCGAGCGTGGCGCGGGTGGCGTCCAGTTCCTTGAAGGAATCGAGGTTGCCGCTGGCCGATTCGAGCGCGAATTTGGCGGTGGACTGCGAGAGCACCTGGATCTGGGTGGTCAGGTTGGCGGCATCACGTTCGTTCTTGCTGTTGTAGGTCAGCCAGCCGAAATCGATCACCGCGAGCGCGATCGATAGCAGCAACAACACGATAAGCCACGTGTTGCTGCGCTCCTTGCCGACGATAGTGCTGGTTGCGCTCATGCTTCACCTCACCCCGGATTTTTAGCCGTCGCTCAGGCGGCGGCTTGCTGGAAATCGGCCGCGCGCGTCAGGCGCGGCATGCTGAAAATGCCCAGGCGTTGCCCGTCCAGGCGCACATTGCGCTCGACGAAACGCATCAGGCGCGGATCGTCCTCGCCTTCGGCGTCGGCCTGTGCTTCGAAACTCAGGCTGCGCTGCCCGGCAACCTCATCGACCAGCAGGCCGACGTTGCCGCTGTTGCCCTGGCGCACCAGCAATATGCGCGTGCGCTCGCCGGACAGCGTGGCGCTGCCGAACAGGAACAGGCCCAGATCGATCACCGGCACCAGATTGCCACGCACGTTGGCGACTCCCAGCAGCCAGCTCTGGGTGCCGGGCACCGGCGTCAGCGCCTGCGGCAGCATGATTTCGTTGACCTCGCCGATGCCGCTGGCCAGTTGTCGCGCGCCGACGCGAAAAGCGATGCCGCGCCACAACCCGGGCGCCTCGATCTGCTCGGGTACGCCGGCCTGGTGCGCGAGGCTGAGACGCTCATATTCGGCCAGGATCGCGAAGGGCATCTCGACACTCATCGCGGGGCCCTCATCCGGCCTTGACCAGCAGGTTCTGGATGCGCGCCAGCAGTTCCTTCTCGCCGACCGGCTTGGTCAGGAAATCCCTGGCGCCCTGGCGCAAGCCCCAAACGCGGTCGGTCTCCATACTCTTGGTGGTGATGATCAGGATCGGCACGTCCTGGGTAGCCGGGTCGCGGGTCAGCGCACGCGTGGCCTGGAAGCCGTTCATGCCGGGCATGATCACGTCCATGATCACCAGGTCGGGGCGCAGGCGGCGCGCCATCTCGATGCCCTGCTCGGCGCTGCCGGCACTGGACACGCGGTGCCCGGCCCGTTCCAGCAGCGTGGTGAACACACGCACATCGGTGGGCGAATCGTCGATGATGAGAATGTGCGCCATGGCGGCCGATCTCAACGCGCGTCCACGTGGGAGCGGATGGCGGCCAGCAGCTCCTCACGTGTGAACGGCTTGGTGAGGTACTGGTCGGAGCCGCAGATACGGCCGCGCGCCTTGTCGAACAGGCCATCCTTGGAGGACAGCATCACCACCGGCACATGGCGGAAATTCTGGTTGTTCTTGATCAGCGCACAAGTCTGGTAGCCGTCCAGGCGCGGCATCATGATGTCCACGAAGATGATGTGTGGCTGCAGGTCGGAGATCTTGGCCAGGGCCTCGAATCCGTCCACCGCGGTGACCACCTCGTAGCCTTCTTTTTTCAACAGCGTCTCGGCGGTGCGGCGGATGGTCTTGGAATCGTCGATGACCATCACGCGCAACGCCTGACTGCCGGTATTGCTGTCTGCAAGCACTTGTCACCCCCGCCGCGTCAGGGTCGCTGCGGCACTGGAAACATGCAAACCACGTGCCGTGGCTTTGGCCACGGCGCATGGCGCACAGTCGCGGAACCATACTCCCGCTGTTGCGGACTGTTTAACGCGCGTTTATGAGAAGTGTCAAGTTGAGCGCGCAACTTATTGTCGGCGATGATGCTTTTGTAAATTTTCCGCAGACCGTGAAGAACGTCACGGCCACCCTTGGAGAGCCCATGCCTACTCGCCTTCCGCGCAGCCTCGCGGTGCTGATGGATCCCATCGGTCAAGTCAAACCGTACAAGGACTCGACCCTGGCCATGCTGCTCGAGGCGCAGCGCCGCGGCTGGTCGCTGCATTACGTCGAGCAGGGCGATCTGGCACTGCGCCAGGGCGAACCGTGGGCGCGGCTGCGCCCGCTCACGGTCCGCGACGATGCATATGACTGGTTCAGCCTAGGTGACGCGCAGTGGCAGTCTCTGACGCGCCAACGCCTGATCCTGGCACGCAAGGATCCGCCGCTGGACGCCGAATTCCTTTACGACACACAGGTGCTGGAGCGCGCCGCCGAAGCCGGCGCGATGGTGCTGAACCCACCGCAGGCGCTGCGCGACTGCAACGAAAAGCTCTATGCGCTGCGATTCCCGCAATGCTGCGCGCCCACACTGGTGGCGCGCCGGCGCGACGAACTGCGCGCGTTCGCGGCCGAGCACGGCGAGATCGTGCTCAAGCCCCTGGACGGCATGGGCGGACGTGGCATATTCCGCAGCGCCGCGCACGATCCCAACCTCAACGTGATCCTGGAAACCCTGCTGGGGGCCGACCAGCGTTTCGCCATCGCGCAAAAATTCATTCCGGCCATACGCGAGGGCGATAAGCGCATTCTGGTGGTGGACGGCGAGCCGCTGCCCTACGCGCTGGCGCGCATTCCGCAGGGTGACGAGTTCCGCGGCAACCTGGCCGCCGGCGGACGCGGCGTCGGCGTGCCGCTGTCCGAGCGCGACCGCTGGATCGTGGCGCAGGTGGCGCCCGACCTGCGCCGGCGCGGCCTGCTGTTCGTAGGACTGGATGTGATCGGCGACTGGTTGACCGAGATCAACATCACCTCGCCCACCTGCATCCGCGAGTTGGATGGCCAGTACGGGCTCAACATCGCCGGGCTTCTGTTCGAAGCCATCGAGCGGCGCCTGACGTGAATACGCCGGTTGCCCCGGACCAGGGCCGCGAACGCATCGGCGTGACGCTGCTGTTTTCGCTGATCCTGCACGCGGTACTGGTGCTGGGGCTGGGCTTCACCCTCGAACCGCCACGTCCGAGCCTGCCGGCGCTGGACATCACCCTGCTGCACAGCGCCAACGCAGAAACGCCGCGACATGCCGATTTTCTGGCGCAGGCCAACAACGCCGGCGGCGGCAACAGCGCGCGGGCACGCAAGCCAGGCGCGCCGTTCTCGACGCCGCTGCCGGAGAGCTCGGGACAGGCGCCGCGCCGTGTCACGCCCGCCGCACCGGCGCCGGTCACGCCGAATGGCCCACAACTGGTGACCACGCGCGCCGCCAGCAGCTTCAGCGTCGATTCGCACCCGGCAGCGCGCCCGGCACCGGCTGTGCCGCTGCCGATTTCGCCCATCCCCGCCTACGAACGCGCACAGGTGGCGCAGCTCAGCGCCGATCTACGCACCGAGCGCGAGGCCTACGCGCGCCGCCCACACCGCAAGTTCATCTCCGCCAATACGCGCCAATACGCCTACGCCGCCTATATGGCGGCATGGGTGGCGCGTATCGAGCGCATCGGCAATCTCAACTATCCGGAAGCCGTGCGTGAGCGGCATCTGCACGGCGACCTGATCATGACCGTCTGCATCACCCGCGATGGCGCGGTACGCAGCATCGACGTGGTGAAATCCTCGGGTATCGCCCTGCTGGACCGCGCCGCCGAGCGCATCGTGCGCATGGCCGCACCGTTCCCGTCTTTGCCGCAGAACGATGGCCGCCTTGACGAGCTGTACATCACGCGCACTTGGCAATTCCTGCCCGGTGGCGTGTTGCGTGAGCACGCCGCGGCCGGCCGCCGCCCCGGCCGGGCTACAATGGCACCATGATCGCCACCAGCACGCTCACCGGCCAGCTCCTGATCGCCATGCCCGGCCTGCGCGATCCGGACTTCGACCACGCCGTCACGCTGATCTGCCAGCACAACGAGGACGGCGCGCTGGGGCTGGTGATCAACCGGCCTTCCGAATATCGCCTGCACGACCTGCTGCGGCACATGGACCTGTCCAGCGCCGAGGAACCCCTGGCCCAGCAGACTGTGCTGACCGGCGGTCCGCTGCAGCGCGAGCGCGGCTTCGTGCTGCACCCCACGGGCGGGCATTGGGCGTCGAGCTACGCTATCGACGGGCAGCTCAGTCTGACCAGCTCGCGCGACATCCTCGAAGCCATCGCCAGCGGCCAGGGGCCGGCGCGCATCCTGATCGCGCTGGGCTACGCCGGGTGGGAGCCGAACCAGCTCGAGCGCGAACTGCGCGACAACGCCTGGTTGACCGTGGATGCCGACCACGAACTGCTGTTCGAGGTGCCGCTGGAGCAGCGCTGGAGTGCGGCGGCGGCGCGCATGGGGGTGGACGCGCAACGCCTGTCGCACTACGCCGGTAACGCATGACCGCGGGTTCCGGCGCGCGCGCGGGCAATCTGCTGGGGTTCGATTTCGGCCGGCGCCGCATCGGCGTGGCTGTGGGCGAAACCGTGACCGGCAGCGCGCGGCCGCTGGTCGCGCTCGCCGCACAGGATGGCGAGCCCGACTGGAACCATGTCGACGCTCTGTTGCGCGATTGGTCGCCCCTGGCGCTGATCGTCGGCCTGCCGCTCGACCACGGCGGTCACGAGCAGGCCATCACCGGCGCCGCGCGCGCCTTCGCCGAACGCCTGCGCCAGCGTTACGCGCTGCAAATCCACCTCAGCGACGAACGCCACAGCTCGCAGGAAGCCGCGCGCCGCTTCGCCGCGCAGCGCGCCAGCGGACAACGCCGGCGCCGCGATGCCGTGCAGCTCGACGCCGTGGCCGCGGCGGTCATCCTCGAAACCTGGCTGAGCGAGCACCCATGCCCACCCATCTGCGCCACCTGATCACCCTGCAGCACCTCGGCGCCGAGACGCTGGAACACCTGCTCGACCGCGCCGAATCGCTGCGCGAGGCATGCGCCCACGGCACGCGCCGCATCGACCTGCTGCGTGGCCGCACCGTGCTGAACCTGTTCTTCGAGCCATCGACGCGCACACGCACCTCCTTCGAACTGGCGGCGCGGCGGCTGGGTGCCGATGTAGTCAATTTCGATATCACCAGTTCTTCCACCAGCAAGGGCGAAACCCTGCTGGACACGCTGCACACGCTGGAGGCGATGCACCTCGATGCGCTGGTGGTGCGTCACCGCGAGAGCGGCACACCCGAGTTCCTGGTACGCCATGCGGCCAGCGGCGTCAGCATCGTCAACGCCGGCGACGGCAATCACGCGCACCCCACCCAGGGTCTGCTGGACGCGCTGACCGTGCGCCAGCACCGCCGCCATTTCGATGCGCTGACCGTGACCATCTGCGGCGACGTGCTGCACTCGCGCGTGGCGCGCTCCGACGTACACGCTTTCCAAGCGCTGGGCGTGCGCGATCTGCGTCTGTGCGGACCCGGCGCGCTGCTTCCGGCGCCGGGTGAACTGCCCGGCTGCGCGTTCAGTGACAACTTCGACAGCGCGGTCGAAGGCGCGGACGTCATCATCATGCTGCGCCTGCAGAAAGAACGCATGGTCGCCACGTTGCTGCCCGACGAAGCGGCGTACTTCGAGCGTTACGGGCTCAGCCAGACGCGACTGAGGCGCGCCGCGCCGGGCGCGCTGGTGCTGCATCCGGGCCCAATCAACCGCGGCGTCGAGATCGCCTCGGAGGTGGCCGACGGCACGCAGTCACGCATCCTCGAGCAGGTCGCCAACGGCGTGTTCGTGCGCATGGCCGTGCTGGCCGAGCTGCTGGCGCGCTGAACGGCCCGCGCGCAAATGACGGCGCGCGTCAGCGCCGGTAATCGCTGGGCGTGGCCTCCAGCACTTCGACGTCGCCAAGGCCCTGCGACAGCGTGTTGGCATCACCACCCTGCGCCAGCTTGATCGCCAGACGCACCTCGTTGGCGCTGTCCGCATGACGCAGCGCGTCGTCATAAGTGATCTCGCCCGCGTGGTACAACTCGACCAGACTCTGGTCGAAGGTGCGCATGCCGAGCTGGGTGGAATCCTTGATCACATCCTTGAGCTTGTGGATCTCGCCCTTGCGGATGTAGTCGGACACCAGTGGCGTGCCCAGCATGATCTCCACCGCCACGCGCCGGGCCTTGCCGTCGGGCGTCGGTATCAGCTGCTGCGCGACCACGCCCTTGAGGTTGAGCGAGAGGTCCATGAACAACTGTTCGCGCATGTCCACCGGGAAGAAATGGATGATGCGCTCCATCGCCTGATTGGCGTTGTTGGCGTGCAGCGTGCACAGCACCAGATGTCCGGTCTCGGCGAAGTTGATCGCGTGCGACATGGTTTCACGCGTGCGCACCTCGCCGATCATGATCACGTCCGGCGCCTGGCGCAGGGTGTTCTTCAGCGCGTTCTCCCAGGTGTCGGTGTCGATGCCCAGCTCGCGCTGGGTGACGATGCAGCCCTCGTGCTTGTGCACATATTCGATCGGATCCTCGATGGTGATGATGTGTCCGGTCGAGTTCTGGTTGCGATAGCCGATCATGGCCGCCAGCGAGGTGGATTTGCCCGCCCCGGTGGCACCGACGAAGATGATGATGCCGCGCTTGGTCATCGCCAGCTGCTTGAGGATCGGCGGCAGGTTCAGCTCCTCCACCGTGGGAATTCGCGTTTCCAGGCGGCGCAGCACCATGCCGACGCAATTGCGCTGATAGAAGGCGCTGACGCGGAATCGACCGACGCCGCTGAGGCTGATGGCGAACTGGCATTCGTGGGTTTTCTCGAACTCCTCGCGCTGCGCCGGCGTCATCACGTTGAGCACCATGTCGCGCGCCTGGCTGGCGGTCAGCGGCCCCTGGGTGATCGGAGTGATGCGTCCGTTGATCTTGATGGACGGCGCGACGCCCGCGGTAACGAACAGGTCCGAGGCCTTCTTGTGCGCCATCAGCTTGAGGAAACTGGTGAAATCCGGCGTACTCATCGCGTCCTCCCGAATTGCGCCGCAGACTGGCGGCGCGACTGACCGTCGATAACGCTACACCCGCGGCCATGCGCGCGCGCGCCTCAGGCCCTGAAGATGTCCTTGTTCTTGGCGTACTCCAAAGCCTGCTGGCGCGTGACCGCGCCGCGCTTGACCATGTCCTGCAGGCACTGGTCCATGGTCTGCATGCCGTACTGCTGGCCGGTCTGGATCGAGGAGTACATCTGCGCCACCTTGTCCTCGCGGATCAGGTTGCGGATGGCCGGAATGCCGACCATGATCTCGTGCGCGGCGATGCGCCCACCGCCTACCTTCTTCAGCAGCGACTGCGCGATCACCGCGCGCAGGCTCTCGGACAGCATCGAGCGCACCATGGGTTTTTCGCCGGCGGGAAACACGTCGATGATGCGGTCGATGGTCTTGGCCGCCGATGACGTGTGCAGCGTGGCGAACACCAGGTGGCCGGTCTCGGCGGCGGTCAGCGCCAGGCGGATGGTCTCGATATCGCGCATCTCGCCGACCAGCACGTAGTCCGGATCCTCGCGCAGCGCCGAGCGCAGCGCCTCGTTGAAACCATGCGTGTCGCGGTGCACCTCGCGCTGGTTGACCAGACACTTCTGCGAAGTGTGCACGAACTCGATCGGATCCTCGATGGTGAGGATGTGGCCGTAGTTGTTCTTGTTGATGTGGTCGACCATCGCCGCCAGCGTGGTGGACTTGCCGGAGCCGGTCGGCCCGGTCACCAGCACCAGGCCCTGCGGCTGGTCGATCAGATCCTTGAAGATCTTGGGCGCGCCCAGATCCTCCAGCGTCCACACCTCGGAGGGGATGGTGCGGAACACCGCCGCCGCGCCGCGATTCTGGTTGAAGGCGTTGACGCGGAAGCGCGCCAGCCCGGCGATCTCGAAAGAGAAGTCGACCTCGAGAAACTCCTCGTAGTCGCGACGCTGTTTGTCCGACATGATGTCGTAGATCAGCGCATGCACCTGTTTGTGCTCGAGCGCCGGCACGTTGATGCGGCGCACGTCGCCGTCGACGCGGATCATTGGCGGCAGGCCGGCCGACAGATGCAGGTCCGAGGCTTTATTCTTGACCGAGAAAGCAAGCAGTTCGGCGATATCCATGCACCTCTCCCCCTTGACCGCTCGCGGCGGCGCTCTCGACAGGCTAGCTGAGTATAGCCCGGCGGCGTTCCGGCACAGCAGGCGGCGTCTATGAGCGCGGGCTGTATCACGCTTGCAGCCACGCTGGCGCGGATACACGGCGCGCAGCATGCAAATGCGGCGCCGGCACGGCTGCTGGCAGTGTCCAAAACGCAGCCGGCAGCGGTATTGCGCGAACTGGCCGCCTGCGGGCAGCGCGCCTTCGGCGAAAATTACGTGCAGGAGGCATTGGACAAGCAGCGTCAACTTGCCGATCTGGATCTCGAGTGGCACCTGATCGGACCACTGCAGTCCAACAAGTGCCGCGATGTGGCGCGGCATTTCGACTGGCTGGAAAGCCTGGACCGCGCCAAGCTTGTACCGCTGCTGGGCGCGGCGCGGCAGCCTGAACGGCCGCCGCTGAACGTACTGATCCAGGTCAACATCGACGACGAAGCCAGCAAGAGCGGCTGCGCTCCCGACCACATCGAGGAGCTAGCGCGGCGGGTCACGGCCACGCCCGGCCTCGCGCTGCGCGGGTTGATGGCGATTCCGGCGCCGCACCCGGATGTCGCGCGCCGCGCGGAGGCGTTCCGGCGCATGCACGCATTGTTCGAAACACTGCGCGGCCGGCATCCGGGTGCGGATACGCTGTCGATGGGCATGTCCGAGGATTTCGAACTCGCGATCGCCTGTGGCGCCACCGAAGTGCGCGTCGGCAGCGCACTGTTCGGGCCGCGCAGGTGAGGTTCGGGACTGGGGAAAGTCCAAAAATCAAGCGACAAGGCGCAAGTTCCTTGCTCCCGGCTCCCGCCCCTCTGCCGATCCTGATTAACCCCTAGAATTCAGGGAACCCGGATGCTTCCGAATCGTTGGCTCCCAGCATGAATTCGCTTCCACCCGAGTCCCGAGTCCCGAGCCCCGAGTCCCGGGCATCTGTTTCGAGTCCCGAGTCCGGCCTACCCGGCACTATCGCCTTCCTCGGCGGCGGCAACATGGCGCGCGCGCTGATCGGCGGACTGTTGCGCAGCGGCGCGCCGATAGCGTCGCTGCGGGTGTCCGAGCCGCGCGCCGAAACGCGTGCTGCGCTGGCACATGAATTCGGCATCGCCACGTACGCCGACAACGTCGCCGCCGCCAGCGGTGCCGGGCTGTGGGTGCTGGCGGTCAAACCGCAGGTGCTGCGCGCCGTATGCGAGGCGCTGGCACCATTGGCGCAGCGGCAGCGCCCGCTGCTGCTGTCGATCGCCGCCGGCATCCGCGGCGACCAGATCGAACGCTGGCTGGGCGGTGACCTCGCCGTGGTGCGCGCCATGCCCAACACCCCAGCGCTGCTGGGTGCAGGTGCGACCGCACTGCACGCCAATGCGCGCGTCGATGGTACAGGTCGTGCCCAAGCCACTGCGGTAATGCAGGCCACTGGCGTCACCTGCTGGATCGACGACGAAGTGCAGATGGACGTCGTCACCGCGCTGTCGGGTTCGGGACCGGCGTATTTCTTCCTGCTGGCCGAGGCGCTGCAAGCGGCTGCGGCCGAGCTTGGCCTGCCGCCGGCGACTGCGCGCCTGCTGGCCGCGCAAACCTGCCTGGGCGCCGGCCGCATGCTGCGCGAGGACGGTGCCGATGCCGCCGCGCTGCGGCAACGCGTGACCTCGCCCGGTGGTACCACTGCGGCGGCGCTGGACGCCTTCGATCGCGGCGGCTTCGGCGCGCTGGTGACGCGCGCGGTGCGGGCGGCGGCGCAGCGCGCGGCCGAGTTGTCCGTCCAGGCCGAGGCCGCGCCATGAGTACTTACCTCGCCAACGCCGGACAGATTCTGGTCACGTTCGCATTCGGCGCTGCGATGGCGCTGTTCGTGCTGCGCCTGCTGGCCGAATTCGCGCGCGTCAATTTCTACAACCCGATCTGTCAGTTCCTGTTTCGCGCCACACACCTGCTGGTGACGCCGCTGCGCCGCTTCGTGCCCGGCATTCGCCGGGTCAGTCTGGCGCCACTGCTGCTGGCCTACCTGATCGCCCTGCTCAAGATGCTGCTACTGGTGTTGCTGGTCGGCGCACTGCCGCGCCTGCCCGGCCTGCTGCTGATGGCGCTGGCCGATCTGCTCGACTTCGTGCTGGTCCTGTACATGGTCATCGTCTTCGCCGACGCGCTGATGAGCATGTTCGCGGTCGAGCAGCAGCACCCGCTGGTGCCTTTCGTCGGCCAGATCGCCGCGCCGCTGTTGCGTCCGCTGCGACGCGTGCTGCCCACCCTGGGCGGGCTGGATTTCTCGCCGGCACTGGCCATCCTGATCATCCTGCTGGCGCGTGCACTGCTGGTGCAGCCATTGTCCGATTTCGCCCAGCATCTGGCGCTGGGCGCCCTCGGACCGGGGCCGTGATGCGCATGGCCCGCGCATGGTCGGCCGTGGCCTGCGCCGCTGCGCTGCTTGCGGTGATGCCGCTGCGCGCGGCCGATGCGGTGCGCGGCGGAGGCTATGTCGTCTACTACAGCGCAGTGGCAGCGGCCGACATACCGTCCAGCGTCGCCGCGTCGCATCAGCTGCCGCGCACCGCGAACGCCGTGGTGGTCGATATCAGCGTCATGCAGGGCCCGGATGCCGCGCGCGGCACGCCGGTGGCGGCGCGCGTTGCCGGACACGCCACCACCCTGCTCGGCAAGCCGCTGCCGCTGCACTTCCGCGAAGTGCGTGATGCCGGCGGTATGATTTATTACCTGGCTACCCTGCGGGTGACGCGTCCGGATACGCTGCGCTTCGCCCTGCGGGTCACACCCGTCGGCGCGGCGCCGATCGAGGTCGACTTCAGCCACGATTTCCCGTGACGCCCGCTCGGCGTCCGGCCCGTGGCTCAGGGCAACGCCCAGGCCCGGATGCGCGCGTGCAGCGCATCCACGCCATCGGTCAGCGCCGCGGGGCCGGGTTGCAGGATCACCGGTGACTTGATCTCGAACACCTGATTCGCGCGTACCGCGCTGATCGCGCCCCAGCCCGGGCGTGCGGCCAGTTGCTCGGGGCGGAAGCGCTTGCCGCACCAGGACGCGAACACGATCTCGGGATCACGCCGCACCACCTCGCCAGAATCGGACAGGATGCGTCCACGCGCCAGCGGCTGTCCGGCCAGCTCCGGAAAGATGTCGTCTCCTCCGGCGATGCGCACCAGCTCGGCCACCCACTCGATGCCGGTGATCAGCGGGTCGTCCCACTCCTCGAAATACACGCGCGGCCGGTGCGGCAGCACGGCGGCGGATGTGCGCACGGCATCGAGATGCGCTTCGAGCCGCTGCGCATAAGCGTGCGCAGCCGCGGCAACGCCGACCAGCGCGCCCAGCCTGCGCACGTAATCGAGAATGCCTCGCACCGAACGGTGGTTGCTGATCCAGACCTCGATGCCGGCCTTGATCAACTCGCGCGCAATGTCGGCCTGGATATCCGAGAAACCGATGGCGAGATCGGGCTTCAGCGCCAGGATGGCGTGCAGCCTGGCGCTGGTGAAGGCGCTGACCTTGGGCTTTTCCTTGCGCGCGCGCGGCGGACGCACGGTAAAACCGCTGATGCCGACGATACGGTCCTGCACGCCCAGGGCGTACAGCACCTCGGTGGGCTCTTCGGTCAGACAGACGATGCGGCGCGGACCGTGCATGGACGAACTCGGGACATCTGGAGTCGGAACTCCGGGATAAAGCCAAAGCCGATGATCGACAGCGCGCTTGTCCGCGTCCCGAGTCCGGGCGCCTCAGGGATACAAAAGCCGCTCACGCCACACGTCGGCAAAGCGTTCCCAGCGCCGGCGCTCGTGCAGGCGGAACTCGCGCCCGCGCCACACTTCGATCATGTCCGCTAGCACGCGGTAACCACCCCAGTGCGGCGGCCGCGGCACGTCCTGATCGGCGAACCGCTGCTCGTATTCAGCCACACGCGCGTCGAACGTGCTGCGATCGGGCAGCGTCTGCGACTGCAACGAGGCCCAGGCGCCGATCTGGCTGCCGCGCGGGCGGGTAGCGAAGTAGGCGTCGGATTCATCGTCGTGCAGACGCGAGGCGCGGCCCTCGATGCGCACCTGTACACCACCGGCTCTGACCTCGCCCAGATGCTTCCAGTGCAGGCACAGTGCGACCTCGGCGTGGGCACGTATCTCCTCCCCCTTGGCGCTGTGATAGTTGGTGTAGAACTGCGGCCCATCGGTTTCGATGCTCTTGAGCAGCACGACGCGCGCATGCGGGCGGCCGTCGCTGCCGACCGTGGCCAGGGTCATCGCGGTGGCTTCGGGGTCGCCCGAAGCGCGCGCCTGCTCCATCAAGCCGCACAACAGTTGCAGCAATTCGGGGTTCATCATGGTGTCCTTGCCTGCGGCAATGGTCGAGCGACCGTTCCGGGAGCGCCCGCGGAAAGCGCGCGATGCTAGCACGCCGCGCAGCGTGCGCCGGCTGCGCATGCTGTACCGATATCAGGTCGGCTCGACCACCACCGCGGCGCCATAGGCCAGCACCTCGGTCACGCCAGCGGCGACATCATTGGCGTCGTAGCGCATGGCCAGCACGGCGTTGGCGCCCATCGCGGCCGCGTGCTGGCACATCAGTTCGAAGGCCTCCTCGCGCGCCTTCTCGCACAGCTCGGTGTACAGGCTGATGTTGCCGCCGACCAGGGTCTGCAGCGTGGCGCCGATGTTGCCGATGACGCTGCGCGAGCGCACGGTGATGCCGCGCACGATGCCCAGCGTGCGCGTGACGCGGAAGCCATGCAGCTCGTTGGCCGTGGTGACGGCGTCGTGGGCGATTGTCGTAGCCATGCTCAGACCTGCTCGAGGCGGTAGCCGTGCTGGTACACGGCAGTGAGTTTCCAGCCGTGCTCGCCGCTCAGCGCCAGCTTTTTGCGCAGCCGGCTGATATGGGTGTCCACGGTACGCGTGGTCAGGCCCGGGCTGAGGTTCCAGACTTGTTCCAGCAGCGCCTCGCGGCTGACGATACGGCCGTGGCGGCGGAACAGGTAGCTGGCCAGATCGAACTCGCGCTGGGTCAGGTCGAAATCGTCGCCGCCGATGCGCACGCGGCGCTTGGTGAAGTCGATGGCGTAGGGCGGCACCTCGAGCAGCGCGTCGGCGTCCACTTCGCCGCCGCGCCGGCGCAGCACGGCGGCCACGCGCGCCAGCAGCTCACCCTGCTTGGGCGGCTTGACCACGTAATCGTCGGCCCCCACCTCGAGGCCGCGCACGATGTCGCTCTCGGCCGCGCGCGCGGTCAGAAACACCACCGGCAGATTGGGATTGCCGGCGCTGCGGATCCATTCCAATACTTCCAGACCGCTGGCGTCGGGCAGCATCCAGTCCAGCAGCAGCAGATCGATGGCCTCGTGCCCGAGGCCACGGCGGAACTCGGCCGCGCTGGAAAACAACAGCGCCTCATAGCCGGCCTTTTCCAGCCAGATCTGCACCAGCCCGGACTGCTCGGGATCGTCTTCGAGCACGCCGACGACCCATCTGTGCTTGTTCATTCGCGGCATTCCTCTGTACCAGGCATTCACGCGACCCCTCTCCGCCAACGCTTGCGCGCTGCGGTCACCGCATCCGCCGCCCCAGTGTAACAAACCGTCACGACGCGGCAGCGATCAGCGCAGCGTAGCCGGTACAGGCTTCCGGCCAGCGCGGCGCCCAGCCGCTGGCGCGCAGCCGCGCATTGCTGAGGCGCTTGTTGCCGATCGCTGGCGGCGGTGGCCCCGCGGCCACCGGCGGTGCGCCGATCCGCTCCGCCAGAAACGCGTACAGCTCATGCTGCGGCAGCGGCGTGTCGTCCACGCCCAGATAGCACGGCGCCGGCGCCGGCAACGCCAGCAGGTGCGCCAGCGCGGCAGCGGCATCGTCGACATGGATGCGGTTGAGGTAGAACGGCGGCTCCGCCGGCGCCCGCGCCGTGCCCGCGCGCAGCGCGGCCAACAACTGCGTGCGGCCCGGTCCGTACAGACCGGCGAGACGTAGCACCACGCCACGGCCGGACACGCGCGCGTGCAGCAGGCGCTCCGCCTCCAGCAACACGCGACCATTGAAGGCCAGCGGCGCCGGCGGCGTATCCTCGTCGACCCGGCCGCCACCATGCTCGCCATAGACGGCGCTGGAGCTGACCAGCACCGCGCGTTGCACCTGATCGGGATCGAGCGCATCGAGCAGGTGCGCCAGGCCGTGCACGTAGATGCGCCGATAGGTCGCCGCGTCGCGCGCATCCGGCGCGGCCACGAACAGCAGCCGGCGGATACCGCGCGGCAGCGCGCGCAGGCTGGCCGCATCGGTCAGATCGGCGGCCAGAACCGGCTGGCCAGGCGGCAGGGCGGTCGTATTGCGGCGCAGGCAAAGCACCGCTTCGCCGCGTGCGCGCAGCAGCGCCGCCGCGCGCATGCCGACATCGCCGCAGCCGGCGATCAGCACGGACGCGGCATCGGCCATTTGGCCTCTCCGGGTGCTTGCGGTCTAATCGCGATCATGAATCCTTCGCCCAACCTGTTCGTGATAGGCCCCACCGGCTCCGGCAAAAGCACGTTGGGCGCATGGCTGGCGCCGCGCCTGGGCCTGGCACTGGTCGATGTGGACCGCATCATCGAAGCGCAGGCGGGCATGCCAGTGGCCACGATCTTCGCACGCGAGGGCGAGGCCGGCTTCCGCATGCGCGAAGCCGCCGTACTGGACGAGTACTGCACGCATGCCGGCATGCTGCTGGTGGGCGGCGGCGGCATCGTCACTCGGCCCGACAACCGTGCACGGCTTGCGCGCCATGGATTCGTACTCTGGCTCGATGTAGATGCCGCGCTGCGCGCGCAGCGCCTCGAAGGCGATGCCACCCGCCCGCTGCTGGCCGGCGCCGACCTGCTGCAACGCCTGCATCAGCTCGATGCCGAACGCGAACCGCTGTACGCGGACTGCGCCGATCTGGTGCTGACGCTGGCTAGCGAGGTGGCCATCGACGTTCTGGGCCAGCGCGCCCAGTCCCAACTCGCCGCACGTTGGCAACGCCACGTGTCGGTGGAGTCCACCCCGTGAGCGGCACGCGCGAAACGACCGTCGCGCTGGCCGCGCGCGGCTATCCGATCCGTATCGGCCGCGGCCTGCTGGGCGACGCCGCGCAATGGCGCACGGCGCTGCGCGGGCGACACGCGCTGATCGTCAGCAACACCACCATCGCCCCGCTGTACCAGCCCCTGCTCGAACCGGGGCTGGCCGACCTGTGCTGGAGCAGCATCGCACTGCCCGACGGCGAGCGGCACAAGACGCTGGACAACGTCGCGCGCATCTGGGACGCGCTGGCGGCGCTGGGCGCCAGCCGCGACGCCTGCATCATCGCGCTGGGCGGCGGCGTGGTCGGCGACATGGCCGGCTTCGCCGCGGCCTGCTGGATGCGCGGCATCGATTTCGTGCAGATGCCGACCACACTGCTGGCCATGGTCGATTCCGCCGTCGGCGGCAAGACCGGCATCGACCACGCTGCCGGCAAGAACCTGATCGGCGCGTTCCATCAGCCACGCCTGGTGCTGAGCGACCTGGTCACGCTGGATACCCTGCCGGTGCGCGAGTATCGCGCCGGTCTCGCCGAAGTGGTCAAGATCGGCGCGCTGGGTGATGCCGCGTTCTTCACGTGGCTCGAGCAGCATGCCGCCGCGTTGAGCGCGCGCGATGACGCCGCACTGACCCATGCCATCGCCCACGCCTGCGCCTGCAAAGCCGGCGTGGTGGCGCGCGACGAAACCGAGCAGGGCGAGCGGGCCCTGCTCAACTTCGGCCACACGTTCGCGCACGCGCTGGAAACCGTCACCGGCTATGACACGCTGCTGCACGGCGAGGCCGTCGCCATCGGCATGCGACTGGCGGCACGGCTATCGGCGCACCTGGGCCACGCCACGGCAGCCGATGCCGAGCGCCTGTCCGCACTGCTCGCGGCGCTCGGTCTGCCCATCGTGCCGCCGCCCGGCCTCGACGCGGAGGCGCTGCTGGCGGCCATGCGGCTGGACAAGAAAAACCGCGGCGGCCGGCTGCGCCTGATCCTGTGGCGCGGCGTCGGCACAGCTTTCATCGCCGGCGATGTCGATGCCGCGGACGTACGTGCGACGTGGACTACGCCAGGATGATCGGCGTATCCGCAGGTTCGCGCCGGGACCTTGCGCTCAGTCTGACGATGGCCGGCGTGACTGTCCGGCGAAGGCGTCGTCCAGCCACACGCGCATAAACTGGTAGGCGCGCTTCGCCACCGGCGGATCGTAAACGCAGTTGGGCGCCGGCTTCTGCGCCGCCTCGGTGAAACAATGCTCGGCGCCGCCGAAATCCACCAGCGCCCAGCGCTTGACGTGGCCCTGGCGCATCTCCTGCTCGAACGCCGCGCGCGCCGCCGGCGGCACCGCCTGGTCGGCGTCTCCGGTCAGCACCAGCACGTCGGCCTTGATGTTCCTAGCCAGTGCCGGATCATCGGTGGACAGGATGCCGTGGAAGATCACCACTGCAGCGATATCGGCGCCGGCGCGCGCCAGGTCCAGCACCGCCGAGCCGCCGAAACAAAAGCCTATCGCCGCGATGTGTGCCGGGTCGATGGGCGCATGGCCCTCCTGCGCGCGTAGTTCGGCCAGCGCCTTGAGCATGCGCGCCCGCAGCAGCGCGCGGTCGGCATACAGCGGCTTGACCGCGGCCTGTGCCTGTTCGGTGTTCGCCGGGCGCGCGCCCGCGCCGTACAGGTCGGCCAGCAAGATCACGTAGCGATGACCGGCGATCATCTTGGCCTTGGCGATGGCATCGGCGTCGACGCCGTACCAGTTGGGCACCATCAGCAGACCGGGGCGCAGCGCCGCGGAGGCATCGTCATAGACCAGGTAGCCCTGGAAGCGCGTGCCGTCCAGCGTCCACGCCGCCGGTCGCGCCACCATGGCAGCGCGCGCGCCGCCGGCCAGCAGCAGCAACACCAACACACCCAGCATGCGGCGCATGGTTGACCTGCCCATGAACGGGAGCCGCCAGCTTAGCCGTGCCGCACGCGATCCGGCAGCGTGCGTTGCAGCAGCAGGCCGCACACGGGCGGCAGGACCGCGGACCTATAATCGTGTTTTCATCCGCCGGAGTTCCACATGCCGCAGACCATGCGCGCGCTGGTCAAGCGCGAGCCCGCCAAGGGTATCTGGATGGAGGAGGTACCGCTGCCCGTGATCGGCCCCAACGAGGTGCTGATCAAGCTGGAGAAGACCGCGATTTGCGGCACCGACCTGCACATCTACAAGTGGGACGAGTGGTCGCAACGCACCATCAAGCCCGGCCTGGTGATCGGCCATGAGTTCGTCGGCCGCATCGTCGAGATCGGCGCGGGCGTCAAGGGTTACAGTCCCGGTCAGCGCGTCAGCGCCGAGGGCCATATCGTCTGCGGCATGTGCCGCAACTGCCGCGCCGGCCGCCAGCACCTGTGTCCCAACACCGTCGGCATCGGCGTCAACCGCCACGGCGCCTTCGCCGAGTACATCGCCATGCCGGCTTCCAATCTGTGGCCGATTCCGGACCCGATCCCCTCCGAACTGGCGGCGTTCTTCGATCCCTACGGCAATGCCGCGCACTGCGCGCTGGAGTTCGACCTGATCGGCGAGGACGTACTGATCACCGGCGCCGGCCCGATCGGCATCATCGCCGCCGGCATCGCCAAACATGTCGGCGCGCGCAATGTGGTGGTCACCGACGTCAACGACTACCGCCTCAAGCTGGCTGCCGACATGGGCGCCACGCGCGTGGTCAACGTCGCCAACCAGTCGCTGCGCGAGGTAGTCAAGGACCTGCACATGGAAGGCTTCGACGTGGGCCTGGAGATGAGCGGCAACCCGCGCGCCTTCAACGACATGCTCGAGGTGATGTATCACGGCGGCAAGATCGCACTGCTCGGCATCCTGCCCAAGGGCGCCGGCATCGACTGGGACAAGATCATCTTCAAGGGCCTCACCGTGCAGGGCATCTACGGCCGACGCATGTACGAGACCTGGTACAAGATGACGCAGATGCTGCTCACCGGTTTCCCGCTGCAGAAGGTGCTGACACACCAGGTGGCCATCGACGATTTCCAGCGCGGCTTCGAGCTGATGGAAGCCGGCAACTGCGGCAAGGTGGTGTGTTCGTGGAGCTAAGCGCCGCACCGATGAGGACACCCGCATGACCTATACCGCCAAGGCGCGCTACGCGCAGGAACTGGCCGGCATCGAGCAACAGGGCCTGTTCAAGCGCGAGCGCATCATCACCTCGCCGCAGTCGGCTGAAATCACTCTGGTCGACGGGCGCCGCGTGCTGAACTTTTGCGCCAACAACTATCTGGGCCTGGCCGACCATCCCGAAGTGATCGCCGCGGCCAAGGCGGCGTTGGACTCGCACGGCTTCGGCATGGCCAGCGTGCGCTTCATCTGCGGCACGCAGGATCTGCACAAGCAGCTCGAGGCGAAGATCGCCGCGTTCTTCGGCACCGAGGACGCCATCCTCTACGCCGCCTGCTTCGACGCCAACGGCGGCCTATACGAGCCGCTGCTGGGCGAGGAGGACGCGATCATCTCCGATGCGCTCAACCACGCCTCGATCATCGACGGCATCCGTCTGTGCAAGGCCAAGCGCTTCCGCTACGCCAACTGCGACATGGGCGATCTGGAAAAACAGCTGCAGGCCGCCGACGCCGCCGGCGCGCGCAGCAAGCTGATCAGTTCCGACGGCGCGTTCTCGATGGATGGCTTCATCGCGCCGCTGGATCGCATCACCGCGCTGGCGCGGCAGTACGGCGCGATGGTGCATATCGACGAGTGCCACTGCACCGGATTCCTGGGCGCCAACGGCCGCGGCTCGGCCGAAGTGCACGGCGTGATGGACCAGATCGATCTGTTCACCGGAACGCTGGGCAAGGCGCTGGGCGGTGCGCTGGGCGGCTTCACCACCGGCCACGGCGAGGCCATCGAACTGCTGCGCCAGCGCTCGCGACCGTACCTGTTCTCGAACTCGCTGCCGCCGCACGTGGTTGCCGCCGGCATCAAGGTGCTCGACATGCTCGAAAGCGCCGCCGCGCTGCGCGAGACGCTGCACGCGAACACGCGTTATTTCCGCGAGCGGATGATCCGCACCGGCTTCGACATCAAGCCCGGCATGCATCCGATCGTGCCGGTAATGATCTACGACGCACCCAAGGCGCAGCAGATGGCGGCACGACTGCTCGATGAGGGCATCTACGTGACCGGATTTTTCTACCCGGTGGTGGCGCAGGGACAGGCGCGCATCCGCACGCAGATGAGCGCGGCGCACACGCGCGCGCAACTGGACCACGCCATCGACGCGTTCACGCGCGTCGGCCGCGATCTGGGCGTGCTGGGCGGCTGATGCAGCGCGATCGCATCCGCCTGTTCCAGACCCTGCCGCAGGCGTGCGGCTACTGGGCCGGGCGCACCGCGATCAACCTGGTGCTCGATCCCGCCTACGCCGGCATCGCCTCGGCCTATCCGCAGGCGCTCACCCATGGCTTCCGCCGCGCTGGCGGCCACGTGTACCGGCCGCGCTGCCCACGCTGCAGCGCCTGCGTGCCCTGCCGCATCGCGCTGGACGGCTTCCGGCCCGACCGCAGCCAGCGCCGTTGCCTGGCGCGCAACGCGGATCTGCTGCTGCTGGATGCCGAGCCCGGCTTCACGCCGGAACGCTGGGCGCTGTACCAGCGTTACCAGCAGCAGCGCCATCCGGGCGGCGGCATGGACGAGGGAACCGCCGAGGACTTCCGCGAATTCCTCAGCGCGCCGTGGAGCCCGACGCACTTTCTCGAGTTGCGCCAGGGCACGCGCCTGCTGGCCGTGGCCGTCACCGACGTCACCATGGCCGGACTGTCGGCGGTCTACACCTGGTACGACCCGGGCGAGGTTGCGCGCGGGCTGGGCACACTGGCCATCCTGCAGCAGATCGAGTATGGCCGCGCACGCGGCATGGCGCACCTGTACCTGGGTTACTGGATCGAGCGCCACCCCAAGATGGACTACAAGCGCCGCTTCCGCGCGCTGGAAGTGCTGGACGCCGGGGGCTGGGCGCCATTGGCGTCCGCCCAAGCGGGCGGGCTTCAGCCGCGATAGCGGTCGGTGGCGCGCAGCAGCGCGTCGATGTTGCCGGGCTCGAACGCCGAGTGCCCGGCGTCGGGCACGATCTGCAGTTCGGCCTCGGGCCAGGCGCGGTGCAGATCCCAGGCCGAGCGCGCCGGGCAGACCACGTCGTAGCGGCCCTGCACGATGGTGGCGGGAATGTGGCGGATGCGGCCGACGTTCTCCAGCAGTTGCGCGTCGCTGCGCAGGAAGCCGCCGTTGACGAAGTAGTGGCACTCGATGCGCGCAAACGCCAGCGCGAACTCGTCGGCGGCGCTGGACTCGATATGCGCGGCGTCCTGGTAGAGGAAGCTGGTGCTGCCCTCCCACACTGACCAGGCGCGCGCAGCAGCCACGCGCACGGCCGCATCCTCGTGGGTGAGGCGGCGGTAGTACGCGCTGATCAGGTCACCGCGTTCGGCGCGGGGAATCGGCTCGAGATACTGCTCCCATGCGTCGGGGAACAGCGCGTCGCAGCCATGCTGGTAGAACCATTCCAGCTCCCAGCGACGCAGCAGGAAGATGCCGCGCAGCACCAGTTCGGTGACACGCTCGGGATATGTCTCAGCGTAGGCCAGCGCCAACGTCGAGCCCCACGAGCCGCCGAACACCTGCCACTGCTCGATGCCCAGATGCGCACGCAGGCGCTCGATGTCGGCGACCAGATCCCAGGTGGTGTTTTCGCGCAGTTCGGCGTGCGGCGTGGAACGCCCGCAGCCGCGCTGGTCGAACAGCACGATTCGATAGGCCGCCGGATCGAAAAACTGCCGGCAGCGCGCGTTGCAACCGCCACCCGGACCACCGTGCAGGAACACTGTCGGCTTGCCCTGCGGATTTCCGCACTGTTCGTAGTACAGCGTGTGCAGGGCCGACACCGGCAGCCGGCCGCTGGCATAGGGCTCGATCTCGGGATACAAGCTGCGGCGCGTGCTGGGCGTGCTGGACATCGGGCAGACCTCGCGGTGGAGCGCGCAGTGCGGACGCCACGCGATCCCGGAAACACGCGCGGCGCCATGAGGCGCCGCGGATGGCTGGAAACTGGTCGGGGCGGCGAGATTCGAACTCGCGACCCCCACAACCCCATTGTGGTGCGCTACCAGGCTGCGCTACGCCCCGACGCGGTTCCAGAACGCGGGATTGTATCAGCGCGCGTGCGCGAAAAAGAAGCCGCGGATCAGCGCAGCAGCGCCAGCAGATCCTCGAGCTCGAGGCGCAACTCGCGCGCGACCTGGCCCGAGTAGCTGGCCTCGATCTTGGCCTGGCTACCTTCCAGGCGCTGGCGCGCACCGGTGATGGTGAAGCCCTGTTCGTACAGCAACGCGCGAATCTGGCGGATCATCAGCACGTCGTGGCGCTGGTAATAGCGGCGGTTGCCGCGCCGCTTGACCGGATTGAGCCCACTGAACTCCTGCTCCCAGTAACGCAGCACGTGCGGCTTCACCCCGCACAGCTCGCTGACCTCACCGATGGTGAAGTAGCGCTTGGCCGGGATCGGCGGCAGCTCGTTGTTGCTACCTGGGTCCAGCATAGGTTTCCACCCGTTGCTTGAGACGCTGGCTGGCGCGGAAGGTGACCACGCGGCGTGCCGAGATGGGAATTTCCTCGCCGGTCTTGGGATTGCGGCCCGGACGCTGGTTCTTGCTACGCAGCTCGAAGTTGCCGAACCCGGAGAGCTTGATCGGCTCGCCGCGCTCCAGGGCGAGACGGATAGTCTCGAAGAAGGCGTCCACGAACTCTTTGGCCTCGCGCTTGTTGAGGCCCACTTCGGCGAACAGGCGTTCGGCCATTTCCGCTTTGGTCAAAGCCACGGCTACCCCCTGATGCGCGCCGCGCACGCCTGCGCCAGTGCTTGTAGTACCCGCGCCAGGCAGGCGTCCGCGTCGGTGTCTGTAAGCGTGCGCGAGTGGTCCTGTAAAATCAAGCCCATGGCGAAACTTTTGTGTTCCGCATCGAGACCTGCGCCGCGATAGACGTCGAATAGGCGCAATTCCGCCAGCACGGATCCCGCCGCTGTGCGCGCGGCAGCGGCCACGCGATCCCAGCTCACGGACTCCGGCACCACCACAGCAAGGTCACGGCGCACGGCCGGAAAACGCGGCAGCGACCGCAGCCGCGGCGCGGCACCCGCGCGCAGGGCGGCCAGGTCGAACTCGGCGACGTACACGGCGCCATCCAGATCGATGGCACGCTCGAGCGCCGGATGCAACGCGCCGATCACGCCCAATTCGACAGTCCCGGCCAGCACGCGCGCGGCGCGCCCCGGATGCAGCCAGGGCGGCAGGTCGTTGCACACCAAGGACACCGCCTCGGCGTTGCCGCCGCGCAACGCAAGCAGCGCCTCGACATCGCCCTTGATGTCATGGAAATCCAGCACCGGCGCGGGCGCGCTCCATTGCTCGCGCGCTGCGCCACCGCAAGCCACCAGCGCCAGACGCTCGACTTCGCGCCGTGCGGCCGGCGCCGGATGGAAGCTGCGCCCGACCTCGAACAGGCGCACGCGCCCCTGCTGGCGATTGCGGTTGGCACGCAACGCGGCCACCAGCGCCGGCAGCAGCGAGGGGCGCATGCGCGCCAGTTCGTTCGAGAGCGGGTTGGCCAGCGGCAGCGACGCTTCCAGCAGTCCCCACGGCGCCAGTTGCGCCTCCCCCAGCAGCGACAGGCTGACTGCTTCGCGATAATCGCGGTCGGCAAGCGCGGCGCGCAGACGCGCCAGCGGCACCTGCCCCTCGGGCTCGGCCCAAGCGACCACGCCCGCACCGGGCAGGCTGCCGGGAATGCGCGCGTAGCCGTGGATGCGCGCGACCTCCTCGATCAAATCCTCCTCGCGCGCCAGATCGAAACGCCGCGTGGGCGGGATCGCCAGCCAGCCATCGGCCTCACGCGCTAGCTTGATCTCCAGCGCCAGCAGGATGCGCTCGATCTCGACGTCGGGCACCTCGATGCCCAGCACCCGCGCCAGGCGCGTGCGGCGCAACCGTATCGACGTGCGCGGCGGCGTCCAGCCGACAAGGTCCGCCTGCTGCAGTGGCCCGGCACGGCCGCCGCAGACCGCCAGCAGCAGGGCGCTGGCACGCTCCAGCGCGCGCCGCGGCAGCTCGGGGTCGACGCCGCGCTCGAAGCGGTGCGCGGCATCGGATTGCAAGCCGAAGCGCCGCGCCACGCCCATGATGGCGGCCGGCGCGAAATGCGCGCCTTCCAGGAACACCGTGCGCGTGGCCGCTGCCACCGCGCTGTCGGCACCGCCCATCACACCGGCGAGCGCCTGTGCGCCGCGCGCGTCGGCGATCACCAGTTCACCGCGTTCCAGTGTCACCGTGCTGCCGTCCAGCAGGCGCATCGCTTCGCCCGACTTGGCCGGACGCACAATGATGTCGCCATCCAGCGCGGCGTTGTCGAACGCATGCAGCGGTTGGCCCAGCTCCAGCATCACGTAGTTGGCCACATCGACGATGGCGCTGACCGGACGTAGGCCGGCTCGACGCAGACGCTCGGCGATCCACAACGGCGTCGGCGCCCGCGCATCGAGATCCTCGATCACCCGCCCGCAGTAGCGTGGGCAGGCCGCACCGGCCTGCAGTTGCACCGCGCGCGTCTGCGCGTGCTGTGCGGGTACCGGGCTGCAGTCAGGCAGACGCGTGGCGCCGCCGAACAGCGCAGCCACATCGTGCGCCAGGCCCAGCATGCCGAAACAGTCGGCGCGGTTAGGCGTCAGCTTCAATTCGATGCTGGCGTCGGGCAGGCCCAGGTAATCGGCCAGCGCATGCCCCACCGGCGCGTCATCGGGCAGCACCATCAGGCCCGAGGCGTCGGCATCCAGCGCCAGTTCGCGCGCCGAGCACAGCATGCCCTGCGAGTGCACACCACGCAGTTCGGCGGCACGGATCACCACGCCTCCGGGTAGCCGCGCGCCTTCCAGCGCCAGCGGCGCCTTCAGTCCCGCGCGCGCATTCGGCGCGCCACAGACGATCTGCAGCGGCGCCTCCAGACCGGCCGCAACCGTGCATATGCGCAGGCGGTCGGCGCGCGGGTGCGGCCGGCAGTCCAGGATCTCGCCCACCACCACGTGCTCGAGGCCGTCGCCCAGCGCCTGCACCGATTCCACCTCGAGGCCAGCCAGGGTCAGTCCCTCGACCAGCGCCGCGCGATCGGCCTCGACGCCCACCAGCGCCCGCAACCAGCGTTCACTGAACTTCATCGCAAGCCCTCAGCCGAACTGCGCCAGGAAGCGCACGTCGTTCTCGAAGAACGCGCGCAGGTCATCCACGCCATAGCGCAGCATGGCGAAACGCTCCACGCCCAGCCCGAACGCGAAACCGGTATAGCGCTCGGCATCGATGCCGACGTTCTGCAGCACCGCCGGATGCACCATGCCGCAGCCCAGAACCTCCAGCCAGCGCGCCGTGCCGGCGGCATCCAGCCAGCGGATGTCGACTTCGGCCGAGGGCTCGGTGAAGGGAAAGTAGCTGGGCCGGAAACGCATCTCGAAGCTGCGCCCGAAAAACGCGGTGACAAAAGCCTCCAGCGTGCCCTTCAGGTCGGCGAAGCTGATGCCTTCCGCCACCATCAAGCCTTCGACCTGATGGAACATCGGCGAGTGGGTCTGGTCGGAATCGCTGCGGTAGACGCGCCCCGGCGCAATGATGCGCAGCGGCGGCTGACGGCCCTGCATGGCGCGGATCTGCACCGGCGAGGTGTGCGTGCGCAGCAGCTCGCCGCCAGCGAAGTAAAAGGTATCGTGCATGGCGCGCGCCGGGTGGTGCGGCGGAAAGTTCAGCGCCTCGAAGTTGTGCCAGTCGTCCTCGATCTCCGGGCCTTCCTCGCGCCGGTAGCCCATGCGCTCGAAGATGGCGCAGATGCGATCCATGGTCTCGACCACCGGATGCAGGCTGCCCAGTGCCGCGCCGCGGCCAGGCAGGCTGATGTCCACCGCCTCGCGCGCCAGACGTCCCTGGGTGGCGGCACGCTCGAGCGCGCCGCGACGCTCATCCAGCATGGTGCTGATCCCGGCTTTCAGCGCATTCAACTGCGCGCCACGTTGCTTGCGCTGCTCGTCCGGCAGCGCACCCAGTTCCTTCAGTGCTGCGGTCAGCAAGCCGTTTTTTCCGAGCAGCGCGACGCGCTGTTGCTCCAGCACGTCCGCGCTCTGCGTGGCGGCAATCGCCCTGCGCGCTGCCTCGATACGTTCCAGCAAGGACTCCATCGGGACCCCTCCAGGCTTCCGCCGCATGCGTCGGTGGCGGCGTGCGTGATGCTGAAAACAAATGGGGAGCGAGCCACGGCCCGCTCCCCACGGTGCGCCCTGCGGCCGGCGTGGGGCCGGCCAGCATCCGGGCTCAGGCGGCGAGTGCGGCCTTGGCCTTCTCTGCGATCGCGCCAAAGGCCTTGATGTCGTGTACGGCGAGATCCGCCAGCACCTTGCGGTCCACCGTGATGCCGGCCTTGGCCAGACCGTTGATCAGGCGGCTGTAGGACAGGCCGAACATGCGCGCGCCGGCGTTGATGCGCACGATCCACAGCGCGCGAAACTGGCGCTTGCGCTGCTTGCGGCCGATGTAGGCGTACTGCGCGGCGCGCGTGACCGCCTGCTTGGCGACGCGGAAGACCTTGCGACGGGCGTTGTAGTAGCCCTTGGCCTGGCCGATGATTTTCTTGTGACGGCGGCGCGCTACGACGCCACGCTTGACACGTGCCATGGGTCAGTCTCCTCAGAGGTAGGGCAGCATGCGCGCGACGTGGCCTGCATCGCAGGCGCGCACATGGTTGGGTCCGCGCAGGTTGCGTTTGCGCTTGGTGGACTTCTTGGTGAGGATGTGACTCTTGAAGGCGTGCCCGGCCTTGAACTTGCCGCTCGCCGTCTTGCGGAAGCGCTTGGCCGCCGCACGGTTGGTCTTGATCTTGGGCATGGAATGCTCCATCGGTTTTATTGACTGACCCCGGCGGCGGCGATCGCCGCGCTTGCCATCCGTGCCGGAATCCGCGTATGCCGGTCCAACCACAGACCGGGCCGACAAGTGTATACGCACCAGCCCGGACCCGCCAAGCGCTTGCTGCCGGCGCCCGCAGGGCGGGACCGGCGGCGGTGGTGCGGGTTATTTCTTCTTGGGCGCGATCATCATGATCATCTGGCGCCCCTCGAGCTTGGGAAACTGCTCGATCACGCCCTGCTCGACCACGTCGGTCTGGATTTTCTTGGCCAGCTCGTACCCCAGCTCCTGGTGCGACATCTCGCGCCCGCGGAAGCGGATATTGACCTTGACGCGGTCGCCCTCGTCCAGAAAGCGCAGCAGATTGCGCAGCTTGATCTGGTAATCGCCGACATCGGTGGTGGGACGGAATTTCAGTTCCTTGATCTCGACCTGCTTCTGCTTTTTCTTGGCCGCCTGGGCCTTTTTCTGCTGCTCGAAGCGGAACTTGCCGAAATCCATGATGCGGCACACCGGCGGATCGGCAGTGGGCTGGATCTCGACCAGATCCATCTCGACTTCCTGTGCCAGACGCAACGCCTCGTCGCGGCCGAGGATTCCAAGCTGCTGGCCTTCGGCGTCGATCACGCGCACACGCGGCACGCGGATCTCGAGATTGCGACGGTGGGACTTGTTTTCGGTGGGCGTAGCGATCGTGATGTCTCCGTGGATCAATGAACCCGGAACCGGTCAGGCCGGTTTGTTCTCCGAGGCCAGGCGTGCGGCAAATCCGACCTGCGGCATGCTGCCGAGGTCCGCGCCGCTCAGCGCGCGCACGGCAACCGCGCCCGTTTCCTTCTCGCGGTCGCCGACCACCAGCAGATAGGGCACGCGCTGCAACGTGTGTTCGCGAATCTTATAGCCCACTTTTTCGTTGCGCAAATCGGCTTCGACGCGGAAACCTTGCCGGACAAGCGCTTGCGCCACCTCGGCGGCATAGGCCGCGTGCGCATCGGTAATGTTCATCACCACCGCCTGCACGGGGGCCAGCCAGATCGGAAAGGCGCCGGCATGGTGCTCGATCAGGATGCCGATAAAACGTTCCATCGAACCGACGATGGCCCGGTGCAGCATCACCGGATGGCGGCGCTGACTGTGCTCGTCCACGTATTCGGCGCCGAGGCGGCCCGGCATCATGAAATCGACCTGCATGGTGCCGAGCTGCCAGGTGCGGCCGATGGCGTCCTTGAGGTGGTACTCGACCTTGGGACCGTAGAAGGCGCCCTCGCCCGGCAGCTCGTGCCATTCCACGCCGGTGCCGCGCAGCGCGCTGCGCAGCGCATGCTCGGCCTTGTCCCAGGTGGCGTCGTCGCCCAGGCGCTTGTCCGGGCGCAGCGCGATCTTGACCTGGATGTCGCTGAAGCCGAAATCGGCGTAGACCTCGAGCGCCTGGCGGTGAAATGCGGCCACCTCGGACTCGATCTGTGCCTCGGTGCAGAAGATGTGGCCGTCGTCCTGGGTAAAGCCGCGCACGCGCAGGATGCCGTGCAGCGCCCCCGAGGGCTCGTTGCGGTGGCAGGCGCCGAACTCGCCGTAGCGGATCGGCAGATCGCGATAGCTGTGCAGCGTCTGGTTGAACACCTGCACGTGGCCCGGGCAGTTCATGGGCTTGACCGCGTAGGTGCGCTTTTCCGACTCGGTGAAAAACATGTTCTCCTGATAGTTGTCCCAGTGGCCGGACTTCTGCCACAGCGACACATCGAGAATCTGCGGACAGCGCACCTCACCATAGCCGGTGTCGCGATACACGCTGCGCATGTACTGCTCGACCACCTGCCAGATCGACCAGCCCTTGGGGTGCCAGAACACCAGTCCCGGGCCTTCTTCCTGCAGATGGAACAGGTCCAGCGCCCTGCCGATCTTGCGGTGGTCGCGCTTTTCGGCTTCCTCGATCCGGTGCAGGTAAGCCTTGAGGTCTTTCTCGTTGAGAAACGCCGTGCCGTAGATGCGGCTGAGCATCGGATTACTGCTGTCGCCACGCCAGTAGGCACCGGCCACCTTGAGCAGCTTGAACGCCTTCAGCCGGCCGGTGTCCGGCACATGCGGGCCGCGGCAGAGGTCGGTGAACTCGCCCTGGGTGTACAGCGAGAGTTCCTCGTGCGCGGGGATGGCGCGGATGATCTCGGCCTTGTAGTGCTCGCCGATTCCCTCGAAGAAAGCCACCGCGTCGTCGCGCGATTTCACCGCGCGATCCAGCGGAATCGCCGCGGCGGCGATCCTGCGCATCTCGTCCTCGATGCGCGGCAGATCCTCGGGCGTGAACGGCCGCTGGTACGCGAAGTCGTAATAGAAACCGCTGTCGATGACCGGACCGATGGTCACCTGCGCGCCGGGAAACAGGCGCTGCACGGCCTGCGCCAGCAGGTGCGCGGTGGAGTGGCGGATGATCTCCAGTGCCTCGGGACTTTTTTCGGTGATGATTTCGAGCCTGGCATCGTGCTCGATGGCGCGGCCGAGATCGACCAGCTTGCCGTCGACGCGACCGGCCAGCGCCGCCTTGGCCAGGCCGGGGCCGATCGATGCCGCCACTTCGCGCACGCTGGGCGCATGGTCGTAGCCGCGCTGGCTGCCGTCGGGGAGGGTGATCTGGATCATGGCGGTGCGTTCCAAAGCAAATTGCGGGCGATAAAAAAGGGCGTCGAACGCCCCTGGCCGGCGCGACGCGTGACGGATGGGATCAGAACGTAGTGCTCATGTCGCACGCTCGGCGCACGGTTGCCCGCACGCCACCCGGATCGCGGAAACACTGCTTCACGCTAGCCAGCGGCCCGCGCGCTGTCAACGGCGGCGCGAGGCACGGCGCTGATAGACTTTGCGCATTTCCCAGGCCGCTACCACATGCGCATTCTGGTCACCGGCGCGGCCGGGTTCATCGGTGCAGCGCTGATCGAGCGCCTGCTGGCTCGCGGCGAGCACGTGCTGGGCGTCGACAACCACAACGATTACTACGACCCGGCACTGAAGCAGGCGCGGCTGGACCGGTTCGCCGCGCATCCGGGCTACCGGCACGCGCGCCTCGACATCGCCGATGGCGCCGCAGTGCGCGAGGCCTTCGCGCAGTTCCGCCCGGAACGCGTGGTGCATCTGGCCGCGCAGGCCGGTGTGCGCCATTCGCTGACCAACCCCGGCGCCTACGTGCAGAGCAACCTGGTGGGCTTCGGCAACATGCTCGAAGCCTGCCGCCACGGCGCGGTGCAGCACCTGGTGTTCGCCTCGTCCAGCTCGGTGTACGGCGCCAACCGCAAGCTGCCTTTCAGCGAAGCCGACGCTGTGGACCATCCGGTGAGCCTGTACGCGGCCACCAAGAAATCCAACGAGCTGATGGCGCACGCCTACAGCCATCTGTACCGGCTGCCGGCCACCGGCCTGCGTTTTTTCACCGTGTACGGGCCCTGGGGCCGACCGGACATGTCGCCGATCCTGTTCGCCCGGCGCATCCAGCGCGGCGAACCGCTGCAAGTGTTCAACCACGGCCGGCACCAGCGCGACTTCACCTACATCGACGACATCGTCGAGGGCGTGCTGGCGGTGCTGGACCGGCCGGCCGCGCCCGATCCCGCCTACGACCCGCTGCACCCGCACCCGGCGCGCTCGGACGCGCCGTTCCGCATCTACAACATCGGCGGCGATGCGCCGGTGGAACTGCTGCGCTTCATCGAACTGCTCGAACGGGCGCTGGGCCGCACGGTGGAAAAACATCTGCTGCCCATGCAGCCGGGCGATGTCGAGGCCACCTGGGCCGACGTCTCGGCGCTGCGCGCGACCACCGGCTGGCAACCGCGCGTGGGCATCGAGGACGGTATCGCCCGCTTCGTGCGCTGGTTCAGCGGCTACTACGGCGCGTGAACGCGGCGCGGCCCTATCATCTGTCACCTGATTGAAAGACCGGAGCCCTCCGCATGTGTGGCATCGTCGGTGCCGTCGCCCAACGTGACGTCGCTCCCATCCTGATCGCCGGTCTGAAGGCGCTCGAATACCGCGGCTACGACTCGGCGGGACTCGCGGTGCTGACACCCGGCGGCCTGTGCCGCCTGCGCGCAAAGGGCAAGGTGCGCGAGCTGGAGCAGCGCTATCTGGCCGATCCGCTGCCCGGCCACACCGGCATCGCGCACACGCGCTGGGCCACGCACGGCGCGCCCAGCGAGGGCAACGCCCACCCGCACCTGGCCGGGCGCGTGACGGTGGTACACAACGGCATCATCGAGAATCACGCCGCGCTGCGCAGCGAGATGCAGGCGCAGGGGCGCGTGTTCGAATCGGAAACCGACACCGAGGTCATCGCGCACCTGATCGATGCGGAACTGGCACGAGGAGTCGATCTGCGCACGGCCACGCTGCGCACCATCGCGCGGCTGGAGGGCGCCTACGCCATCGCGGTGATGGACACACGCGATACCGACCACGTCGTCGGCGCGCGCCTGGGCAGCCCGCTGGTGCTGGGCCTGGGCATCGGCGAGCACTTTCTGGCCTCCGACATCCAGGCGCTGGTGCAGGTGACGCGGCAGGTGATCTACCTGGAAGAAGGCGACGTGGCCGAAATCCGCCGCGACGGCTATGCCATCTTCGACCGCAGCGGTACGCCGATGCAGCGCGCGGTGCACGAAAGCGAACTGAACAGCGACGCCATCGACAAGGGCGAGTTCCGCCATTTCATGCTCAAGGAAATCCACGAGCAGCCGCGCGCGGTGGCCGACACGCTGGAAGGCCGCCTAGGCACGCACGGCCCCCTGCCGAACATTTTCGGACCGGGGGGCAGCGAACTGCTGGCGCGCGCCGCGGGGCTGCACATCGTGGCCTGCGGCACCAGCTACCACGCCGGCCTGGTGGCGAAAATCTGGATCGAGGCACTGGCGCGCATCCCGGTCAGCGTCGAGGTGGCCAGCGAGTATCGCTACCGCGAGGTGGTGGTGCCGCCCGGCACGCTGTTCGTGGCGATTTCGCAATCCGGCGAAACCGCCGACACGCTGTCGGCGCTGCGCGAGACGCGCGCGCGCGGCTACCTGGGCACGCTGGCGATCTGCAACGTGCCGGAGTCCTCGCTGGTACGTGAGGCCGACCTCAAGCTGATGACGCGCGCCGGCCCCGAGATCGGCGTGGCCTCCACCAAAGCCTTCACCACCCAACTAGCCGCGCTGGCGCTGCTGAGCCTGGAACTGGCGCGCACGCGCGGCCTGGCACCGGCACGCGTGGACGCGCTGGCCGCGGAGCTGGCGCACCTGCCGCGCATGCTCGAGCAGGCGCTCACCATCGAGCCGTCCATCGAAGCGCTGGCGGCGCGTCTGGTCGATCGCCAGCACGCGCTGTTCCTGGGCCGCGGCACCCAGCAGGCGGTGGCCATGGAGGGCGCGCTGAAGCTCAAGGAAATTTCCTACATCCACGCCGAAGCCTACCCGGCCGGTGAACTGAAGCACGGCCCGCTGGCGCTGGTGGACAGCGCCATGCCGGTGATCGCGGTAGCGCCAAACAACGCGCTGCTGGACAAACTGAAGTCCAACCTGCAGGAAGTGCGCGCGCGCGGCGGCGAGCTATACGTCATCGCCGACCACGTCTCGGCGCTGGAGGGCGAAGACCCCACCCGCGTGCTGCGCCTGCAGGTGGGCGGCGAGATGATCGCCCCGGCCGTACTGACCGTGCCGTTGCAACTGCTGGCCTACCACGTCGCCGTGCTGCGCGGCACCGATGTGGATCAGCCGCGCAACCTTGCCAAGTCGGTGACGGTCGAATAGGGCCGGCCGCGCATAGATGTCGCTGTTCCTGGCAATTAAAGTCGCGAACGGGCCAATAAAGTCGCGAACTGCGCCGACGCCGACGCCAACGTGCCGGCACGGACGCCGTTGAACCCAAGGTACAGGGCCGTTTCCAGAGGATGGTTTCCCTTACGCCGCCCGCACGGTGAACTTGAGACCCAGCGCGCGGCATACACGCGACACGGTGTCGAAGCGCGGCTGGGCGCCGGGGCGCAGGGCCTTATAGAGCGCTTCGCGTGTGAGGCCGGAAGCGCTGGCGATGTCGGCCATCCCTCGTGCCTTGGCGATGTCGCCCAGCGCCGCGGCGAGCAACCCGGGGTCGTCTTCTTCCAGGACCGCCGAAAGGTACTCGGCCACCGCTTCCTCGTTGTCGAGGTACTCGGCGGCGTCGAACTCAGGCAGATCACGGATCTTGATCTTCGTCTTCATCGTCATTCTCCAGCAGTGCGGCGAGTCGCTTGGCTTCGGCGATGTCACGATTCTGCGTGGATTTCTCGCCTCCGCCGAGCATCACGATCAACTGGGTGCCGCATTGCGCACAGTACATGCGCCAGCCTGGTCCGAAGTGCTCTCGCATCTCGAACACGCCGCGACCAACAGGGCGCACGTCACCCAGATTTCCAAGCTGTGCCTTGCGCAGACGGGCCACCATGCGCGCCTTGGTCTTGGTGTCGCGCAGTCCCCTCAGCCATGCATCGAACTGAGGCAGGCGGCGGATTGTGAGCATGCGCAGAATGTAATCGAACGATTACATGATTACAAGACGATGCTTTCGGGCCGCCGGCTACCCCAGCTTCTTCGCCGGATCCGTCGCCCGCGGATGGTAGTGCCGCTTGAGCATGCGCAGATCCTTGTGGCCGGTGACCGCCGCCAGTTCGATCAGGTTCGGAAGCTTCCCGGACAGCGGCTGATCGCCGGCAGGGTCTGAATCCGACGCAGCCGCTGCCCAAGGGCGTCCGCCTCGCCGGCTCGAGCCGCATGCGCCGCCGGCACCGGCGCCGACGGACTGCGCGCTCGAGCATTCCCAGCTATGAAGGGACACTGTTCGCGACTTCTTGCGGTCAAGCAAGAAGGAGGACGTGCTCAGGGCAGCGAAAACCGCGGCGCCTAATTCGCGACTTTAATTGCCAGGAACA
>JAJYQO010000058.1 GCA_021794575.1 Pseudomonadota bacterium | reverse complement strand
CAGCAGATCGCGGCACTGGCGCAATCACAGCAGCAGACCATCGCCCAGCGCGACGCGCTCGACGGCAGGATCGCGCAAGCCTCGCAAGCGCTGGCTGCCGCCGCAATGCGGCGCCAGCAGGCCAATGCCGCGCTGGCCGCCAGCCAACAGAAGCTGCAGGTGCTGCAGGGCGAGCTGAACGCGGAGCAAGCGCATCTGGCGCGGCAGCGCGAGGCGCTGGCGACGCTGCTGCGCGCGGCTTATGCGCTCGGCCCGGACAGCGACCTGCGCGTACTACTGGGCGACAGCGACCTGGCGCGGCTGGCGCGCGCGCTGGCATATGCGCAGTACTTACAGCGCCAGCGCCTGCAGCGCATACACGACCTGCTGGATACATTGAGACAACTGCAAATCCGGCAGGACGCACTAAACGCGCAACGGCAACAACTGGCCCAGGCGCAGGCTGCCGCGCAGGCCAGCGAGCAAGCGCAGCAGGACGCGCGCATCAGGCTGCAGGCGCTGCGCGCGCAGGCCGATGCGCGCTATCGCGACCAGGCGCAGAAGCTGGCCGCGCTGGCGCAGCAGCAGCATGATCTGCAGCAATTGCTGGCGCGGCTGCGCGACATCTTCGCCGACATCCCCAAACAACTGCCCGGCAATGTGCCGTTCGCGCAGCTGAAAGGCCACCTGCCCTGGCCCATCGAGGGCCGCGCGCGCGCATGGCAGGGCGGACTGCTGATCGACACCGGCGCGCACGATAAAGTGCGCGCGGTGGCCAACGGCCGCGTCGCCTACGCCGACTGGCTGCGCGGCTTCGGCATGCTGGTGGTGGTGGACCATGGCGACGGCTGGATCACCCTGTACGGCAATAACGAAAGCCTGCTGGTGCGCGTCGGCGACTGGGTGACGCCGGGCCAGGTGATCGCCAACGCCGGCACCGCCGCCGCCGGATTCGACGGCGCGTACTTCGCGCTGCGCCACGACGGTGAGCCCATGGACCCGCGCGCATGGCTGCAGCATCTGCGACGCTGAGCACAGCGCGTCCGCAGCGCAGCGCACGCGTCGGGCGTGACCCCACGCACGCGTTCGGCCACGCGCACGGGCACAGTGCCGGAACATGACGGCAGTCACAGGCACGGCGTTCAGGCCGGGCATCATCGCGACCGATGACCGTTTCGATGACCACGCGCGCTGCTGCCGTCTCGTCTATTTCCCGTGCCGACTGGCGCGTGGCGATGGGCGCACCCGCGCTGTATCTGCTGCTGCTGGTCGGCCTGGCGCAGGCGCTGGCGCTGCTGCTGCTCGCCACCGCCACCGTCGCACGCTGCGGCGCGCAGAGCATGGCCGTGTACGGCTCGCTGGCGCTGCTGCTGGCGCAGTTGGGCGCGGGGCTGCTGACGTTCCGCTGGCTGCGGCAGCGCAGCGCGCAGGCGCGGTTCGGCGGTGCCAGCGGTTTCGGCCCCGTACCCGGCGCGCGCGGCTGGCTGCTGGCCGGCGAAGCGGGCGGACTGCTGCTGGCGCTGGGCGCCGCCGGGCTGGCCTGGCTGTTGCCGCATCCGGCCGGCGCGCCGCCGGTCATGGCCAGTCTGCTGATCGCCTTGCCGGCGCTGCCGCTGGCCAGCACGCTGATCAGCGTGCTGCTGGCGCCGCTGTTCGAGGAGGGCGTGTTCCGCGGCGCGCTGCTGGGCGCGCTGGCGCCCGCACTGGGGCCGCTGGGTGCGGGCATCGCCAGCACCGCATTGTTCACAGCGCTGCACCTGCCCGAGCAGGCCGGCTACGGCTGGGGGCTGTTGCCGATCGCCGCATTGGGCGGCTTCGCCGCCTGGCTGCGCGTGCGCTCGGGCTCGTTGTGGCCGGGCATCGTGGCGCACGTGTGCTTCAACGCGCTGGTGGGGTTCGGCGCGCTGCACTGAGCCCGCTGCGCGGAATGGCCATAGGGGCATAATGCCGGCGATGCCGGAGCCGTCCATGCGCACCCTCGTGATCACACTGGCCGGCGCGCTGGCGCTGGCCGCAGGCACCGCCCGCGCGGCGCCACCCGCGGCCGGGCCTGCTGCCGCCGCCAGCAGCGCGCCGGCAGCGGCCGCATCCGCTGCACACGCGCAGGAAGGGCCAAGCCTGAAGGACATCGCCACCTTCACGCGCGCTTTCGAGATGATCAAACAGGCCTATGTCGAGCCGGTCAGCGATCACGCGTTGATGCAGTCGGCGCTGCGCGGAATGGTGGCCGGGCTGGACCCGCACAGCGAGTTCCTGGATGCCAGGCAGCTCGACCACCTCGACGAGGACACCAGCGGCCAGTACACCGGACTGGGCATCGAGGTGGCCGAGGTCGATGGCACGTTGCGCATCGTCGCGCCCATCGACGGCTCGCCGGCACAGAAGGCCGGCATCCGCGCCGGCGACACCATCCTCGGCATCGACGGCAAGGCGGTGCAGCCGGACGCGCTCAACGCCGCCCTGGATGCCTTGCGCGGCGCGCCGGGTACGCGCATCACGCTGACCATCCTGCACGCCGGCGCCAGCACGCCGGTCGATGTGCCGCTGGTGCGCGCCGACATCCGTGTGCCCAGCGTGCGTTCGCGCATGCTGGCGCCCGGCTTCGCCTATCTGCGCATCAGCCAGTTTCAGGCCGATACCGCCGCCAGCCTGCAGCAACAGATTGATGCCCTGCAGCGCAAGGACGGGCCGCTCAAGGGCGCGGTGCTGGATCTGCGCTCCAATCCGGGCGGGCTGGTCAACGCGGCCGTGGCGGTGGCCGACGACTTTCTCGACGGCGGCGTGATCGTCAGCACGCGCGGACGTCTGCCCGACGCCGACACCGTTTTCCACGCTACGCCCGGCGACTTGCTGCACGGCGCGCCGCTGGTGGTGCTGATCGATGAGGGCACCGCCTCGGCCGCCGAGATCGTGGCCGGTGCGCTGAAGGACAACCACCGCGCCGTGCTGATGGGTCGACGCAGCTTCGGCAAGGGCTCGGTGCAGAGCGTGCTGCCGCTGCCCGACGACGAGGCCATCAAGCTGACCACGGCGCGCTA
>JAJYQO010000077.1 GCA_021794575.1 Pseudomonadota bacterium | reverse complement strand
ATCGCGCAACCGCAGCGCAGAACTTCTGCCACCGCGCTTCCCGCCCCCGCACGGCACTGCCGTGTGCACCGCGCCCAGGCCGGCGCCGGACATCACCGCTCAGGAACCGGTGACGGGCGCCGGCGCCTGCCTCTTCAGCCACGCAATGTGGCGCGCACGTGACGGCACATGCTGCACTGCGTAATGACTGCGCTGTCAAAAATGTTATGGTCGCGTTATCACGCTTGCCCTTGCAGGTTGAGCGCATTTCGTAGACGGCGCCAGATCCTTACGTTTTTTATTCATTTCTATCACGTTCTGGACTGAAACTCGAAATTTCACTTCGTACGTTTCGCCGATGCGACATGGCTTGACCCGAACCCGCTGAAAATGCCACCTGCTTGCGCAGGGCCGGCCTTCGAGCCGGGCTCATCGAATGTAGAGCGGTTTACAAAACTGCTCCGGCACATGGATGTGTCGCCACGACGAGCGCGCAAGTGCTGGTCGCGCCAAAGGTGGTGCGGCTTGGCCGTACCGGGTTGCTTGCATGTAGCCGCTTTAAATCAGGTGGCAGGATGCCTGGTTTTGCAAGCTGATTTGTATTTGACGAGAAGTGGATTAAATCCATGGCCTTGACTCTAGAAAATCAAATCGACGCCACGGCCGGCGCAAAAACCAAATGCGCTTCGATCGCCCGGAGCAATGATTTTCCTGGCCTTTAATTACAGAAGCGCAAACCGCATTCGCAGCATCGCCCACACAAGCCTTCCGGAGGGATCATGAATCAGCAAACGTTGCGCACCTCGCTGCTCGCCCTGGCCATTGCATCGGCATTGGTCGCACTGCCGGCCATCGCCCAGGACAGCTCGGCCAATCAATCCAATGCAACCAGCGACAAAAATCAGGCATCCAGCAGTGGAAACGCCAAGACGCTGCAGCAGGTGATCGTCACCGGCGCACCTACTTATCTAGGCGTCAAGAAAATCGATGCCAGCTTCGAAGTGACTGCGCTGTCATTGCATGACATCAAGAACATAATGCCGTCGAGTTCCGCCGACCTGCTCAAGGTCGTACCCGGCATCTGGCCGGAGAGCAGCGGCGGCGAGACCGGCCCCAACATCGACATCGCCGGCTTTCCCGGCGGCGGCGACGCGCCGTATGTCACCTTCGAGTTGAACGGCTCGCCGATCTATCCCTCACCTACCGAGTCGTTTATGGACAACTCGTCGATGTTCCGACTCGACGACATGATCCAGGGGGTCGAGGTGCTGCAGGGCGGTCCGTCGGTCATTTTCGGCAGCGGCCAGATCGGCGCCGTGGTCAATTTCCGGCTGCGCCAGGGCACCCCGCAGACCAAGGGCGAGATCGGCTACACGATCGGCACCCACGGTTACGACCGCTTCGACGGTTACCTGAGCGGACAGATCAGTCCCGGCTGGTTCTACAGCATCGGCGGTTTCTACCGCACCAACAACGGCATCCGCAGCCCGCAGTTTCCCGCCGATCAGGGCGGACAGCTGACCGCCACGCTGACCCACGATCTCAGTAACGGCAGCGTCATGTTCTACGCGCGCGACCTCAGCGACAAGAACCTGTTCATCACCGACGTGCCGCTGATCGTCAGCGCCAACGGCAGCAACATCTCAAGCTTCCCCGGCTTTTCCGCACTGACCGGCACCTTCGCCAGCAACGCGCTGCGCATGGCCAACATCCAGGTGACGCCCGGCAATCCGCCGGGGACGATCAACGCCGATCTCGCCAACGGCCGCGGCGCGCACGTGCGCATGGCCGGGTCCAACCTCGACCTCTACTTCGACAACGGCTGGACCTTCAGCAACAGCTTCAACCTCACCGACGGCACCATGCCGACCAATGCACTGTTCAACAATCTGCCGCCGCAGACGATGAGCAGCTTCATTGCCAGCGAGATCGCCTCGGCCAACAGCAATCCTGCGGTGGTGGCTGCCGCCGGCGGCCCCGCCACCTCCGGCACCGCGACCTTCGTGGACGGCGGCGGCGCCGTGTCGCCCAACCAGCCCGTCGCATCGGTGGGCTTCTGGGTGGTCACCAAGCGGATCCACTCGTTCAACGACGAGGCCCGCGTGACCAAGGAGATCTTCAAGAACAACAACCTGACCGCCGGCATGTACTTCGCCAGCTACACCTCCAACGACGTGTGGTACCTCGGCAACAACATGCTGGTCACCGCGGCCAACAACGCGCAGCCGATCAACCTCACGCTCAACAACGGTGCGCAGGTCACCCGCAACGGCTTCATCAGCGGTCCCTTCTACAGCCTGATCGATTCGTTCTCGGGCAAGAACACCGCCGGTTATCTGTACGACCAGTGGAAGATGGGGCGCTGGCTGTTCGACGGCGGCGTGCGAGTCGAGAACGACCAGATCAACGGCTCGGTGTCCAACGACAGCACCGTGAATTTGGACAACAACCCGCTGACGCTCTACAACAACAATACCGCGGTGCCCAACGGCAGCTTCACGCCGGAGCACTTCAACGGCACGCGCACTTCGTGGACGCTGGGCGCCAGCTACCGCATCGCGCAGAACATGTCGGCCTACGTGCGCGCCAACCAGGGTTATCACTTCCCCAGTTTCGACGACCTGCGCAACGGCCAGCCGGTGGTGCAGAAGGTGAAAAACCTGCAGGTGGGCCTGCGCATGCAGGAGGGCGACCTGTACGCCAGCGTTACCGTCTACCGGCGCATCTTCAGCGGCGTGCCCTACCAGGCGTACCTGGCCAATGGCACTAGCTTCACGGCGATCTACGGCGCCAACTCGCACGGCGTCAATTTCGACATGCGCTGGACGCCCATCCAGCACCTGGCGCTGGACCTGTTGGGCGACTGGGACGACAGCCGCTACGCCCACTACGCCTCCACCACGTTCAACTACAACGGCAACATGCTGATCCGCCAGCCGCGCTGGCAGCTCCGCTTCGCGCCCAGCTACGAGATCCCGACCAGTTGGGGCAGCATCGGCCTGTTCGGCGCGTACAGCCGCATCAGCTACGCGTACTCGGACATCGCCAACCAGCAGTTGCTGCCTCCGTACTACACGCTGGATGGCGGCGTGATCGCCAACGTCGGCAAGAAGCTGCAATTCCGTCTGGAGGGCACCAATCTCACCAACCAGATCGGGTTGACCGAGGGCAACGCCCGCGTGCTGAGCTCGGGCATCGTCAATGGACTGGAGATGGCGCGTCCGATCTTCGGCCGCGAAATCCGCTTCCAGGTCAACTACAAGCTGTAACACGTCCATGCGCAGCCGCGCGTCGCCCCCGGGGGCGCGCGGCCGCCGTGGACCCGTTCACCGCGGTGCCCGCACGGCCGGCGCAAACAGGCCGTGCGGGCACCGTGTCCCGCGCCGGACAGGAACCGCGCGACGATTCCGACCGAGGAGCACACCCGTCATGCGATCCATTTCGGCCGCGCGCGTGGGAGGCCTAGCGCTGGCGCTGCTGCTGGTGCTGCCGCAGGCCGGCGCCGCGGAAGCCATGCGGCTGTCGGCCGACGCGCGGAACCTGCGCGACTATTTCCCCACCTATCTCGCCAACGGCTATTTCTCGATGACCACCACCCGCCGCGGCACGCGCGCGGGAACCGCCTACATGGCCACGGTGATGGACCGCAGCCCCGGCGACGTCGCGCGGCTGGCCGCGCTTCCCGGCTGGGCCGGATTCGATCTGGACGATGGCCGCCAGCGGCTGAATGACGTACCGCATCCGGCCGCGGCGCTGGCCGACTACCGGCAGACGCTGGATTTGCGCGACGGCGTGCTGACCACCCGCTACCGCTGGATCGACGGCGACCGCAGCACGGCGGTGGCGCTCACGCAATTCGTCAGCCAGGCCAGCCCGCATGTGGGCGTGGCGCGTCTGGCGGTGACCCCCTCCTGGAGCGGCACACTGCGCATCGAGGCGGGACTGCATCTCTGGCCGGCACCCCCGCACCGGCTGGCGCTGGCGCGCCTGGACCTGGCGCAGATGCGGCAGGCCGTGCATGCGGCCGGCGAGCGTCTCGAACCGCGGCCGCCGGCGACGCCCGACCGCGCCGCGCTGTGGTACCCGGGCCAGGTGCTCACCGACCATGTGGACGTGGATACCGCGGCGCACACCCTGCGCTACACCGGCCACCCCCCCGGCGGCCCGCGCGTCGCGATGGCGATGGCGCTGCGCGCCGCGGGACCGGGCCTGCCGGCTGGCGCCACCACGAGCGCTCGCGCGGAAGACGCGCCGGGCCTGGTGCTGCGCGTGCCCGTGCTGGCCGGTCGAACCTATGTGTTCGAGAAGTTCGTCTCCGTCTCGCGCAGCGGCTGGGGCGACCCTGCCGGCGCCGCGCAGGACCTGCGGCGCGCCCGCGCGGCACGTGCGGCCGGCTACGCGCCGGCGCTGCGGCAGACCCGCGCCGCCTGGGCGCGGCTGTGGCGGGCGCACATCACCATCGACGGCGATCCCGCGCTGCAGCGCGTCCTCGATGCCGACCTGTTCTATCTCTACGAGAACTCGGTGCCCGGCGGCACCATTCCGATGATGGCCTGCGGGTTCAGCCCCAACTACAACGGGCACGTGTTCTGGGACAGCGATTCCTGGGACTTCCCCGCGCTGCTGCTGCTGCATCCGCGGCGCGCGGCCGCCCTGGTGGATTTCCGCGCGCGTACGCTCGCGGCGGCACGCGCCCGCGCCCGGCAACTCGGCTGGCGCGGCGCGCTCTATCCCTGGGAAGCCGACCCCGGCACCGGCACCGACCAGACGCCGCATTTCGCCGTGCGCAACGCGCTGGCCGAAATCCACGTCGGCAGCGACATCGCCATCGCGCAGTGGGATTATTTCCAGGCCACCGGCGACCGGCGCTGGCTGCGGCAACGCGGCTGGCCGGTCATCCGCGCGGTGGCCGATTTCTGGATCAGCCGCGTCCACTACGATGCACGCAACGGGCGCTATGAGATTCTGCACGTCGTTTCGCCCGACGAGGACTACGACGACGTCGACAACGACGTGTTCACCAATGCCACCGCGCAGAAGGCGCTGCGCATCGCCACCGCGGCCGCACGGGTGCTGGGGATTCGGCCCGACCGGCGCTGGCGCGAGGTCGCCGATCGCCTGTACTTCCCGTTCTCCAGGCAGGGCGGGCACTACCTCGATTTCGATCCGACGGCCGCGCACAAGGAAACCTGGGTCGGCAGCACGCTGCCGATGCTGAATTACCCGCCGCTGGACTTCCCGATGACGGCAACGGTGCGCCGCAACGACTTCACGGCGGCATTGCGCGGCGTGCAACGCGCGGTCGCACGCGCAAACAGCATGTTCATGACCATGATCTCGATCAGCGCCGACACCCTGGGCAAGCCCGACACCGCGCTGCTCTGGCTACAGCGCAGCACCTGGCCCTATCTGCGGGCGCCGTTCGACGTGCGCACCGAGACCCCCACCAACAACACCGGCTACCTGCTGTCCGCCTCCAGCGGATTCATCCAGAACTTCGTGTACGGATTCACCGGCCTGCGCATCACCGGCCACGGCGTGCGCGGCGTTTACCCGGCGGTGCTGCCGGCAGGCTGGCGCGCGCTGACGCTGCACCATATCGCCATCGGCGGCCGCCGCTACGACCTGCGGCTGGCGCGCGACGCGCAAGGCCGCGTGCTGCGCACGCTGACGCCGGCGGCGGAACGCGCCGCCGCGCCGGCGACCGCCGGCACGGCCATCTCCCCAGCGAGCAACACACCATGAAACGAACCCGCCTTCTATCGCGTACCCTGCTGACCGCCGGCCTGCTGTTCTCCTGCGGCGCGCTGGCCGCGCCCGCGCCGCGCGTGCCCATCGATACCTACATCGCCCGGGCCTGGACCACGCTGACGCGCTCCACTTCCGACTGCAATTCGGTCGTTGATCCCAAACTACACACCACGCCCGCGCTGTACCTTCCGCACGGCATGCCGCTGCCGGCGGATCTGCGCACCATGCAGACGCACTGCAAGGTCGACGTGCGCTGGCTGCCGCGGCCGATCACGGCGCTGGGCAGCTTCGATGGGCGCAGCCTGCCGGTACAGGGCCTGCTCTATCTGCCGCATCCCTACGTGGTGCCCGGCGGCCGTTTCAACGAGATGTACGGCTGGGACAGCTATTTCATCGAGCTGGGCCTGCTGGCCGACGGACGCGTGCACCTGGCACGCGGCATCGTCGAGAATTTCCTATTCGAAGTGCAGCACTACGGCGGCGTGCTCAACGCCAATCGCACGTACTACCTCACCCGTTCGCAGCCGCCGTTCTTAGCCGAGATGGTGCGCGCGCTGCTGGCCGCACCCGGCGCATTTCCCAGCGCCACCGCGGCCCATGACTGGCTGGCACAGGCCTATCCGCTGCTCGTGCGCAACTACGAGATCTGGACCCGCCCCGCGCACCGCGCCGGCACGACCGGTCTGGCGCGCTTCTGGGACTACGGCGGCCACGGACCGGTGCCGGAGATGGACACGCCCGGCTACTGGCGCGGCATCATCCGCTGGCTGCTGGTGCACCCGGCGCAGAACCGCGGCTATCTGGTCAAAGCGCCGCTGCACCCCGACGCGGCGCAGATCGCCGCTCTGGCGCGCAGCAGCTGCAACATCGCGCACTCCGCCGCCTGCGCGCGGGCCTGGTACGGCGGCTACCGCCTCAGCGCCAAGTTCTACGAGGGCGACCGCGCCATGCGCGAATCCGGCTTCGACACCACTTTCGTATTCGGCCCCTTCGGCGGCTCCACCGCCGAGTACGCGCCGGTCGGTCTCAACGCACTGCTCTACCGCTACGAGACGGATCTGGCGCATTTCGCCCACGAACTCGGTCAGCCGGCCGAGGCGCAGCAGTGGACGCAAGCCGCCGATGCCCGCCATGCCGCCATCGACAAATACCTGTGGCATCCGCGCCGGGGCCTGTATCTCGACTACGACTTCGCCAGCGGCAAGCCGGCGGCTTACCCCTTCGTCAGCACCTTCTGGCCGCTGTGGGCCGGCGCCGCGTCGCCGGCGCAGGCGCGCGCCGTGCGCGATCACCTGGCCCTGTTCGACCGCCGCGGCGGCCTGCAGACCAGCCCCATCCGCAGCGGCGCGCAGTGGGATGCGCCGTTCGGCTGGGCGCCCACCAACTGGCTGGCCGCCAAGGGCCTCGACGACTACGGCTTCACGCACGCCGCGCGCCGTATCGCGCGCCAGTTCACCGCCACCGTGCGCGGCGTTTATGACCAGCAAGGCGCCATCTACGAAAAATACGACATGCTCACCGCCAGCAGCGACGTGAAGATCAAGGCCGGCTACACCCAGAACGTGGTCGGTTTCGGCTGGACCAACGCGGCGTATCTCAAACTGCAGCAGTTGCTGGAGCCGCATCCGCGGGCGTCGATCACGAGACCCTGAGAACCAGCGGCCGGACTCGCGGCATCGCCGGATGTCACGCCCGGCTCGCGCAGCACCGGCCCCACGCAGCGGCCGGTGCTGCGGGTGTTCTCCACCGCGACGATGAAGCAGAGCCAAGCGCCCTCGCACCCGATCACCGGCAAGCCGCTGTCGCGCTGCGGAGCGGCCGGGCAACATGCCGCACTCGGCCGCGTAAACGCTAGGCAGCGCCAGTAGCGATCTGCTGACCGAGGAGATCGGCGCGCGCAGCGGCGTGCAGGCCGATGTAAGCGGCGACACCGGTCCCGGCGGCTAGGCGCTGACCACGGGCAAGTACCTCTCGTCGCCGCCGTACGTGGGCTACGGCGTCGGTCTGTTCACCCGCAGTCGGATCGTGACCCTTGCCCGCCATTGATGTTTCATAATCAAGTAATCAATTTAGTACTACACTACAAGTCATGGTCCACGGCACGAATCCGATCTACCTCGACCACAACGCCACCACGCCGGTCGCGCCGGAAGTGGTGGCGGCCATGCTGCCGTTCCTGCAGGAGCATTTCGGCAATCCGTCCTCGGATCACGCCTACGCGCACGCGCCGCGGCGCGCCATGGCAGCGGCGCGCGAGGAGGTCGCCCGCCTGATCGGCGCGCGGCCGGCCGAGATCGTGTTCACCGGCAGCGCCACCGAGGCGAACAACCTCGCCATCCTCGGCGTGGCGCGGGCGTTGGGATCTGCGCGTCGCCACGCCGTGATCTCGGCCATCGAGCATCCGGCGGTACATGAACCCGCGCGGCGGCTGGAAAAGCTGGGTTGGATGCTGAGCATCGTGCCGGTGGACGGTTACGGCCGCGCCGCGCCCGCAGACGTCGCCGCCGCCCTGCGGCCCGACACGGCACTGGTCTCGATCATGCACGCCAATAACGAAGTCGGCACCCTGCAGCCGGTCGCCGAAATCGCCGCTCTGGCGCACGCATGCGGCGCGTTGATGCACACCGATGCCGCGCAGTCCGCAGGCAAGGTGGAACTGGATGTCGAGGCGCTGGGTGTCGACCTGCTGACGCTCGCCGGCCACAAGCTCTACGCGCCCAAGGGCGTAGGCGCGCTGTACGTGCGCGCCGGCACGCCGATTTCCGCCGTACTCTCCGGGGCTGGCCAGGAGCAAGGTCTGCGCCCTGGCACCGAGGCCGTCGCGCAGATCGTCGCCCTGGGCGCCGCCGCGCGGCTGGCGCGCGCGCGCCTTCCGCAGGCGCCGATCCGGCTGCGCGCGCTGCGTGACCGGCTACACGCGCGATTGCTGCCGGAGATCCCGGAACTCGCACTCAACGGCCATCCCGAACAGCGCCTGCCCAATACGCTCAATGTGTCCTTTCCCGGCGTATCCGGCGCGCTGCTGCTGCAGCGGGTGGCGGATCGGGTCGCCGCCTCCACCGGTTCCGCCTGCCATGCCCACGATGCTGCTCCCAGCGGCGTGCTGGGGGCGATGGGCCTGTCCCCGCAACGCGCCGCCGGCGCCGTGCGCCTGTCGGTCGGGCACGGCACCCGCGAGGACGACATCGACGCGGCCGCCGCCGCGCTGATCGCAGCATGGCGCGCATCGACGGTCGCGGAGCACGGCTGATGGACCACCGCACATTCAAGGACCGGATCTACGAACAGTTCGGGCACCTGGGCAAATCCCTGGCAAGTCCCAAGCGGCTGGAAATGCTCGACGTGCTTTGTCAGGGGCCGCACACGGTGGAGTCCCTGGCCAAGGCCAGCGGGCAGACTCTCGCCAACGCCTCGCAACACCTCAAGGCGCTGCGTACGGCGCGCCTGGTGGAGGCGGAAAAACAGGGCCTGTACGTCACCTACCGGCTGGCCGGCCCGGAGGTCGGCGAGTTCTTTCTGGCCTTCCGCCGCCTGGCCGAGTCGCGCCTCGCCGAGATCGAGCGCATCACGCGGCTGTATCTTGGCTCGCGCGACATGCTCGAAGGCGTCGACCAGGCCACGCTGCTCGAACGCGTCCGCAGCGGCGCGGTGCTGGTGCTCGACGTGCGTCCCGCTCAGGAATATCGCAGCGCGCACATCCCAGGCGCGCTGTCCGTGCCGCTGGCCGAGCTGGAGCAACGGCTCGCCAAGCTGCCGCGCGGCAAGCAGATCGTCGCTTATTGCCGCGGTCCGTATTGCGTGATGTCGGTCGAGGCGGTGGAGATTCTGCGCCGTCACGGCCGCAAGGCGGCGCGCCTCGAGATCGGCGTGCCCGAGTGGCGCCAGCGCGGCCTGCCGGTGGCCCGCGGCCCCGATCCCGCACCGAGTCCCAACCCCGTGGAGGTCCCATGAAAACCCTCTTCGTACTCAACGATGCTCCCTACGGCAGCGAGCGCAGCTACAACGGTCTGCGCCTCGCCCGCCACCTGCTCAAGGCAGGCGGCGAAGAAGTGAAGGTGTTCCTGATCGGCGACGCCGCGGCCTGCGCCAAGGCCGGGCAGAAGGTGGCGGCCGGCTACTACAACATCGGCGACATGCTGGGCATGATCGTCCGTCACGGCGGCGAGACGGGCGTCTGCGGCACCTGCATGGACGCGCGCGGTATCGCCGACGCCGAACTGATCGAAGGCGCGTCGCGCGGCAGCATGGACCAGCTCACCGCGTGGACGCAGTGGGCCGACAAGACGCTGGTGTTCTGATGGATACCGCCAAGACAGTCGTCGTCCTCGGCGGCGGCGTGGGTGGTCTCGTCGCTGCTACTGCGTTGCGCAAGCAACTTCCACGTACCCATCGCGTCGTGCTCGTCGATCGGGAACGCGAGCACCTCTACGCGCCATCGCTGCTGTGGCTGATGGTGGGGCTGCGCAAAGCCGCATCGATCAGGCGTCCGCTCGCCCGGCTGCAGCGCAAGGGCATCCAGCTGCGACTCGGCGAGGTGGAGAAGATCGATCCCGAAACCCGCCGCGTCACGGTATCCGGCGAGACCATCGATGCGGACTACCTGGTCGTCGCGCTCGGCGCCGAGCTGGCCGCCGAAGCCGTGCCGGGTCTGCGCGAGGCGGGGCACGATTTCTACACGCTGCCCGGCGCCGAGAGCCTGCATGCCGCGCTCGCCTCGCTGCGGCGGGGGCGTGTCGTCGTGCTCACCGCGGCGCCCGCGTACAAATGCCCGGCGGCGCCATACGAGGCGGCGCTGCTCATCGATGCGTTCTATCGCAAGCGTGGCCTGCGCGATGCGGTCACCGTCGAGGTCTTCGCCGCGGAGCCCGGGCCGATGGCGGTTGCGGGCCCGGAGACCTCCGCGGCAGTGAAACAGCTTCTCGCAGCGAAAGGCATCGCCTACCACCCCGAACATCAGGTGACGTCGGTCGACGCGGCCGCAAGGCGTATCGTTTTTGCCAACGGCGCGAATACGGGATTCGACCTGCTGGCCTACGTGCCCCCGCACCGCGCACCGCGCGTGGTCCGCGAGAGCGCCCTCATCGGCGAGAACGGGTGGGTTTCAGTGGACCGGCACACGCTGGAAACCCGCTTTCCCCGGGTCTTCGCGATCGGCGATGTCGTCTCGATCCCGCTGCAACTCGGCAAACCGCTGCCGAAAGCCGGTGTTTTCGCGCATGGCGAAGCGGAGGTCGTCGCGAAGAACATCGCCTCGCTCATCCTTGGTCGGGACGCCTCCGAACGCTTCGAGGGTCACGGCGCGTGCTTCATCGAAAACGGCAACGGGCAGGCCGGTTACGGCGGCGGCGATTTTTATGCGGAACCCAAGCCCATCGTGAAGTTCCGCGCACCGGCCCGGCGCTGGCATCTCGCCAAGGTGCTGCTGGAAAAGTCCTGGCTTTACTTCAAGGCATAAAGACATGAATGGTATGGGGATGAGCGGGATGGGGGTCTTGTGGCCACTCTTCATCTTGTTCTGGATTCTGCTGATCGCCGGCGTGGTGGTGGTCATCGGCTGGTTGCTTCGTGGCAAGGCCGATTCGCCGCTTGAAATCCTGCGGCGTCGCTATGCCAGGGGCGAGATCGACCGGGAAACCTACACGCGCATGCGCCAGGAACTCCGAGAAGACGACCGGTGAATGGGCGCTGGCCCTTGATCGCGGGCCTGGTGTTGATCGCGGCAGGCCTCGCCGGCATCGTCGGTCTGTATCCGGCCCTCATGCCCGGGGGAATGGGCATGATGATGGGAACGGACGGAATGATGGGCCGCGGCGGGATGAAACGCATGATGCAGGCCATGATGGGCAACATGCTGCCGCTCGGCATCAACCCCGCCTCGCTGCCGCAGCCCCATTCGGAAGGGGCCAGGTTGATGCAGCACTACTGTACCCAGTGCCATGGCCTGCCGGGGCCGGGACTGCATACGGCCACGCAGTGGCCCGCGGTCGTGACGCGCATGGTCGCGCGCGAGCGCATGATGAGTGACCGGGACATGATGGGCATCCAGGCCCTGTCCGCAGGAGAGCAGGCGACGCTCCTCGCGTATCTGCAGAAACACGCCCAGATACCCTTGAACAAGGCAACCGCCAAAGGCCTGGATACGCCGGCCGGCCGGGCTTTCAGCGCAACCTGTTCCCAATGTCATGCCCTCCCCGACCCCGCGCAGCACACCGCTGCGGATTGGCCCGCGGTGGTGCTGCGCATGCAACGCAACATGGTGGCCATGGGCAAGCCCGCGCCGCCGCGGTCGACGCTGCATGCCATCGACGCGTACCTCCGGAAATACGCGAAACCGCCCGGCGAGGAGGATTCTGAAAAGGGCGCCGGCTTGGATGCCGGGACCCGGTAGATCAGTTCGCAAAACCCGGCGTCTTGCCGCGATTCGCAAGCCAACGGATGCGGCGCAACCGTGCCACTTCACGCTCCAGGCCTGCCCGGCGGACCAAGCGCGGCTTATTCGAGCCGTATACGCGCAGGCGGAATGCCCGGACGCGCGTCCATGCCGAACATCGGTGATCGTCACGGCGACAAAGGCGCATCGATGCGCCCGGTTCGGGTTACGCTGCGCGCCAGCCGGCGCTCGGCGCCGCTCTTCGCCGCCCGTATCGAGGAACCTGCGCATGAACAGACCCGGCAGCAACCACGACTCATCCTCCACGCGCGAACTGACCCTGCGCGGGGTGGCCCTGGGCATCGTCATCACTCTGGTATTCACCGCCGCCAACGTGTACTTCGGCCTGAAGGCCGGGCTGACCTTCGCCACCTCGATCCCGGCCGCGGTGATCTCGATGGCGCTGCTGAAAAGCCTGGGCGGCAGCAGCATGCAGGAGAACAACATCGTGCAGACGCTGGCCTCGGCGGCGGGCACGCTGTCGGCGATCATCTTCGTGCTGCCCGGCCTGGTGATGGTGGGCTGGTGGCACGGCTTTCCATTCTGGATGAGCTTCGGCGTGTGCGCGCTGGGCGGCATTCTCGGCGTGATGTACAGCATCCCGCTGCGGCGCGCGCTGGTCACCGGCTCGGACCTGCCCTACCCCGAAGGCGTGGCCTGCGCCGAGGTGCTGAAGGTGGGCAGCACGGCCGCCGCCGGCAGCAGCGCCGCGCGCGAAAACCGCGCCGGGCTGCTCGCGGTGACGGCCAGCGCGCTGGTGTCGGCCGGCTTCGCCGTGATCGTGGCCACGCGGGTGTTCGCCGGCAACGTCGCGGCCTACTTCCGCTTCGGTGGACGCGGCGCCACCGGCGCCGATTTCAGCCTGTCCTTCGCGTTGTTCGCGGTCGGCCATCTGGTGGGCCTGTGGGTAGGCCTGTCGATGCTGCTGGGCGCGCTGATCGGCTGGGCCGGCTTGGTGCCGGTGTTCACCTGGCTGCATCCCGCCGTCGGCAGCGCCAGCGACGTGGCGCAGGCGATGTGGGCGACGCGGGTGCGCTTCGTCGGCGCCGGTACCATCGGTGTGGCTGCCATCTGGACCCTGGCCAAGCTGGTGCAACCCGTCGTTTCCGGTCTGCGTGGAGCGATGGCCGCGGCGCGCGTGCGCAAGGCGGGCAAGGCCGACACCCTGCCGCGCACCGAGCAGGATCTGCCGATCGGACTGGTCGGCCTGATCACGCTGATCTCGCTGCTGCCGATCGCCTGGATGCTGCTGCACTTCGGCCTCGCCGCCGGCCTGCGCGCGCAGATCACCCTGCTGCTGCTCGGGGCGCTGGTGTTCATCGTGCTGATGAGCTTTTTCGTCTCGGCGGTGTGCGGTTACATGGCCGGGCTGATCGGCTCGTCCAACAGCCCGCTCTCGGGCGTGGGCATCCTGGTGGT
>JAJYQO010000052.1 GCA_021794575.1 Pseudomonadota bacterium | reverse complement strand
TGGCGGCGGCGGCGCTGGCCGCTTTCGCGCTGCCGGTGGCGCGTGGCGACTGGCTGGCCGTCACACTGCTGATGTTCGTGCTGGGGCTGGTGATGTCGCTGCAGTACACCGCCATGAACACGCTGGCGTTCGTGGATCTGGCGCCCGAGCAGGCGGGCCATGCGGCGTCGATGACCTCGACCGCGCAGTACCTCTCCATGAGCTTCGGCATCGCGCTGGCCACGCTGCTGATGGGCTCGCTGTTGCCGGTGGCCGCGCCGGCGGCATCCTATCCGCACGCCTTCCACTTGACCGTGCTGGCGCTGGCCGGCTCATGCTTCCTCGGTGCGCTGGTGTTCATGCGATTGCGCCGCGACCGGCCGCTGCGCGCGCGCGTCGATGACCCGGAAATCGCGGCGTGAGTTTGAGCGCGCTGCACATCGGCTAGCATCCCGGCATACCCGGCCTGGAGCGTATGGCCATGCACGGCGCCTCCGACATACTGCTGTCGTTGTTCACCGTATTCCTCGGCGCGCGCGTGGGCGAGGAGATCGCGCAGCGTCTGCGCATGCCTGGCGTAGTCGGCGAGATCGCGGCCGGCGCGATTCTCGGCCCGTCCCTGCTGGGTTGGCTACATCCGGGCGAGGTGCTGGACGCCTTCGCCGAGATTGGTGTCGTGTTCCTGCTGTTTGCCGTGGGTCTGGAAACGCGGCTGGTCGATCTGAAGCGTGTTGGTCTTATCGCATTCATGGTCGGGACGCTGGGCGTGATCGTGCCGTTCGCGGGCGCCAGCGGTTGGGCGCATCTGGAAGGCTTCGCCTGGAACAAAGCCATGTTCATCGCCGCCGCGTTCGTGGCGACGTCCGCCGGCATCACCGCGCGCGTTCTGCAAGAAATGCATGCGCTGCAGCGGCGCGAGGCGCACGTGATCCTTGGCGCCGCGGTCATCGACGACATCCTGGCCATGCTGCTCCTGGGCATCGTCGTGTCGATGCAGGACAGCGGCGTGACCGATCCCTGGCATTTGCTGGTGGTGGTCATCGAAGCCGCGGGCTTCGTGCTGGTGGTCGGCTGGGTCGGCACGCGCGTGGCGCGGCGGCGCTCGGGCTGGCTGGAGCGGCCACGCATGAGCATGTCGGTGCTGAGTATCGTGCTCGCGCTATGCCTGGGCCTGGCCTGGCTGTCCACGCGTTTCGGACTGGCGGCGATCATCGGCGCGTTCCTGGCCGGACTGATCGCTTCGGAAACCGAGCAGCGCGAGCAGTTGGAGCACCACATGAAACCACTGCTGACACTGCTGACGCCGTTCTTTTTCGTGATGACCGGCGTCAAGCTGGATGCCAGCGTGTTCCTCAAGCCCGCTGCGCTTTCGATGCTGGCGATCGCCACGCTGATCGCGGTGGTCACCAAGCTGCTGGGCGCCTACTTGGGCGCGCTCAAGCTGGGCCAGCGCAGCGCGTTGGCGGTAGGCATGGGCATGGTGCCGCGAGGCGAAGTGGGCGTGGTGGTGGCCAGCCTGGGGCTGGCCGCCGGAGTGTTCACATCGGAGATGTACGCAGTGATCGTGGCCATGTCGCTGTTGACCTCCATCCTCACGCCGCCCTTGCTGGGGATGCTGCTGCGGCGGGCGCATCAGCCAGAAGACGGTGACCGGCCCGGAGCCGCGCGCGACAGCGTCCGCTAGGCGCGCGCGGCCGCACGCGGATGCACTTCAGCCGCCGCCGCCGCCCGGCTTGCCGTGGATGCCGCCGCGGGTCAGCGCCATCGGATCGAGCAGCTTGGCGAGCTGCGACCGTGTCAGGCCGGTAGTCTCCACGGCCACATCGAGGATCGGCCGCTTCTGCTTGTAGGCCTGCTTCGCCGTTGCCGCGCCTTTCTCGTAGCCGATCACCGGGTTCAGCGCGGTGACCAGGATGGGGTTCTTGTCCAACGCCTGCTGGATGTGGGCGCGGTTGACCGTGAAGCCGGCGATGGCGTCGTCGGCCAGCACGCGCATGGCATTGCCCAGCACATGGATCGACTGCAGCAGGTTGTGCGCGATCAGCGGCAGCATGACGTTGAGCTGGAAGTTGCCGGCCTGTCCGCCCACGGTGATGGCGGTGTCGTTGCCGATCACCTGCGCGCACACCATGGTCATGGCTTCCGGGATGACCGGATTGACCTTGCCGGGCATGATCGACGAACCCGGCTGCAGCGCCGGCAGCTCGATCTCGGCGAGACCCGCCAGGGGGCCGGAGTTCATCCAGCGCAGATCGTTGCTGATCTTCATCAGCGCGCAGGCGAGCGTCTTGAGCTGGCCGGACAACTCCACCGCGTCGTCCTGCGCGGCGATGCCTTCAAAGTAATTGTCTGCGCAGACGAAGCGGGCCTTGGTCATGCGCGTAAGCTCGGCCGCCACCTTGGGGCCGAACTTGGGATCGGCGTTGATGCCGGTGCCCACGGCGCTGCCGCCCAGCGGCAGACGCTGCATGCGCTGCAGCGCATCCCGGATGCGCGCCGCGCAACTGTCCAACTGCGCCGACCAGCCCGACAGCTCCTGTCCGAAGGTGATCGGCATGGCATCCATCAGATGGGTGCGGCCGGTCTTGACGACCTTTGCCAGCGCCTTGGCGCGCTTGTCGATGGTTTTGCGCAGGTGCATCAGCGCCGGCAGCAGATGCTCACGCGTCTCCAGCACGGCACTGACGTGGATGGCTGTGGGGATCACGTCGTTCGAACTTTGGCCCATGTTGACGTGATCGTTCGGGTGCACCTTGAGTCTGGCGCCGGAGGCGAGATGCGCGATGACCTCGTTGGCGTTCATGTTGCTGCTGGTGCCTGAACCGGTCTGATAGATGTCGATAGGAAACTGCGCGTCGAACTCGCCTGCGGCCACGCGCTCGGACGCCGCGCGCACCGCCTTGGCCACGGCCTTGGGCAGATGTCCCAGTTCCGCGTTGGCGGCGGCACCCGCGGACTTGATCAGCCCGAGCGCGCGGATGAACGCGCGCGGCATGCGCAGACCCGAGATGGGAAAGTTCTGAATGGCGCGCTGGGTCTGCGCGCCGTAAAGTGCGTCGGCCGGAACTTTCAGCTCGCCCATGCTGTCGTGTTCGATGCGGTGCTGCTGACTCATCTCGCTTCCTCGAAGAGGTCGATCCAGCCCGGCAGTATAGCCCCGCGATGTAAACTTCCAGCCCGTTTCCGGCACTTCCGCGCATGGATCAGCCCGCCCTGGTTGCACTCTCCCCACTGGATGGCCGCTACGCCGCACACAGCGCCGCGCTGCATCCGGTGTTCAGCGAATCCGGCCTGATGCGGCGGCGCGTGCGCGTGGAAATCGCGTGGCTGCTGGCGCTGGCCGCGCATCCTGAAATCCCCGAATTGCCCGCGTTCGATGCCGACACGCGCGCCGCGCTGCTGGCCATCGCCGAGGACTTCACGCTGGACGATGCCGCCGCGATCAAACGCATCGAGCGCACCACCAACCATGACGTCAAGGCCGTCGAGTACTTCATCAAGCAGAAACTCAAGGCGATTCCAGGCGCGGCCGGCGCGGCCGAGTTCGTACACTTTGCCTGCACCAGCGAGGACATCAACAACCTTGCCTACGCGCTGATGCTGCGCGACGCGCGCGACCAGGTGCTGCTGCCGGCGCTGGACGCGCTGATCGAACGCCTGCGCCAGATGGCCCACGCGCACGCCGACCTGACCATGCTGGCGCGCACGCACGGGCAACCGGCATCGCCGACCACCATGGGCAAGGAGCTGGCCAACGTCGTGGCACGCCTGGAGCGTCAACGCGCGCAGCTGGCGGCGATCGGGATCCCGGGCAAGATCAACGGCGCCGTGGGCAATTTCAACGCCCACGTAGTGGCATACCCCGAGGTGGACTGGCCGCAGCTGGCACGCCGCTTTGTCGAGGCGCTGGGCCTGCACTGGAACCCCTACACCACACAGATCGAGCCGCACGACGGCATTGCCGAGTTCTGCGACGTCACCCGACGCGGCAACGTGATCCTGATCGACTTGACGCGCGACCTGTGGGGCTACATCGCGATGGGCTATTTCAAACTGGCATTGAAAGCCGGTGAAGTGGGCTCCTCGACCATGCCGCACAAGGTCAATCCCATCGATTTTGAAAACGCGGAAGGCAACCTCGGTATCGCCAACGCGCTGCTGACGCACTTCAGCGAAAAGCTGCCGATCAGCCGCTTTCAACGCGATCTCACCGACTCCACCGTGCTGCGCGCGCTGGGCACCGCTTTCGGCCACACGCTGGTGGCGCTGCAGGCCCTGATGCGCGGACTGGACAAGCTGGCCGCCGATCCGACCCGCATCGCCGCGGACCTCGACAACGCTTGGGAAGTGCTGGCCGAAGCGGTGCAGACCGTGATGCGCCGCTACGGCCTGCCCGAGCCCTACGAGCAGCTCAAGACGCTGACGCGCGGACACGCCATCGACCGGCGGGCCCTGGCGGATTTCATCGACGCGCTGGCGTTGCCCGCAGCCGTCAAGGCAAGGCTGCTCGCGCTCACGCCCGCCACTTACAGCGGACTCGCCAACACGTTCGCAAAGAACATCTGAGGCCCCCATGCCGCGTCCTGCCAAACCCCGCACGCAAGATCCCGCCGTGACGGCGGCCGCGGCCCGGCCCGGCACGCGGGTGCGTCCCGCGATGCCGGCCATGGAGGTTCGGGCCAGCCGTGGCATGCCGCTGGGCATGCCGCCATCGCGCTTTCTCAGCCTGTACTGGCAAAAGCATCCGCTGTTGATCCGCGGCGCCCTGGCCGGGTGGCGGGTACCGATCACGGCCGAGGATCTGGCCGGCCTGGCATGCGAGGAAAGCGTGCTGGCGCGCATCGTGTGCCGCGACCGCAAGCAGGCGAACTGGGTACTGCTGCCCGGCCCCTATAAGGAAGCGAGTTTTACGGCCCTGCCCGCGCAGGACTGGACGCTGCTGGTGCAGGACGTGGACAAGTGGGACGCCGATGTCGCCGGTCTTCTGGACTTCGTCCGCTTTCTGCCCACCTGGCGCATCGACGACGTGATGGTCAGTTACGCCACCGATGGTGGCGGCGTCGGGCCGCACGTCGACCAGTACGACGTGTTCCTGGTGCAGGGAAAAGGCCGCCGCGAGTGGTCGATCTGCACCGACCGCCATGCGTCGCACGCGCTGCGTCCGCGCACCGATCTGAAACTGCTGGCCGAGTTCTCGCCCACCCATCGCTTCGTGCTGGAACCCGGCGATGTGCTGTACCTGCCGCCCAACCTCCCCCACGACGGCGTGGCCCAAGGCGAGTGCATGACCTTCTCGATCGGCATGCGCGCGCCTGCCGAATCGGAACTGCTGCTGGACTTGGCCGAGCACCTCGCCGAACAGATGCCGGACACGCTGCGCTACGCCGATCCCGATTTGCGCCCCGCACGCGCGCCCGGGCTGATCGACGCCGCCGCGCTGGACCGTGCGCGCGCCCTGCTGGGCCCGTTCGCGCAGCGCATCAAGGGAGTCGAGTTCGCCGTCTGGTTCGGCCGCATGGTCACCCGCTATCGCAGCGCGGCGTTGATCGCCGGCAACGGCCAACCTGTCGCCCTCGAGCAGGTCCGCGCCGCGCTGACCAGCGGCCGCGCCCTGTTGCGCCATCCATTCGCGCGTTTCGCCTGGCTCGAACACGGCAGTGACGGCGCATCGCTGTTTGCCGCCGGACACATGATCCATTGTCCGCGCGCGCTCGCCGAGGCGCTGTGCGCGCATGCCCGGATCGAGGCCGACGACGTCGTGCTTCGCGACGGCGCCGCGTTGACTGCTTTGCGCGAGCTGCTGGCGGCAGGCTGCGTGCAGTTCGCGCGAGCGCCACGCAAGCACGCATGATCGCCGATGGATTCCATCTTGTCCCCGCGTCTTGGCCACGGGATTGCGCGGCTCTGCGCAGCGTGCGCGACGCGGTATTCGTCCAGGAGCAGCGCATCGCACCGGAGGACGAGTGGGACGAGCTGGACGCGCCCTCGCGCCACGTGCTGGCTGTTGACATCGCAGGCCAGCCGATAGGCTGCGCGCGGCTGACGCCGCAACGGCGCATCGGCCGCATGGCGGTGCTGGCCGCATGGCGCGGCAAGGGCGTCGGCATGGCATTGCTGCAGCACAGCATCGCCGAGGCGCGCGCACTGGGCTGGACCGAAGTGCAACTCAGCGCGCAGGCGCATGCCATGCGTTTTTACGCGCGCGCGGGTTTCGAGGCATACGGCGACACCTACCTGGATGCCGGCATTCCGCACCGCATGATGCGGTTGGCCTTGGTGCCCTTCACTGCGCCGGCGCCGCGTGCCCTGCACGCACCGCCACCTGCCGAAGCGCTGCTGGTCGAAAGCCTGCCGGCGCTGGCCGCCGCCATGCAGCGGCTGATTGGCGAGGCGCGGCACACCATCGCGCTGTACACGCGCGATCTGGAACCCGGCCTTCTCGATCAGGCGCCCCTGCTGGAAGCCCTGCGCGCCCTCGCGGTGCGCGGCCGCGGCGCGCAGCTGCGCATCCTGGTGCAGAACCCCGAAACCGCGCTGCGCGAGGGCCACCGCCTGCTGCCGCTGACCCAGCGCCTGCCCAGCATCATCCTGATGCGGCAGCCGGTCGAGGAAGGCGACCTGCAGTACCCCAGTGCGTTCATGGTCAACGACCGTGGCGGCTATTTGCTGCGCGCGCTGGCTTCGCGCTGCGAGGCTGTCGGCAACAGCCACGCACCGGGTCGGGCAGCGCAACTTGGCACCTACTTTGATCAGGTCTGGGCGCGCTCGTTGCCCCTGCGCGACCTGCAGTCATTGCAACTTTGAACCGCGCGTGACGGGCCGGCGCGGGCGGCGCGGAATGTCGCAGTGCCGCATGATGGGGCCTATAATTGTGCGGGTGCATTGCCGTCATGCCGCAGCGTGGCGCGCCCCTCTTCCCATCCCGGTGTCACCGTGAGCGCCAATCCCATCCGCGAGTTCTTCCTTTCCTCGCCCATCGCCGGCGGCAACGCGCCCTATGTCGAAGCCCTCTACGAGGACTGGTTGCTCGATCCGGCCAGCGTCGGCGCGGAGTGGAACGACTATTTCAAAGGTCTGCGCGGCCGCGAAGCGGGCGACGTACCGCACAGCCGGGTGATCGCGCGCATCGAGCAGGCGCAGCGCGGCAACGGCCATGCGCATGGCGCGACATCCGTGATCGATGACGTCCGCGCGCGCAAGCAGGCGGCGGTGTTGCGTCTGCTGACCGCGTACCGCTCGCGCGGCCATCTGGCCGCCGATCTCGATCCACTGGATCGTGCGCACAAACCCGCCGCGCCGGATCTCGACCCCGGTTACCACGGTCTCGATGCGGGCGATCTCGACACCGCATTCGAGACCGGCAGCTACGCCGGCGCCGAGCGCACCATGCCGCTGCGGCAGTTCATCGAGCGCCTGCAGCGCACTTACTGCGGCACCATCGGCGCCGAGTTCATGCACATCGCCGACCACGACCAGCGGCGCTGGCTGCAGGAACGGCTGGAACGCGCGGCGGGCCGGTTCGTCTCCGACAACGACCAGCGCCTGCGGATTCTCGATCGCCTGACGGCGGCCGAGGGACTGGAGCGCTACCTGCACACCAAGTACGTCGGCCAGAAGCGCTTCTCGCTGGAGGGCGGCGAGAGCCTGATTCCGCTGCTCGATACCCTGATCGAGGACAGCGGCTGCAACGGCGTGCGCGAACTGGTGATCGGCATGGCGCACCGCGGCCGCCTCAACGTGCTAATCAACACACTGGGCAAGCCGCCGCGATTGCTGTTCGACGAGTTCGAAGGCAAGTTCGAGCACGCCGACGATCCCGCGCATTCGGGCGATGTGAAGTACCACATGGGCTTCAGCGCCGACGTGCGCACCGCGGGCGGCCCGCTGCACGTGGCGCTGGCTTTCAATCCTTCGCACCTCGAAATCGTCAACCCGATGGTGCTGGGCTCGGTACGCGCGCGGCAGACCCGCCGCGGCGACAGCGCGCGCCGTGAAGTGCTGCCGGTGCTGATCCATGGCGATGCCGCCCTGGCCGGACAAGGCGTGAACGCAGAGCTGTTCAACCTGTCGCAGACCCGTGGCTTCACCGTCGGCGGCACCGTGCACGTGGTGGTCAACAACCAGATCGGTTTCACCATCTCGCGCCAGGACGACGCGCGCTCCACGTATTACTGCACCGACATCATCAAGATGATCAACGCGCCGGTGCTGCACGTGAACGGAGACGATCCCGAGGCCGTGGCGTTCTGTGCGCGCCTGGCGTTCGAGTATCGGCTCACCTTCCACCGCGACATCATGATCGACCTGGTGTGTTACCGCCGCCATGGCCACAACGAGGCCGACGAGCCCGCGGCGACGCAGCCGCGCATGTACCAGGTGATCCGGGCGCTGCCCAGTACGCGTGAGCAGTACGCCAAACGTTTGGCCGAGGCTGGCGTGATCGCCGCGGACGCTGCCGAACAGCGCGTGGCCGACTACCGCGCGCGCCTCGAAGCGGGCCAGCCGGTCACCGCGCTGGCCGAGCCCCTGGCCGACGCATTCCGGGTGGACTGGAGCCCGTATCTGAACGGCAAGCTGGGCGCCGACGCCAGCACCGGCGTGGCGCGCGAAAAACTGGCGCGTCTGGAATCGATGCTCACCGACACCACTCAGATCAAGCTGCATCCGCGCGTCGCCAAGATCTACGACGACCGCCGCAAGATGGCCGCCGGCCAACTGCCGCTGGACTGGGGCTACGCCGAGAACCTGGCCTATGCCAGCGTGCTCGACGACGGCTACGGCCTGCGTCTGGTCGGCCAGGACAGTCAGCGCGGCACCTTTTTCCATCGCCATGCGGTGCTGCACGACCAGGACTCCGGCGCCACCACGATGCCGCTGCGGCGCATCCGCGAGCAGGCGCACGTCGAGATCATCGATTCGGCGCTGTCCGAGGAGGCGGTGATGGCCTACGAGTACGGATTCGCCAGCGCCGAGCCGCGTACGTTGCCGATTTGGGAGGGCCAGTTCGGCGACTTCGCCAATGGCGCGCAGGTGGTGATCGACCAGTTCATCAGTTCGGGCGAGGCCAAATGGGACCGGCTCTCCGGGCTGACGCTGTTTCTGCCGCACGGCTACGAGGGCCAGGGCCCCGAACATTCCTCGGCACGCCTGGAGCGCTACCTGCAGCTGTGCGCGCTGCACAACATGCAGGTCTGCGTGCCCACTACGCCGGCGCAGGTGTTCCACATGATCCGCCGCCAGATCGTGGGCACGGCGCGCAAGCCGCTGATCGTGATGACGCCCAAATCGCTGCTGCGCCACAAGCTGGCGGTTTCCAGCATCGACGATCTGACGCGCGGCGGGTTCCAGACCGTCATCCCCGACAGCACGGCAAAGACTGGCCAGAAGGTGCGGCGCATCGTCCTGTGTTCCGGCAAGGTCTATTACGATCTTGTCGAACACGCCGAGAAGGCCGCCATCAAGGATGTCGCCCTGGTGCGCGTGGAGCAGTTGTATCCGTTTCCGCGCGAGGCCGTGGCGCACGAACTGGAGCGCTTTCCGGCGGCGCGCGAACTGGTGTGGTGCCAGGAAGAACCCATGAACCAGGGTGCCTGGTTCCAGATCCGCCACCACCTGCATTCGGTTGCCGGTGCGCGCGCCCTGGGCTACGCCGGCCGCGCGCGCTCGCCGGCGCCGGCCTGCGGCCACTACAACACCCACGTCGCCGAACAGAACACGCTGGTCGATCAAGCGCTCGGCGGCCCCCTGGGCGCCGAAGCCAACGACTGAACCGAATCACCACCTAGCCAGCCATCTCGAAGGAATTCAACGCCATGGCCATCGAAGTCAAAGTGCCCGTCTTGCCCGAGTCGGTCTCCGACGCCACCATCGCCACTTGGCACAAGAAGCCGGGCGATGTCGTCAAGCGCGATGAGAACCTGGTCGACCTCGAGACCGACAAGGTGGTGCTGGAAGTGCCCTCCCCGATCAGCGGCGTGCTCAAGCAGATCGTCAAGGACAGCGGCAGCACGGTGACCAGCCAGGAGTTGATCGCGGTGCTCGAGGAGGGCGTGGCCGCCGCGGCGCCGGCCAAGACCGTCGAATCCGCTCCCGCGGCATCCGCATCGGCCGCAGCGAAACCGGCGCCTGTCGCGGCATCCGCGTCCGCAGGCAAGGCCGCCGCCGAACTCTCACCCGCCGGCCTGCGCGTAGTCAGCGAGGAAAAAATAGACCCTGCCAAGGTGCCCGCCACCGGGCGCGACGGCCGCGTCACCAAGGAGGATCTGGTCAACTTCATGCGTGGCGGCAACAAGGCCGAAGCCGCGCCTGCGAAATCCGCTGCCGCCGCGCGCGGTGCGGACGGACGCCCGGAGGAGCGCGTGACGATGACGCGCATGCGCGCCAAGATCGCCGAACGGCTGATGCAATCGAAGAACTCGATCGCCATGCTGACCTCGTTCAACGAGATCAACCTGGCGCGGGTCAGTGCGCTGCGCAAGGAATTGGGCGAGCAGTTCGAAAAGACCCACGGCATCAAGCTGGGCTTCATGAGTTTCTTCGTGAAGGCCGCCTGCGAGGCGCTGAAGCGCCGGCCGATCGTCAACGCTTCGGTGGACGGCAACGACATCGTCTACCACGGCTACCAGGATATTTCGGTGGCCATCTCCACAGACAAGGGCCTGGTGACGCCGGTGCTGCGCGACGCCCAGGACATGGGTTTCGCCGACATCGAAAAGGCCATCGCCGGCTTCGCCAAGAAGGCGCGCGAGGGCGGCCTGACCCTGGAGGATCTGCAGGGCGGCACGTTCACCATCACCAACGGCGGCACTTTCGGCTCGCTGTTCTCCACGCCCATCGTCAACCCGCCGCAAAGCGCCATCCTCGGCATGCACACCATCAAGGAGCGCGCCGTCGTCGAGAACGGCCAGGTGATCGCCGCGCCGATGATGTACGTGGCCATCAGCTACGACCACCGCATCATCGACGGCAAGGACGCGGTGCTGTTCCTGGTGGACATCAAGAACCAGCTCGAGAACCCGCAGCGGATGCTGGTGGGACTCTGACCCATTCGGCCGGGACTCGGGATTCGGGACTCGGCAATACTCCTAACGACGGAACCCGGAACTCGAAACACCTGCCCGCTTTTTCGAGTTCCGAGTCCCGAGCCCCGCTTGCAAGGACTCAACATGTCAGAACAATTCGACGTCATCGTCATCGGCGGCGGTCCCGCCGGCTACCACGCCGCGATTCGCGCCGCGCAGTTGGGCCTTAAAACCGCCTGCATCGACGCCTGGGCCGGCAAGGACGGCAAGGCCGCTCTGGGCGGCACCTGCCTCAATGTCGGGTGCATCCCGTCCAAGGCGCTGCTGGATTCCTCGCGCCAGTTCTGGAACGCGACGCACGCCTTCGATGTGCACGGCATCCGCTTCGGCAAGGCCACGATCGATGTGCCGACGATGGTCGGCCGCAAGGACAAGATCGTCAAACAATTCACCGGCGGCGTCGCGTTGCTGTTCAAAGCCAACAAGATCACGTCCTACTTCGGCAAGGGCAAGCTGCTGAAGGATCGCCGGGTCGAGGTGACCGCATCCGATGGCAGTAAGCAAATGCTGAAGGCCATCAACGTCATCCTCGCCACCGGTTCCGCGCCGATCGAACTGCCGTTCGCCCGTTTCGACGGCACCCACATCGTGGACAACGCCGGCGCGCTGGATTTCACCAATCCGCCCAAGCGCCTGGGCGTGATCGGCGCCGGCGTGATCGGCCTGGAACTGGGCAGCGTGTGGAAGCGCCTGGGCAGCGAGGTGACCATCCTCGAGGCGCTGCCCGATTTCCTCGCCGCCGCCGATGCCGATATCGCCAAGGCCGCGCAGCGCGAGTTCGTCAAGCAGGGCCTGAAGATCGAAATGGGCGCCAAGCTGGAAAAGGCCGAGATCAAGGGCAACGAAGTGCTGCTGACCTACGGCAACAAGGATGGCCGCAAGAGCCTCACCGTCGACAAGCTGCTGGTGGCCGTGGGCCGCCGCGCCTACACCGAGGGCGTGCTGGGCGAAGACACCGGCGTCAAGCTCGACGAACGCGGCCGCGTGGAGGTTGACGAGCATTGCTGGACCGGCGCCGAAGGCGTGTGGGCGGTCGGCGATTGCGTGCGCGGCCCGATGCTGGCGCACAAGGGTTTCGAGGAGGGCATTGCCGTGGCCGAGCTGATCGCCGGCAAAGCGGGGCACGTGGACTACGACATCATTCCCTGGGTGATCTACACCGAACCGGAAATCGCCTGGGCCGGCAAGACCGAGGCGCAGGTCAAGGCCGAAGGCATTCCCTGCAAGGTCGGCAACTTCCCGTTCGCGGCGGTGGGTCGCGCCGTGGCCATGAACGAGCCGGCCGGCATGGTCAAGGTGATCGCCCACGCGGAAACCGACCGCATCCTGGGCGTGCACATGGTCGGCGCCAATGTCTCCGAACTGATCGCCGAAGCCGTCGTGGCCATGGCCTTCAAGGGTTCCAGCGAGGATCTGGCGCGCATCATCCACGCGCATCCGACGCTTTCCGAGGCCGTGCACGAGGCAGCGCTGGCCGTGGACAAGCGCGCCATCCACCGCGCCAATTGAAGTCGAGATGACTGCATCCGGTGCCCGCCATGGATGGCCGATGACACGGAATCCGGCATGTTTTCAGACATCGACAAGACCGGATGACCCCGGCGATGGCCCCTGATCGTTTCAAGGCCTTCCGCATCCACAACGACGCCGACGGCTATCGCGCCGGCTTCGAGGATCTGCGGCTGGGCGATCTCGGCCCCGGCGCGGTCACGGTGCGTGTGGCGTGGTCGTCGGTCAACTACAAGGACGCGCTGGCAGCCACCGGGAAGGGCAAGATCCTGCGCCGCTTTCCGCTGGTGGGCGGCATCGATCTCGCCGGCCACGTGGTGGCTTCGGCCGATGCCCGCTACCGCGAAGGCGACGCCGTGTTGGTGACCGGCTGCGGCCTCGGCGAGACGCGTGACGGCGGCTATGCCGAATACGCGCGCGTGGCGGCCGACGACGTGATCGCCCTGCCGGCGGGACTGGACCCGCGCGAGGCGATGATCTACGGCACCGCCGGCTTCACCGCCGGACTGGCGCTGCTGCGCATGCAGCAGAACGGCCAGCATCCCGACCAGGGCCCCATCGCCGTCACCGGTGCAAGCGGCGGCGTGGGCATGCTGGCCGTGGCCATCTTCGCGCGCGCCGGCTACAGCGTGCGCGCCATCAGCGGCAAACCACAGCATGCGGACGCCCTGCGCGCGCTCGGCGCCAGCGAAGTCGTGCCGCGCGAGGCCTTGCCGGCACACCCCCGGCCACTGGAGTCCACCGGACATGCCGGTGCGCTGGACACTGTGGGTGGCAGCGCGCTGGCGGCGCTGCTGGCCGGTTGCGCGCCCTACGGCAACGTGGCTGCGTGCGGACTTGCCGGCAGTGCCGAGCTGCCCGGCACGGTGATGCCGTTCATCATCCGCGGTGTCAGCCTGCTGGGCATCGCCTCGGCGGGCGCGCCGCGTGCGCAACGCGAAGCAGTCTGGCAGCGTCTTGCCAGCGAGTGGCGCCCGACACAGCTGCAGCGCATCGCCACTCGCGAGATCGCGTTTGCGCAATTACCCGACGTCTTCGCCGGTTATCTCGCGGGTCAGGCATTCGGCCGTACCGTCGTGCGCGTTGCCGGCGACATCTGAGTTGATCCGCATACGTCGCACCCCTAACCCAACCGCTGTTTCCAGGAGGCTCCGCATGAAATTGCGCCGCATGAAACACACGCCTGCCATGCTCGCGTTGGCGCTGCTGCCCACGCTCGCCCTTGCCGCGCCGCCGTCAACCAAACTGCAACCCGGCCTGTGGCAATTCCACTATCAATCCTCGGTGGACATGGCTGGGCGCACGATCCCGCCCATGAGCCAGTCCGCCGAGCAATGTATCAAGGATACCGAGCCGGACAAGCTGCCGCTGATGCCCAAATTGCCCGCCAACATTCAATGCACGGCGCCACAGATGCAAACCAGCGACAAGGGCTACCACGTGACCATGTCGTGCACCGCCAATGAGCCCAATG
>JAJYQO010000011.1 GCA_021794575.1 Pseudomonadota bacterium | reverse complement strand
GTCTGGCGCTCGGCATCAACAACATCGCCGGCATCAGCGGCTCGTTCATCGGCCTGGTGCTGGGCGGTCTGCTGGCCGCCATCGACTGGCGGCTGGTGTTTCTGGTCTCGGTGCCGTTCGGATTGTTTGGAACGCTGTGGTCGTACTGGAAGCTGCGCGAACTGGGCGAGCGCCAGCGCGCGCGCGTCGACTGGGCCGGCAACATCACCTTCGCGCTGGGCCTGGTCCTGCTGATGATGGGCATCACCTACGGCATCGAGCCGGCGGGCGGTGAGGCGATGGGCTGGACCAGCGGGCCAGTGCTGACTTTACTGGTTGCGGGCGCGGCCGCGCTGCTGGCGTTCGCCTTCGTCGAGCTGCGCGTGCCCGAGCCGATGTTCCGCTTCAGCCTGTTCCGCATCAAGGCCTTCACCTTCGGCACGCTGTCGACGTTCCTCTCGGCGATCGGTCGCGGCGGACTGATGTTCATGCTGGTGATCTGGCTGCAGGGCATCTGGCTGCCGCTGCACGGCTACAGCTTCGCGCAGACCCCGCTATGGGCCGGCATCTTCATGCTGCCGCTGACGTTGGGCTTCCTGCTGTCCGGGCCGCTGGCCGGCCATCTCTCCGACCGTTGGGGGGCGCGCTATTTCGCCACCGGCGGCATGATCGGGGCGGCGCTGAGCTTTCTGCTGCTGATGCTGCTGCCCATCGATTTCAACTACACTACCTTCGCTATCATCTTGTTTTTCAACGGGTTTGGCATGGGCGCGTTCGCCGCGCCCAACCGCGCGGCGATCATGAACAGCTTGCCGGCACGCGACCGCGGCGCCGGCGGCGGCATGAACTCGACCTTCCAGAACTGCGCGCAGGTGCTGTCGATCGGGGTTTTCTTCACGCTGATGATCATCGGGCTTTCGGCGACGCTGTCGACCACGCTGGTGCAGGGGCTGACGCAATACGGTATCCCGCCCGCGGTGGCCGCGCGCGTGGGCGCGCAGCCGCCTATCTCGATCCTGTTCGCCGCGTTCCTGGGCTACAACCCGATCCGCACGCTGGTCGGCCCCGGCGTGCTGGCGCATGTTTCGGCCAGCGACCGCGCCGCGCTGACCGGGCATTCATTCTTCTCCAACCTCATCGCCCAACCCTTCCACGCCGGTCTGGTCGAGGCCTTCGTGTTCGCCACGGTGGTGTGCCTGATCGCCGCGGCGGCATCCTGGTCGCGCGGTGCACAATGAGCGCAGCGGTCACGAGCCGCCGCACGAAGCCGCGCCCGGCGCGGCGCGCAATTCAGCACACTCGAAACGGAGAGACGTATGCGCAGCATCACCCTCGGCCGTGACGGCCCGCAGGTGTCGCGTCTCGGCCTGGGCTGCATGGGCATGTCCGGCATGTACGGGCCGGCCGACCGCGACGAGGCCATTGCCACGATTCACGCCGCGCTCGAAGCTGGCATCGACCTGCTGGATACCGGCGATTTCTACGGCTCCGGCCACAACGAGTTGCTGCTGCGCGAAGCGCTGCGCCAGGTGCCGCGCGACCGCGTGCGGCTGAGCGTGAAGTTCGGCGCGTTGCGCGATCCGGCCGGCGGCTGGCAGGGCTTCGACGCGCGCCCCGCGGCCATGAAGAATTTTCTGGCCTACTCGCTGCAGCGGTTGGGCGCCGATTACATCGACATCTACCGACCGGCGCGGCTGGATCCGCAGGTGCCGATCGAGGACACCGTCGGCGCCATTGCCGACATGGTCAAGGCCGGCTACGTGCGCCACATCGGCCTCTCCGAAGTGGGCGCACACACGCTGCGCCGCGCTGCCGCGGTGCACCCCATCTGCGACCTGCAGATCGAATACTCGCTGATCTCGCGCGGCATCGAGGACGCCATCCTGCCCGCCTGCCGCGAGTTGGATATCGCCATCACCGCCTATGGCGTGCTCTCGCGCGGGCTGATCAGCGGCTACTGGCGTGCCGGCACGGCGGCGCCCAACGACTGGCGCGCGCATGGCCCGCGCTTCCAGGCCGGCAATCTCGAGCGCAATCTGGCACTGGTGGAGAGCCTGCGCACGATCGCGCAGTCGGCGCGGCTGAGCGTGGCGCAGCTGGCCATCGCCTGGGTGCTGGCGCAGGGTGCGGACATCGTGCCGCTGGTCGGTGCGCGGCGCCGCGACCAGCTGGCGGAGGCCCTGGGCGCACTGCAGCGGCCGCTGGATGCGGCCACCCTGACGGCGCTGGCGCAGGCGGTGCCGCGCGACGCCGCGGCCGGCGGCCGCTACGCACCGGCGCAGATGGCCCTGCTGGACAGCGAGCGGGATGCCTGACCTGCCCCCGCGGCTGCGACCAGCCGCACGCAGTCAACATTGTTTGCCCGGCCACGGACGTCCTCCGCGTGCGCGCCCCGGCCCGCGCTGGCACAGTGCGCGCATGATGATCCCCATCCGCGCCCGCCTCGAGCACGTCCTCGATCTGCTGGTGGACGCCGTCTGCGTGGTCGACACCGGAGGCCACTTCGTCTACGTCAGTGCCGCCTGCGAGCGTATCTTCGGCTACACGCAGGAGGAGATGCTGGGCCGGCCGATGATCGACATGGTGCACCCGGACGACCGTGCCCGCACCCTGGCCGCCGCGGCGAAGATCATGTCGGGCATACCCAACCCGCACTTCGAGAACCGCTACCTGCGCAAGGACGGCGGCACCGTGCACATCATGTGGACCGCGCGCTGGTCGGAAGCCGACGGCGTACGCATCGCGGTGGCGCGCGACATCACCGCACGCAGGCATGCCGAGGCGGTGCAGGCCGCGCTGCTGGACATCTCGGAGGCGGCGCACACCACCGCCGATCTGCTGGCGCTGTTCCGGCGCATCCACGAGATCATCGGCGGCCTGCTGCCGGCGCAAAACTGCTTCGTGGCGCTGCACGATCACGCGACCGGCATGCTGAGCTTCCCCTACTTCGTCGATGCCCACGACCGCGCGCCCGCGCCGATCCCGCTGGATGCCGGTACGCTCACCGGCGAGGTCATCCGCAGCGGCGAGGCACTGCTGCTGACGCCCGACCGCGGCATGCATCTGCCTGCGCATGTGCGGCCGGTCGGCCGGCCCGCGCTGGACTGGCTGGGCGTACCGCTGATCGCACGCGGACGCGTGCTGGGCGCGCTGGTGGTGCAGAGCTACATGGGCGACGTCCGCTACCGCGAAAGCGACAAGCAGCTGCTGCAGTTCGTATCCACGCAAGTGGCCGCGGCGATCGAACGCAAGCAAAACGAGACTTGGCTGCGTCACATCGCGCAGCACGATGCGCTGACCGCGCTGCCCAACCGCACGCTGTTCGACGACCGCCTGCAAGCGGCGCTGCTGCGCGCACGGCACAGCCATGAACTGCTGGGCCTGCTGTACCTCGATCTGGACCACTTCAAGCACGTCAACGATACCCGCGGACACAGCGTCGGCGATGCACTGCTGCAGGACGTGGCGCGATGCATCCGCCACAGCGTGCGCGAGTCCGACACTGTCTGCCGCATGGGCGGCGACGAGTTCGTGGTGCTGCTGGCTGGAATCAAGCAGTTGGACCACGCCATGATCGCCGGCGAGAAGATCCGCACCGCGCTGCTGCAACCGTTCGAGGCGGGCGGACAACGGCTATCCGTATCAGCCAGTATCGGCGTGGCCGTGTTCCCCGGACACGGCAGCGAAGGCCAGCACCTGATCCGCGAGGCCGACCGCGCCATGTACGATGCCAAGAAGCGCGGCGGCAACCGCTGTGTGATGGCAACGCTGCCGATCACAGACTGAGACCGCGCGCCGCCTGGCCGATCCGCCACGAACGCACCCACCCTCCTGTCCGCGCGACGATGACGCACTGGCCGCGCGTGCCGACATCAGTGCAGGTACTGCTTCATCCAGTCCACCCAGCGCCGGTAGACGTCGGTGGTCTGCACGATGTCCTCGGGGAAATGCGTGTCGGCCGGATAGGCGATGAAGCGCACGGCGACGCCGTTGTCGCGCAGCGCGTGATACCACTCGTAGCTGTTGACCAGCGGCACATTGGCATCACCGACATCGCCCATGATCAGCGTCGGCGCCTTGACGTTCTGCGCGTACGCGATCGGCGACTGCGCGCGCCAGATGTCGCGGTACTGCGCCACCCAGGGCGAACCGCCGAAAAAGTACGTATCGCCGGTCTGATAGTAGGCGATGGTGTAGTCCATGACCCAGTCGGTGAGCGCGGCGCCGGCCACCGCGGCCTTCCAGATGTCGTAGTGGCCGGTGAGCCAAGTGGTCATGTAGCCGCCGTATGACCAGCCGCTGACGCCGATGCGGTCCGTGTCCACGATGCCCAGCTTCTCCACCGCCGCCAGCCCCGCCATCACGTCCTGGCCCGGGCCCTCGCCGGTATCGCGGAAGATGGCGTGCTGGTAGGCATCGCCCAGGTTGGTGCTGCCGCGGTAGTTGGGCTCGAACACCAGAAAGCCCGCGGCCGACAGCAATTGAGTCAACGGCGAGAACACCACCGTGCTGGCACCCTCCGGGCCGCCGTGGATCACCAGCACCAGCGGATAGCGCCGGCCTGCCTCGTAATGCACCGGGTACACCAGCACGCCGTCCTCGTGGAAACCATCCTGGCCTTTCCAGGCGATGCTTTGCGTACGGCCCAGCAGGCGCTGGTCGGCAATGCTGTTGAGGTCGGTCAGACGGCGCGGCGCGGCGCCGGCGCGACGCAGCACGTATAGCTCGTCGGGATGCGCGGACGTGCTGCCGATGAAGGCGATGGCGCCGTCGCGCGCGACGCTGGGCTGCTGCTGCACGTTGACTTCGCCTAGGTCCAGCACGCGCGCCTTGCCGTGCAGCGGCTGCAGCCACAGCACCGAGCGTGTACCCAGCTCGCCGCTCAGCAGCAAACTGCGGCCATCCGGCATCCAGGCGTAGCTGTCGATGTTGCGCGCGAGATCCGCAGTGACGTCGCGGTCATGGCCGGCCTCGCCCACGTACACCGCATTGCCGTTGTTTTCATCGCCATTGCGCGGGCGCAGGTAGGCATAGCGCGTGGCGCTGTCCGGCGCGTACTGCACGGACATCGCGCCCGGCCGGTCGGAGAGCGTGCGCGGCGTGCCGCCGATGGCGGCGACCATGTCCACGATGGAGTGGAACGACGGCCCCCAGTACGGTCCCGGATAGCGGATGAAGGCAATGGTCCTGCCGTCCGCGCTCCAGGCCGGATATGGCGTGCCCTGCTGGTCGGTCTGCAGGCTGTAGCTGCCCTCGGTCAGCCGCTTCGCCATGCCGCCGGTGCTGGCCACTACCCACAAATGCCAGGGCGCCAGCGCGTTGCGCAACTGGAAGTTGCCGTCGGTTACCTCGAAGGCGCCATCGTGATGCGCCAGCGCCTTGGCGTTGGCGGGCGCGTCTTCGCTGATGTAGGCGATGCGCGCATCGTGCGGACTCCATGCGAAGCCATCGACGCCGCGCGGCGCCTGCGTGATCTGCCGTGGATCGCCGCCGTCCATGGGCAGCACGAACACCTGCGGCTTGGGTTTGGCGTCCGCGCCGGTCACGGCGGCCCCGGATTTGCCGCCTTCTGCCTTCACGGCAGCCGGTGCCGGCGCTTCGGCGATGAAACCCAGCCGCGTGCCGTCGTGCGACCACTGCAGCGCATTGATGCCCTTGCGGTGCCAGGTGAGCACGCGCGCCTTGCCGCTGGCCACATCGACCAGTTCGATGCGCGGCTTGCTCTGGTCGGTCTTCCAGTCGTAGCGGGTGACGATCAGCGCGATGCGCTTGCCGTCCGGCGCGATCTGCGGCTGGCTCAGGCGCACCATCATGCGCACGTCGCTGAGCTGGAACGGCGGCTTCGCCGCCTGCTCGCCGGCTTGTGCCGGCACGCCCGCGGCCAGCATCAGCGCCGCGCCCAACATCACGAATCGCAAGCTTTGCACGGTGCCATCCCCGCCGGTAAAACCGTGAGTGTAAGCCGCGCGCAGCACGACTGGATGGGTAACGCAGCACAGCCGCTGCGCCTTCGGCATGAGCACGCCTCCAGCGCATCCGCGCGCGCCGCGCATCTCCATTCACCATCGCAGTACCGATCCGCCGCGCGTAATCGCGGCATTGCACGCGGCGCGTTACGCATCATTACGTAATCGTGATGAATCGCTGCGATGCGTACGCCAGATCAAGAAATCGCAAGATTCCGGCCAAGCGTGCGGGCAAGTTCGCGCGATTAGGGTGCGCCCTGTAGCACCGCGTCTCCCGGTGCCCGGGCCCAGACCCGATCGAGGCTGTGCAGTGAAAGCGCAAGCTGAATATGTCGCCGTCGCACCTGCTCAGATGCTGGACGAGGGGCATGCCGCGATGGAGACCCCCGCCGCCGCGCCGCGAATGGCGCATGTGTCCGGCGCATCCAAGCAATTCGGGACAGGCATCCGCGGCGCGCTGAAGCGCGCGCGCGTGACGCTGAAGGTTCCGCTCATGCATGCACTGTCGATGCTGGCCGTGCTGGGGATGGATGCCTCGGCGTGCAACATCGACGCTCTGTCGGACCTGTCGCCGCAGCGCATCCTGCTGATCCGCAGCGACCGCATCGGCGATCTGCTGTGCAGTACGCCGCTGATCGCGGCACTGCACCGGCGCTGGCCCGAGGCCGAGATGACCCTAGTCGGCGGACCGAAAAATCGCGCCACCTCGGCATTGCTGCCGTATCTGCGGCGTGGTCCCGAGTTCCGACGCGATCCGGCCGCGTGGCTGCGGCTGGCGGCATGGCTGCCCCGGCAACGCTTCGATCTCGCCATCAGCCTGCGCTCGGAGGTGCTGTCCGGCGTGTTCATCGCGGCGGCCAGCCGCGCGCCGGTGCGTATGGCCGTGCACCCCTCGCCGCGCACGGCACCGGCATTCAACGTGTTCGCGGCAGACGATGACATCCACCAGACGCGTCGCTACTGGACCGCGGCGCGCAACCTGGGCGTGGCACTGCCGGACGACGTGCCGCGACCGCTGATCGAGCTGCCGTCCAATCACGATGCCATCGCCGAATCGATCCTGCAGGCGCTGGGTGTCTCCGAGCATGCGATCAAGGTCGGTGTCGCGATTCCATCGCGCGCGGACCGCCGCCACCGGCGCAGAGCGTGGCCCTACGCCGAATTGCGCGACACCGTCGCCAGGCTGATCGGACGCGGCATCGAGGTCATGCTGGCCCCCGGCAACCGCGCCGAGCGCGCCGAAGCGGAACAACTCGTCCGGGACGTACCCGACGCACGGCTTCTGCCCGAAATGTCGCTGAGCGAACTGGCCTCAGTGCAACGCCGTCTGGACGCGTGGATCGGCACATCCTCGGGCCTGCTGCACTTGGCCGTTGCCGTGGGCACGCCGACGGTGAGCATCGGCACTGCCGCGCTTGCGCAAAGTTGGGCGCCGCTAGGCCCGCTGCATCGGCAAGTGTGCGCCGACGACCCGGCGCAGATCACCGCGAGCCGGGTGATCGACGCGCTGTTCGCGCTGCTCGGCGATGCCACGCATCGCGCGTCGGCATCCGCCGCCGCACAACCGGCCTGAACAGGTCAGGCGCTACGGCACCGCGTGCCCCGCTCCGGCAGTCCAGATCGCGTACCAGTCCTCGGCGTCGAGGCGCACGTCCAGCGCGGCGACCGCTTCACGCAGGCCATCGATGCGGCCGCTGCCGGTGATCACGTGCGGGCGCGAGGGATGGCGCAGGATCCAGGCGTAGGCCAGTGTCGCCAGGCTCGCTCCCAGCCGCGCCGCGATCGGCTGCATCGCCGCGCGCACGCGCCGCGCCGGCGCATCGTCGCCGCGCAGCAGGCGGCCGCCGGCCAGCGGCGACCAGATCATCGGCCGCAGTCCGAGCTGTTGCGCCTGATCCAGCGTGCCATCGTCCAGCGCGCCCAGCGCCAGCGGCGACAGCTCGACCTGATTCGTCGCCAGCGCATGCCGCGCATGCAACAACGCGAACTGGCCGACGCTGTGATTGGACACGCCCCAGTGCAGCACCTTGCCCTCGCGCGTCAGCGTGGCGAACGTGTCCGCCAGCGCCGCCGCGTCCATCAGCGCATCCGGCCGGTGGATCAGCACCAAGTCCAGCCGGTCGGTGGCAAGGTTGCGCAACGAGGTTTCGACCTGTCCGCGCACGTAGCCCGCCGAGGTGTCGTAGTGCTTCACCCGCACCCCATGCGTCTCCGACGGCAGGCGAATGCCGCACTTGGTCACCAGTTGCAGGCGATCGCGCAGGCCCGGCGCCGCGCGCAGCGCCTCGCCGAACAACGCCTCGGCCTGGTAGCCCCCGTAGATGTCCGCATGATCGAAGGCCGTGATGCCGAGCGCCAGCGCCTGCTCGATCCAGCGCACGCGCTCGGGAACCGACTGCTTCCATTCCACGCTGCGCCAGAGGCCGGCGACGATGGCCGAGAGGGCAGACGTTGCGTTACGGGAATCGGGCATGCGTGTTTCCGGCCGGCACGTCCGCGGCACTCGGCGTGGTGATGGCAAAGGGCGATGCGATCCGAACGGCACCGGCGTGTGGGGTCAGCGCACCGCGTTCAGCCCCTGCACGTAGGCGGCGATGGCGTGAATCTGCGCGACGGTCAGCTTCTGTCCCACCGACAGTGCCAGCTTGGCGTGCGGTCCATCGCCCCAAGCCTGGCCGTTGTGCCAGCCGGTCAGCACCTGTACCACGTACTGCGCGTGCTGGCCGGCGATGTGCGGCACCAGCTTGGCCGCGTTGCCCAGTCCCTTGGGACCATGGCAGGACTGGCAGCCCGGCAGACCCACCGCGGGCACGCCGTTCTCGTAGATGGACTTGCCCAGCGCCACCTGATCGGTATCCACCGGTCCGGGCGCGGTCTTCTGCTGCGAGAAGTACGCCGCGACATCGGCGATCTGCTGCTGCGTGAGCATCGCCGCCATGCCCGACATGATCGAATTGGTGCGCCGGCCCTTCTGGAACGACTCGAGTTGGTGTTCGATGTAGTCCGCATGCTGCCCGGCCAGCTTGGGATACTGCGGATTGGTGGAATTGCCGTCGGCGCCATGACAGGCCGCGCACACCATCATCACCTCGGACTGCCCGGCGGCGGCGTTGCCCACCAGCTTGTCCGCCGCCTGCGCCGCCTGTGCCATAGAAGCGACGCCAACCGCCAGCACTACCAGCCCTGCACGCCATAGATGACTCATCGCACTGTTCTCCCGAGCCGCGAAATCCTGGCGATGATACGCCCGATTGCCAGCCCGCCAAACGGCGTCGCCATTTCGCCGCCCGGATCAACAGACACGCACTATCAACAGACGCGCACTTGCTCTTCACCGGTCATATCGGAGAGTAGATCTTCGTCCGGTGCATACTGAAATGCACCGGAGGCTCGACCGCCTTGACCGCTTTCCCTGACACCTCGGCGCAATCGCATGAGCGACTCCGCGGTACATGCACGTAGCGACTCGGAACTGGCTGCGGCCAATCGGGCGTTGTATGACCCGTTGTGGGCCGATGCCCGGTTGATCGAGCCGCACCGGTTCAACACCTGGCCGCTGGTCTCGGCGCTGGCCGCGCAATCGCGAAGGGCCCTGGAAGTGGCGCCGGGCTTGCGCCCGCGCCTGCCGCTGGAGCGCACCCAATTCCTGGACATCAGCGCCGCGGCCATGGCGCGATTCCGGGCCCGCGGCGCCGCCGCCGCGGTCGGCGTGATCAACGCGTTGCCGTTCGCCGATCAGACCTTCGATCTGGTCAGCAGCTTCGACATCGTCGAGCATGTCGACGACGACGAGGCCGCGCTGGCCGAACTTTCGCGTGTGTGCGCGCCCGGCGGCGCGCTGCTGCTCTCGGTGCCCTTGCACGAGGCCGCCTGGACCGCGTTCGACGACTTTGCCGGCCATCGCCGCCGCTACGAACCGCAGGACCTGGCGAACAAGCTGCGGCGTCACCGATTCGACATCGAGCGCAGCGCCGTCTTCGGCATGCAACCGAAATCGTCGCGCCTGGTCGCCCTGGGCATGTGGCACCTGACCCATCATCGCCAGCGTGCGATGTGGTGGTACAACCATGTGTTCATGCCCATCGGCCTGCGCATGCAGAAAAAGTTGCGGTGGCAGCCGGGGCTGATCGATGACCCGCGCGTGGACACCGTGCTGATGGTCTGCCGCAAACAGGCCGAGCCGCCGAGTGGGGTCAGGTTCACTTATTGAGGTTCAGAAAGCTAACCTGACCCCTCATGCCATGCCATGATCGGCCATCGGCCCCCCGACCGGAGATTCAAATGTCCTCATCCATGATCAAACGCATTTTCGCCGCCGCAACGATCCTGCTGCTCGGCTGCTCGCTGAGCGGTTGTTTCTATCCCGGCTACGGCTACCGTGGCGGCGACTACCAGCGCGGCGACGGCCGCTCCGAAGGCGACCACCGGGGTGACGGCGGCGATAACCGGGACGGTGGCGGCAATTACTACGGCGGCGGCTCACCTCACCGCCAAGGTGAAGGCAACTGACCGACGCCAGGCCTGCGTGCCTCAGGCCGGCGCGGCGTTGATTTTCTGCCCCTTGTAGGGCTCTCCTTTCCGCTTCCATACGATCCGTGATCCGTCCGGGTCGGCGCAACGGCAGCACTGCGGGCCGCTACGGATACTCCATAATCGGCGCGGAAGGCCCGCCCACTCCTAGGGCCCACGGGGAGTCGATATGAGAGCCATGGCCCGCATCATCGTCGCGGCCGCCGTCATGGGCAGCATGATCGCCCCGGTGTCCGCGAGCGCGCCGCCGGATTTCGCCGCGCTGAGCCGGATCGTGGCGGTGTCCGGCTACGAACAGCAGCTCTCGGCCGCGATCGCGCACCAGCTAAGCGCGCTGCATCCGCACACCGACAACCTCGGCGACGTCTGGGTCACGGTCGGAAGCGGCTCGCCGCATCGGCTCATCGTCGCCGCCATCGATCAGCCGGGCTACGTCGTCAGCGGCATCACCGCGCAGGGCTATCTGCGCGTACAGCGGCTGCCGCAGCGCGAGCCGAACCCGGTGTTCGACACGCTGAGCTTCGCGCAGCCGGCGTACGTCGTCACGCCGAAGGGGCTGCTGAACGGCGGGTTTGCCGGGCTCAGCATCCACCTGGCGCCGGGCCGGCTGGACCCGCCCTCGATGTCGCCCATCGACAATCTGTATCTGGACATCGGCGCGAACTCGGCAGCCGAAGCGCGCGCCGCCGGCGCCGACATTCTCGATCCGGTGCGTCTGGCACAGCCGCCGATGACGGTCGGCGCCGACGACGAAGCGGGTGCCGCGGCGGGCGATCGCTTCGGCTGGGAGGCTCTGCTCGAGGCCGCGCAGGGGCTCGCGCACGCGCGTGCCCGCGGAACCACGACCATCGCCTTCGTGACCCAGCAATGGCTCGGAGGACGGGGCCTGGCGCGACTGCTCACCGAACTGCCCGTCGACGAAATGATCTTCGTCGGTCGCATCCAGCCGCAGGCGCCAGCCGCAGGCGCGGCGGTTGCGGAGTTGCTGCCGGGCACCGGCGTGGTCATCGGGACGACGGCAGCGAACACGGCGAGCCTGCCCGATGCGCTGCAGTCGCTGGCGCTCGCGCACCACATCACGGTGCAAACCGTCGCCGCCCGGCCACCCGTGATCGAAGGCTTCGGCGACAAGCCCGCGCTGCCGCAGCGTCTTGCCCTGCTCGGCGTGCCGACGCTGTATCCGGTGACGCCGGCCGAGACGTTCGCGCGGGCGGACCTGCGCCGGCTGACGCGTCTGATCGAGGATTACATCGGCGAACCGGTGACCGCCATGAGCGCGGTGAACGATCCCTTCGACGCCGCGCGGGCGCCGGCCGCGGGCACCGGCATGCCGCTGCTCGATCACGCCACCGCGCCGCATGCGCAGGTGCTGAAAACGCTCGAGACGATGACCACCGCGTACGGCGCGAGCGGCCATGAGCAGGGCACCCGCGAGGCGATCCGCAGCCGGCTGCCCGCCTGGGCGCGGCGGCTGACGCACGTCGATCCGGCAGGCAATCTCGTGCTGCATCTCGGTCATGCGGTGCCGGGCGTGCACGTGCCGACGATCCTGTTCGATGCGCACATGGACGAGATCGGCTACCAGGTCACGCACATCAAACAGGACGGCCGGCTGGTCGTGCGCGAACTCGGCGGGTTCTATGGCCGCTACTACCTCGGCCACGTGATGCTGGTGCACCTGCCCGACGGGCGCAGCATCGGCGCGGTGCTGGGGCTGCCCTCCGGCTGGGATCGGCCGGGCTTCAAGTGGCCGCCGGCGCTGAGCACGCTGAACAAGTCGGCTGATGCCTATGTGGGCACCGACTCGCGCGCCGCGACCGAGCAGCTCGGCATCCGCGTGGGCGATTTCCTGACCATTCCGAAAACCTACCGGCCGCTGCTCGGATCGCACTTCCAGATCCGCAGCATCGATGACCGCGTCGGCGATACGGCGCTGATCGAGGCCGTTCGCGCGCTGGGTCCCGATTTTGCCCGCAAATATCCCGGCCACCAGGTGACCTTCCTGTGGGCGACGCGCGAAGAAGTGGGTCTGGAAGGCGCGGCGGCCTACGCGGCGCGCGTGGCCAAGCTCGGGCGGGCACCGGATGTCGTGTTCGCCGTCGACATGTTCGTCAGCAGCCAGTCGCCTCTGGAGACGCAGCGATACGGTGATACTCCCCTCGGCAAGGGCTTCGTGGTGCGCGCGGTCGACCTGTCCCACGTCGATCCGCCCGCCGACGTGGCGCGGGTCGTCGCCCTGGCCCGCGCGAACCACATCCCCGTGCAGTACGGCGTGACCGGGGGCGGCAACGACGCCGCGGTGTACACGCGTTACGGCAGCAACGCCGTGGCGCTCGGCTGGCCGACCAAGTACTCGCACTCGCCCGCCGAGGAGTCGGATACCAAGGACGTCGACGGACTCAGCCGCATCTGCACCGTGCTCGCGACGCAGTGGTGATGATCAAAGCGGGTCAGAGCCCGTTCCGATAGCGGCGCTTTCCCCGCGCCGTGGCCGATGGGCTGCGCGGACACGGGTACAACGACCGATCATCGCTTCGATCTCACGCTGGAATCGTGGCGTACCCAGTGCGCGTTGCTGTTGCACGTAGGCGCGGATCTCCGTCAGGCGATCGTCGTCCAGCGCGTCCTTGAACAGTGCCCGATAGGCAACGCAGCGCTGCTCCTGGTCCGTACCAAGACGCAGATACTCGGCGTGGGGAACCACCACGATGTCGGGCACGGCCTGCGCATTGGCGCGGTAGCTCGACCATGCATAGTCGGCTGGATCGGCCACCATCGCGGCCCGCACCGGGTTCAACTCGATGTAGCGGTAGCAGGTCAGCAGGTAACGCTCGGTATCCACCAAGCAGGACTTGTAGCGCCCTTCCCACAACGTGCCGGTGCGCCGATAACGCCCGTTGATGTAGCCCACGTACTGCCGGCCCAGCCACTGCATCATCCGCGACACCGCCCCTGCCGACGAGGGGGTGACCAGCACGTGCACGTGGTTGGTCATCAGCACATACGCATGCACCAGGCAGCCATAGCGGATCGCCGATTCGCGCAACCCGGCAAGATAGCGACGGTAGTCGTCCGCCACGTAGAAGCAGGGCTGACGATCATTGCCGCGCTGGACCACATGCTGGGGGACATCGGCAAGATCGGGTCTGGGTTGGCGCGGCATCCGGAGTCTCCCTCGACACCGCTCCAGCCTGCCAAATCGGCCCCACCCCGCCCATCAGCCCTCGCCCCTCATCACGTCAGCCACCGCGCACCGCACCTGTAAGTGGCTCTGACCCGGTTAGCTTGCCGGCGTCAGCTCGGTGCGCATACCCTCGGCCGACGGGGCCGGGCTTATAGTCCTGCAGTGTCGACAGCAGCTCGTGATCGACGTAGTAGGCGCTGACTAACTGCGGTAACTGCTGGACATGCTGCGCATCGGCCCGGGCAAAGGTCGCGTCATTTCAGCGCACCGCGCGGCCTATGGGTGCCCCCCGCCGTCGGAAGATGGCGGGGCAAGACCGGGCGGCGGGCCTCCAATGTGGGGGACCACGTTGGGATGAAATCCCTTTGCGGCAAGGATTTGCAGAACGCGGAGCCAAGCGGCGTGCTTCGGATCATTTGGAGGTATGTGCTCCACATAGACCGCATTTGTGAGGTCTTGGAGGTTGTAGTCATACCCATGCTTCAGCAGCATCTCGACCGCGTCGAACTTGGCCAGCGCTGCTGCATCCGTGGCGGCTGAATTGCCCCCCGAATCGTGTTCGTTGACATTGGCGCCGTGATCAAGCAAGAGTTGGACGTTCTGCATGCGATTTTGCTCAATCGCTAAGGACAACGCCGATCTGAAACCTCCGGGTCCAGTAATGTTTGGATAGCCCCCATGGGCTAGCATCATCGGCAACCAGCGTGGATCGCGGCTCCCGGCTGCGATCCATGTTGGCGATATGTCCCCGGTCTCTTTCATCTTGAAGTTGGGGTTGGCGCCCAGTTCGAGCAGGCGCTCGGTGCCCCGGTAGCTTTTGCATGCCATCGCCCAGGCAAGCACCGACATGTCCCGGTACCCAGTGGCGTTGACGTTGGCACCTTGCTTGACCAAGGCGTCGATCTTCGGAATGTCGCCATGACAGGCCGCCTCCACCAGCGCCAGTGTCTGCGGATCCTTGAATACATCTTTGGCACTCATGCCACTGATCTCCGCGTTCGGACCGCTGCGCCAGTTGCCACGCTCCGACAAGAATCCTGTCTGGGCCATCATTGATCCCGTCATGTCACTGCATCCTGCCGTTTGGCTGATCGTGGCGATTAACCCCAGTGCGACCCAGGCGCACCATCGTGTCCATTGGTGTTGGGTTTTCACGGGGCACTCCCTCCGCTGGGCGGCATCAGCTGGTTGAGTTGATAGTTCAGCGCATGCGTCACTTCGACGATCGAGTGCAGCGCGAACATCGTGTCCGGATTGTAGTCCTGGTACCACGGGATCGGCGCTTCGCTGTTGGGCGTCTGGCCGAAAGCGGCCGAAAGCGGGTCCGAAAGCGGGTCGAAAGCGGGTCGGGGCGAAAGCGGGTCAGAGCCCGTTCCGAGACCGGTCTGTGTCTGTAAGGAGTAAAAAGAGACTTCCCGCTTCCAACGGCCTCGAGGGCCATGATGGTTTCTACAACCGTCAGCAGAAGGGGAAGTCTCCATGAGCACTATAACCATCGGCGTGGATTTGGCGAAGAGCGTG
>JAJYQO010000051.1:1532-55067 GCA_021794575.1 Pseudomonadota bacterium | reverse complement strand
CGTTCTTCCGGGGCTTGTTGAGAGCTTACTTGCTGTCGACTTTCAGCACCGCGAGGAAGGCTTCCTGGGGAATCTCCACGCGGCCCACCTGCTTCATGCGTTTCTTGCCTTCTTTCTGTTTTTCGAGCAGCTTCTTCTTGCGGCTGACGTCGCCGCCGTAGCACTTGGCGAGCACGTTCTTGCGCAGCGCCTTGACCGTGGATCGCGCGATCACCTGCGCGCCGATGGCGGCCTGGATGGCCACATCGAACATCTGCCGTGGGATCAGATCCTTCATGCGCTCCACGAGTTCCCGACCGCGGCGGTCGGCCTGCGTGCGATGGGCGATCATGCTCAGCGCATCGACGCGGTCACCGTTGATCAGCACGTCCACGCGCACGAACGGACCGGCCTGGAAGCGTTCGAAGTGGTAATCCATCGAGGCATAGCCGCGCGAGACCGACTTCAGGCGGTCGAAGAAATCCAGCACCGCCTCGGCCAGCGGCAGCTCGTAGCTGATCTGCACCTGCGTGGCGAGGTAATGGATGGCGCGCTGCACACCGCGCTTCTCCTCGCACAGCGTGATCACGTTGCCCACGTAATCGGGCGGCGTGAGGATATTGGCAAGGATGATCGGCTCGCGGATCTCCTCGATCCGCGTCACCGCCGGCAACTTGGCGGGGTTGTCCAGCTTGAGCAGGCCGCCATCATTCAGCGCCACCTCGTAAACCACGGTGGGTGCGGTGCTGATCAGGTCCAGGTCGTACTCGCGCTCCAGGCGCTCCTGCACGATCTCCATGTGCAGCAGGCCCAGGAAGCCGCAGCGGAAACCGAAACCCATGGCCTCGGAGGACTCCGGCTCGAAGAACAGCGCTGCGTCGTTGAGCTTGAGCTTGTCCAACGCCTCGCGCAGGGCACCGTAAGCGTCGGCCTCGGTCGGAAACAGCCCGGCGAATACGCGCGGCTGCATCTGCTGGAAACCCGGCAGCGCCTGTGCCGCCGGGTTCGATGCCAGAGTCAAGGTGTCGCCGACCGGCGCGCCATGGACGTCCTTGATGCTGGCCGTCACCCAGCCCACCTCGCCCGGCCCCAGCCGCTGCAGCATCTTGCGCTTGGGGGTGAACACGCCGACCTGCTCGACCTCGTGCACGCGGCCGGTGGACATCACCAGGATCCTGTCGCGCGGTTTGATCTCACCCTGCATCAGCCGCACCAGCGAGACCACACCGAGGTAGTTGTCGAACCACGAGTCGATGATCAGCGCCTGCAGTTTGTCGGTGGCGTGCGGCTTGGGCGGCGGAATGCGCGCGACGATGGCTTCCAGCACGTCCTCGACGTTCTGGCCGGTCTTGGCGCTGATCGCAATAGCCGCGCTGGCGTCCAGGCCGATCACCGCCTCGATCTCGGCCTTGGCGCGCTCGATGTCGGCGGTCGGCAGGTCGATCTTGTTGAGCACCGGCACCACCTCGAGGCCCTGCTCGATGGCGGTGTAGCAGTTGGCGACCGACTGCGCTTCGACACCCTGCGCGGCATCCACCACCAACAGGGCACCCTCGCAGGCGGACAGCGAACGGCTCACTTCGTAGCTGAAGTCCACGTGGCCGGGGGTGTCGATGAAGTTGAGCTGATAGGTGCGTCCATCACGTGCCGTGTACGGCAGCGATACCGACTGCGCCTTGATGGTGATGCCGCGCTCGCGCTCGATGGGGTTCGAGTCCAGCACCTGCGCTTCCATCTCGCGCGCCTGCAGCCCCCCGCAGATCTGGATGATGCGGTCGGCCAGTGTGGACTTGCCGTGGTCGATATGGGCGATGATGGAAAAGTTGCGGATGTGGTCCATGGTCTGCACGGTGCGGAAGCGGCCTGGGCGCACCGCATACAGCCAAGCGCCGCCCGCAGGCGGCGCTTGGTGATAGCCGTGGTGCCAGTGACGGCGGCGGCTGCCGATTATGGCAGAAGGCCATCGCTGGCGCCGCGCGGCGCCAACGGTCGCCTCAGTTGCCAGAGCCTTTCTCGGGTACCGGGACGGCGATGAACTGGCTGAACTGGCCGCGCCGCACCAGCAAGACGGCCACCTGGCCGGGTTTGCTGTAGGCCTTGACCGCGCTTTCGAACGCGGCCAACGAGCCGATGCGCTGCTGCCCCACCCGCAGGATCACGTCGCCGGGCTGCAGGCCGGCATCGCGCGCGGGCCCGGTCGCAGTGGTCACCTCCACGCCCTCGCCGACCTTCAGCCCGAGTTGTTGACGCTCGCTGGAGGACAGATCGCGCACAGTCAGGCCCAGGCTGTTGCCGGAAACGGCATTCTCGACCTGCGCCATGGCGTTCTTGCCGCGCGGCGCCTGTTCGACCCTGACATCGATGGCGAACTTCTTGCCGTCGCGGTTGACCTCGACCTTGGCGAGACTGCCGGGCGGCGTCAAGCCAACCATGGCCGGCAGATCATCCGCGTTGTACACCGGCTGGCCGTTGTAGCCGATGATCACATCGCCCACCTTGATGCCGGCCTTGGCCGCGGGACTCGCAGGCTGCACGCTGGTGACCACGGCACCGACGACATGGCTCATACCCAGGCCCTTGGCCAAGTTGGGCGAAACCTGTTGCACATAGACACCGATCATGCCGCGCGTCACGTAACCCTTGGTCTTGATCTGATTGACCACGTTCATGGCCACGTCGATCGGGATCGCGAAGGACACACCCATGTAGCCGCCGGTGTTGGAAAAGATCTGCGAGTTGATGCCGATCACCTGGCCGTCCAGGTTGAACAGCGGGCCGCCGGAATTGCCGCGGTTGATCGGCACGTCGGTCTGGATGAAGGGGGTGTAGCGCTGATCGTTGTTCCCGAGGTTGCGCCCCACCGCGCTGACAATGCCGGCGGTGACGGTGTTGGTGAGTCCGAACGGTTCGCCGATGGCCAGCACCCACTGCCCGGGCTTGACCGCGGTGGAATTGCCGAGCACGACGCTGGGCAGGCCGCTGGCATCGATCTTCAGCAGCGCGATGTCGTACATGGCATCGGCGCCCACCAGCTTGGCGGTATAGGCCTTGTGGTCGTTGAGGGTGACGGTGATCTTGCCGGCGCCATCGACGACGTGGTCATTGGTGAGGATGTAGCCGTCGGGCGAGATGATGAAGCCCGAACCCATCGAAACCTCTTTCTCCGGACCCATGGCTTGCGGCGGCGGTACCGGAATGCCGAAAAAGCGAAAGATGTCCGGCACCTGCGGCTGCCCGCCCGGACCCTGGGCGAACGGGCTGGGCTTGGTGATGTCGGCACGCACATTGACTACCGCCGGGCCGTATCTCTCGACGATCGCGGTGAAGTCGGGAAGGCCGGTGGGCGCGGCCGTGGCCAGCACGGGCGTGGCCACCAGCAGCGCAAGGGCTGCGAGCTTGAGCAGCATCCTGTTCATCGAGCAGTCTCCAAAGCTTGGGGTTGAAGGCTTAACCGCTGTGCGGTGCTGGTTTCGATGGCATGCCTGCGGTCGAGTTCAGCATCGTGACGCGAAGCGTTCAGCTTGGCTTTGGATGTCGGGCCGCGCCAGCGCCGGAAGTCAGTGCCGCGCGTTAGGAATTCGTGATCCGGGCGCAGGCGCGCGCCGCGGACGCGGCGCCGGCGCGCAGGCATCGCCACGCAGGGCGCGCGGCAGGTCGCAGCGCGTGTAAATGCGCGCATGCCCGCTGATCGTGCGTGCCACGCCGGCAAGAATACGGTTGGATGGCAGCACGCGTCCGTACATCAGCAGCACCGGCAGCAACAGTCCGAAAGCGGCCCATCCGGCGCGCCCGCGCAGCCGCGGTGAATGCCGCGTGATCCACAGGAACAGCGCACCGAACAGCGCACCCCAGAGCGCGCCCAGCGCTGCCTCGGAGGGGGTGTGCGCATCCACCGCGAGCCGCGACACACTGATGCCCAGCGCCAGCAGCGCGCCCAGCGCGACGGCGCTGCCGCGCCACAACGGCCGCGCACGGGCGGCCAGCAGCGCGGCCACTGTCGGCCAGATCAGGAATGACAGCGCGCAATGTCCGCTGAGCCCGACGAAGTCCAGCCCCGGCGGATGCAGTCCCCAGCCCATGTACGCCAGTTTGCTGACAGCGACCCCGCCGATGCAGCCGGCCAGCAACAGCAGCCACCAGAGGCCGTGCCGCCGTGAGGCGCGCTGCATCAGCAGCCAGACCGCCAGCAGCACGGCCACCGGCAACAGCACCGCGCTGTCGCCCAGCGCGGTCAGGTGCACCCATCCGCTGCCTGCCGACATCGGCGCGCTACCCCCCTGGCACGACACCGTGCCCGGTTGGCGCGGCGCCGGTGGGGCTAATGGGCGACGCGCAGCGGTTGCGCCGCATGCGCCGCCTCGGGCAAATCAGCGGACGGCAGCTCGAAACACGCGCGCACCTGAGTGCGTGCCGTGCCGTGATCGTCGCGGTGCGTGTAGTCATTGGTTTCGGCCGAGTAGCGGTAATCCTGCTGCCAGACTTGCGCATGCGCCGAAATGGCGCGCAGCGCGCCCAGCGCATGATCGACATCGGCCGCGCTGCTGGTCGGATGAAACGACAGGCGCACCCAGCCCGGCTTGTTCGAGAGGTCACCGTGGTCGATCAGGTCGGTGATCGCCTTCGAACGCGTCGGGTCGACGTGCAGCAGATAGTGCCCGTAAGTGCCGGCGCACGAACAGCCGCCGCGCGCCTGCACGCCGAAGCGATCGTTGAGCAGGCGCACCACCAGGTTGTAGTGCAGATCCTGCATGTAGAACGAGAACACCGCCTGACGCTCGCGCAACGCCGGCGCCAGCACGTGAACGCCGGGAATCGCCTGCAGACCGTCGAGCACGCATGCCACGATGGCACGTTCGCGCGATTGCATGGCCGTCACGCCCATCTGCTCTTTCAGACGCAGCGCCAGCGCAGCCCTGATAGCCTGCAGGAACCCGGGCGTGCCGGCGTCCTCGCGCGCCTCGATGTCGTCGAGGAACGCGTAACCGCCCCAGGGATTGGTCCAGTTGACGGTACCGCCGCCGCAATCGTCCGGCGCCTTGTTGTGGTACAGCCCGCGGTTGAACAGCAGTACGCCACAGGCGCCGGGACCGCCCAGAAACTTGTGCGGGGAGAACAGCACGGCATCCAGTCGCGCTTCGGCATCGCCGGGAGGATGCATGTCGATATCGGCATACGGCGCCGACGCGGCGAAATCCACGAACGCCACGCCGCCGGCGCGATGCATCAGCCGCGCCAACTCGTGGTAGGGCGTGGCCACGCCCGTCACGTTGGAGCAGGCCGTGAAAGCCCCGATTTTCATCGGTCGCATCCGGTATGCGTGCAGCAGCGCGGTCAGGGCATCCAGGTCCACAAGACCGCGCGCGTCCGGCGGAATCACCACCACATCGGCGATGGTCTCGCACCAGGAGGTCTGATTGGAGTGATGCTCCATATGGGTGAGAAACACCACCGGCCGCTCCGACTCGGAAATGCGGATGTACTTGCGCAAGCCCTCGGGCGCTTTCAGGCCTAGGATGCGCTGGAACTTGTTCATCGCTCCGGTCATGCCGTTGCCCGCGAACAGAAGCAGGTCATCGGCGGCGGCATGGCAATGGGCTTTGACGATGTCGCGCGCCTCGTGATAGGCCAGCGTCATCGCCCGTCCGGTTTCGCTGCCTTCGGAATGCGTGTTACCCACCCGCGGCCCGAACCGCTCCAGCAGAATCTGCTCGATCGGCGCGTACAGACGCCCGCTGGCGGTCCAGTCGGCATAGACGATGCGTTGCGGGCCGTAGGGCGACTCGAAGCACGCATCCTGGCCGATGGTGCGCGCGCGGTAGGGCGCGAAATGGCGTTCGAGGGCTTCTGCGTTCATCTCTGACGGCGGCGGCTGACCGTGGGGCGGGGTTTGGGCCATAGCGTAATCGCGATCAGCGCGCCCGTCTTCATTACGGCATGAACGAAATGCCGCTGCCCCCCGCACATCCTGCGTGGTCGATGCCGCGGTTTCGCATGGCGGCGGCGCAACGAGCCTTGAGTGGGTCTACATGCTGCCGCAAGTCGGGCATCATCGCGCGCTGTGAATCCCATGCATGACCCGCATGCACGCCCGCGCGGAATTGATTGACTGCCGCCTGGTCGCGCGAGGAATTGCACTGATGCTGCTGACGCCCCTTGCCGACCAGCACCCGGCTTCCGCGGTGCGTCTGGCTGCGACTGCCCAGCACCTGGGCCTGTGTAGAGGTCACATGGGCAATCCGTGTAGTCCAAGGCTTACACCACATGGCGCGTTGGTCTTACTGACGCGTTGCACATGAACGCGCAAACTGGCCTCGGTCACCTACGAGCGCTGCGGGATGCGGCAAGCAGGATGCTCATCGCAGCGTGACATGTCGGGCCGTGCGCGGGGGCGCACGGCCCGATTCCGTTTTGGACACACCGCATCATTACGGCCGCGCCGCATCATGATGTCCTGCAATCCGAAAGATGCCGGCAGCGTGTGACCAGCATCGCGGACGGTAACCGTGCGCCAGCGCCCACTCCCCTCGGGCCGGGGCTGCAAGCGCGGCACGATCGATGCCATGATTGAGCGCCCTGCCCCTGCGGCGTTGCCTCCATGTCCGCTACATGCAACTGCACGCCGTTCCGGCCTTTACCGACAACTACGTCTGGATGTTGAGCGACGACGCCGGTGCGGCGCTGGTGGTCGATCCCGGCGACGCCGCGCCGGTGCAAGCGGCGCTGGATGCGCATGGACTGCGCCTGCGCACGATCCTGATCACCCACCACCATTCCGATCACATCGGCGGCCTGGCCGCACTGGTTTCGCGCCACCAGCCGGTGGTCTACGCGCCCGATGATGCGCGCATCCCGGGACCGTGGCGCCGCGTAGTACATGGCGATGCGTTGCGCATCGATGCACCGGTGCAGCAAGGCGAGGTAATCGCCCTGCCCGGCCATACCCGCAGTCACGTCGCCTATCACCTGGCGCCCTGGTTGTTCTGCGGCGATGCACTGTTCAGCCTGGGCTGCGGCCGTCTGTTCGAAGGCACGGCCGACGATCTGTTGCTGAGCATGCGCCGGGTGACGGCGCTGCCGCCCGATACGCAACTGTGCCCCGCGCATGAGTACACCCTGGCCAACGCCGCTTTCGCGCAGCGCGTCGAACCGGACAACCCCGCCCTGCAGGCACGCTGGTCGGAGGCGCGTGCGCTGCGGGCGCGCGGCCTGCCGACACTGCCGGTGGCGCTGCACTCCGAACAGGCCAGCAATCCATTCCTGCGCTGGGAAGCACCCGCGGTTCGCGCCTGGTGCGTTCATGCAGGTCACGCTGGGACGGCGGCGGCCTGTCTCGGGGCCTTGCGCACGGCCAAGGACGCATTTCGCGCATGACGCCTGTGTCGCGCGTCTGCGCCGTCGCGCTGCTGGCTGCACTGCTATCCGCCTGCGTCGCTGCGCCGCCGCGCGCGCCGGCAAGCATGCGCGTACCGGCGGTAGCGCAGGCCTTGCCGGCCGGAGTCACCGGTTCGGCGGCGGCAGTGGCGGCGGCGCCGGTGATCCCGGCGGCGCAGCCGCGTGACCTCTGGCGACGCATCCGCGAGGGCCTGGCACTGCCGGGCTGCGATGCTGATCCGCGCATCGTTCCCACGGCACGCAGCCTAGTCGACGATCCGCAAAATTTCGAGCAGATGCTGGCCGCGGTACGTCCTTTGATGTCCCTGGTGCAGGACGCAGTCGAAGTCGCGGGCATCCCCAGCGATTTCACCCTGCTGCCGCTCATCGAGAGCACTTATAGGCCCGATGCCATCGGCCCTGGCGGTTATGCGGGATTGTGGCAGTTCGACCGTGGTACCGCTCTCGCTGCCGGCATGCCCATCCTCGCCGGCTACGATGGCCGCCGCGATCCGTGGATCGCGAGCCTGCGCGCCACCCGCATGCTGGCACGCTATGACCATGACCTGCATGACTGGCGGCTGGTGGTGTGGGCATTCAACCGCGGCGAGTGGGGCATCAGGCGCCTGTACGGCCAGCGTGGCCAGCCGCCGCCCACGCCGGCGTTGCCGGACTGGCCAGTCGGCGCTGCTGCGCGCGGCTACCTGCTTGACCTCATGGCATACGCATGTGTGTTTCGCGATCCGGCCCGTTTCGATGTCACGCTGCCGCCTGCCATTCCGCCCGCGGCGCTCTGGCTGGCGCGCTTCGATGCGCCGATCGCGCCTGCCCTGGCCGCGCGATTGGCCGATGTGCCGCTGAGCCAGTTGCGCGCGGTGAACGCCGGATATCTTGATGGGCGCATGCCCGCGGATGCGCCACTGCATCTGCTGCTGCCGCGCGCCGTGCGCCAGCGCTTCCTGCGGCGCTACGCAATGCTGACCCCGGACCAGTGGCGCACGCTGCGCCCGTTCCGGTTGCGCGCCACCGTGACGCTGGACAAACTGCTTGCGGCGGATTCCCATGCCGATCGGACAGCGCTGGCGCGCGGCAACGACGTACGGCCCGATACACCGCTGCGTCCGGGCCGGATCCTCTGGCTGCCGGCGGGCACGCGGCAGCATCAACTGCAGAGCGTGGCGGCTGATTACGGCACGCCGGCCTGTCATGTCGTGCAGGCTGGCGGGAATCTGTGGTCGCTGGCACGTCGATACGGCGTATCGGTGCAAGATTTGCGCACCTGGAACCATCTGCGCGGCAGCATGCTGCGCATCGGCCAGCGGCTGTGCTTGAGGACGCCAGGCTAAGCGCGCCGCGACGCACCCCCAGCCCACACGCGCGCGCGAATGTGCGCGGGCTGGCGCTACACTGGCGCGCCGCACGCGCAGCGTGCCGATCATCAGGAGGAGACATGGGTTTTCTGCAAGGCAGGCGCGCACTGATCACCGGCGTACTGAATCACCGCTCGATCGCGTGGGGTATCGCCGCAGCCATGCACCGCGAAGGTGCGCAGCTGGCGTTTACCTACGTCAACGACAAACTCAAGGACCGCGTCGACGAAGCCGCCAAAAACTTCGGTTCCAGCATCGTGCTGCCCTGTGACGTCGCGGACGATGCACAGATCGAGGCCCTGTTCGCCGCGCTCGGCCAGCACTGGGATGGATTGGATATCTTGGTGCACTCGATCGGCTTCGCTCCGCGCGAGGCACTGGAGGGCGAGTTTCTCGACGGCCTGACCCGTGAAGGATTCCGCATCGCTCACGACATCTCGAGCTACAGTCTGGCGGCACTGGCCAAGGCCGCGCGGCCGCTGATGCGCGGACGCAAGGGTGCCATCCTGACCCTGACATATCTGGGCGCGGAGCGCGCGTTGGCCTCATACAACGTAATGGGCCTGGCCAAGGCCAGCCTCGAGGCCAACGTGCGCTATCTGGCCTACAACCTTGGTCCCGAAGGCACCCGCGTCAATGCGATCTCGGCCGGACCGATCAAGACACTGGCCGCTTCCGGTGTCAGCGGTCTGCGCCGCATGCTCGATCATGTCGAGCACAATGCGCCACTGCGGCGCGGGGTCAGCATCGAAGAGGTGGGCAACGCCGGAGCATTCCTGTGCTCGGATCTGGCCTCGGGCATCACCGGAGAAGTGACCTTCGTCGATGCCGGCTTCAATATCCTGGGCATGGCCGGCATCTAGGCGTGGTAGTGCAATGCGCATGAAAAACCCCGCAGCGCGGGGTTTTTCATGCGTGTCATCGGTACGTTTCACATACGATCAGGCGCGGTCTGCACCGTGGTGGCACGACGCAGCGCGTCCAGGAATGCCTGCGTCGTAGCGGCGTCCTGCATCTGGCCGATCTGCGTTGTGAGAAACGCGCGCTGCTCGGCCGGCAGCTTGCTCGGATCCCCCGGATGCACCGCCGTCACCTCGACCAGGGCATAGCGACCCTGGCCCAGGTTCACCGCCGAGCGCGCACGCTGTTTCGGCGCCGGCGCCGGCAGCTTGAACACCGCGCTGAGCAGCGTGGGATCGACACCCTGCGTGCCCGGTGTGGCGGCGGCGATGGTCTTGACGTTGCCCCCAACGCTCTTCGCCAGCGCATCCAGGCTGCTGCCTGCTTTCAGCTTCGCCAGCAGGGCATCGGCCTGCTGGCTGGCAGCGGCCGCCACGCGTTGCGCCAGGATCGTGGATTGAATCGTGCCGGCAACCTGTGCCAGCGGCAGTGGCTGCGCCGGCACATGTCGCGCCAGATGCACCAGCACCATGTGCTGCGGCGACAGGTTGATGGGATCGGAGGTGTTGTTGTCCTTGAGCACCTGCGAAGAGAACGCCGCCTGCACGATCTTGGAATCGGCAAACAGGCCACTGCCGCCGGCACGCGAGAACAAGGGGCTGGTATGCACCGGAATGCCTAGCGCCTGGGCGGCGCCGGCAAGCGAGCCGGGATTGGAGTCGATGGCGTCGATCAGTTTGCCGGCGATGCGACTGTATTCCTTGTCGCGCGCGTCCTTGAGGTATTCGCTGGCAAGCACATCCTTGACTTGATCGAAGGGCTTGGTGGAGCCGGCACGCGCGGCCAGCAGCTTGATGATGTGATAACCGTCGCTGGTCAGCACCGGCTTGGAGATCTGCCCGGGCTTCAGCGCAACCATGGCAGCCTGAAAAGCCGGATCGGTATCGCCCAGTCCCAGCCAACCCAGATCGCCGCCCTGGTTCTTGGAACCCAGATCATCGGAGTACTGCTTGGCCAGCGCCGCAAAGTTGGCACCAGGCGCTGCGGCCAAGGCGTCGACCTTCTGCGCCTGCGCCAGCGCCGCTGATTTCTGCGCGACAGTGGCATTCTTGGGCACACTGATCAGGATATGCGCCACATCGTATTGACCGGGCACCACGAAGCGCGATTCGTTTTGCGCGTAGAGCTTGCGCAAGGCCTCGTCACTGGGTGCCGCCGGCGCCGGCATGCTGTCGGTGCTGAGGTCGACATACTGCACGGCAACCTGTTCCGGGCTCATGTACGCGTCGGCGTGTGCTTTGTAGTAATCCGCGATCTGCGTCGGCGTGACCGTGCTGTCGACGGGCTGTGGCACCGGTAAATCCACGTAGCTGAAATCGCGCGTCTGCCCGATCAGCCGCAGATAACCGTCGATCTGCTGCGGCGTCACGATGCTGCCGTCCGAGAGCGCCTGCGGCAACACCTGTACGGTCAGGTCATTGCGCTCCATGTCTTGGAAGGTTTCCGGCGTCAGCCCTGCTCCGGCCAGCACGGCGGTGTAGGCAGTCGGATCGAACGCACCGTTGGACTGGAACGCGGGGACGTGCGCGATCGCATCGCGCAACTGTGCGTCGGTCACGACGATGCCCGAACGTTGCGCCAGGTCGATCAGCAATTGGCGCTGAATCAATCCTTCCAGCACATCGTTCTTGAAGCGCTGCCCATCCAGCGCTTTCGGATCGATCTGCGGATTGTTCTGCAGCTGCTGCTCGCGTGCTTTGTTGAGAGCGTCCTGGAATGCCTGGCTGCCGATCTGGTGATCGCCGACCTTGGCCACCCAGGTCGCGTGGCTAGCCACGAAGTAACCTTCGATGCCGAAGAACGCAAATACGAAAATCAGAATCCCGAACAGGATCTTGGCGAACCAACCGGAGAGCTTGTCGCGTAACAGGGTGAGCATGCTTGATATCCGAGACCGAACCGACCTGACCCGCGCCACCGCGCATGCCATGGCGCGACGTCGCAACAGCGTGGGGAAGCTGCTTCGGCACGCGAACCCCACAAAAATGCAGGGCGCCGTGCCGGCGCCCCACGCTGCACTGCGCGGATGCCGGCCGATCCCGGACACCCGCCGCCATTAGTTTAGCGGTTCGCACAGCCATCCTGCGATGCTGATGGTGTTGAGAGTTTCGCGCCCCGCCCCTGCCTTGCGAGAACCCATAGCGCATGGCTTGAAAGGTGATCGCCAGACCGAGTCCCCGCCAACGCTTATGGCTGACGGGGCGGACAGTCGGCTGGGCGTGGACCGTCGCAGGCTACAACGTCGGCGGGGCAGCCATCTGACCGTCGCCGGCCCCGCTATCCCTATCCGGCACGGCAGCACGGTAATCACCAGGCGTGGTCTGATCCTGGCCGCCGGCCACGCCCAGCAGCCGCAGCAAGACGGTCAGCGCCGCTGCAACCGCGATATTGAGGATCAGCGAATACAGCGCGGCATAGCCTGGAATGGCATAGCCGAACACATGCAATGGATAGATGGAGCCGGCGAACTTGAGGTGCGCCGCGATCGCCGTACCTGCAGTCATGCCGGCCAGCCAGCCTAGCGCCAGCGCGTAGCGATGGAACCAGCGTGTGTACAGGCCGAATACCAGCGCCGGCAGGATCTGGATGATCCAGATGCCGCCGAGCAGTTGGAACTGGATCGCGTATGTCGCGGGTAGCGCCAGCACGAACACCAGCGCGCCGAACTTGACGACCAGCGAGGCCAGCTTGGCCTGGCTTGCCTCCTGGGCCTCGGTGCAGCGCGGGTTGATGTAGGCGCGGTAGATGCTGCGCGTCCACAGGTTGGAGGCTGCGATCGACATGATCGCCGCCGGCACCAGCGCACCGATCACGATCGCGGCGAAGCCGACGCCGACGAACCATCCCGGGAAGCTGTGCATCAGCAGGGCTGGCACGGCGAAACTGTTGGCGTACTGCTTGAAGAACGGCGCATATTGCGGAACCTTGTCCACGCCTGCCGCCAGTGCCATGAAGCCGAGCAGCGCCAGCAGGCCCAGCACCAGGGTGTAGGCCGGCAGGAACGCCATGTTGCGGGTCAGCGTGCGTGCGTTCTTGGCCGACAGTACGCCGGTCAGCACGTGCGGATAGATGAACAATGCCAGAGCCGAACCCAATGCCAGGGTGGCAAATGCGCTGTACATGCCCAGACTCTGCCCGACCGGCGCGGCCAGCAGTACCTTGGCCGGCGGCACGGCGGCGAAAATCTTGCCGAACCCGCCCAGTTGCATCGGGATGATCACCACCGTAGCGATCACCGTGATGTAGACCAGGCTGTCCTTGATGATCGCGATCAGCGCCGGCGCGCGCAGGCCGCTGGTATAGGTGAAGGCAGCCAGTATCACGAAGGCCGTCAACAGCGGTAAATCGGCGGCCCAGCCGCTCATTGGAAAACCGAGCGCCGAGATCACTACTTCCATGCCCACCAATTGCAGGGCAATGTAGGGCATGGTCGCCAGGATGCCGGTGATCGCAACCAAAAGTCCCAGCAGCGGGCTATCGTAGCGGCCGCGCACGAAGTCGGCGCCGGTGACATAGTTGTGCTTGTGCGCCACGTACCACAACCGCGGCAACACCGCGAACACGATCGGGTAGGCGATGATCGTATAGGGTACGGCGAAGAAGCCCAGTGCGCCGGCACCGAACACCAGTGCGGGCACGGCGATGAAGGTGTACGCGGTGTACACGTCGCCACCCAACAGGAACCACGTGACCCAAGTGCCGAAACGACGGCCGCCCAAGCCCCATTCGTGCAGTTGATTGAGATCGGCCTTGCGCCAATGGGCGGCGACGAAACCGAGCACGGTGACCAAGACGAACAGCAGCAAAAAGACGATCAGTGTGCTCCACTGCATGATGGCCCCCTCTCAGACCAGGTCGCGGGTCTTGAAATACACGACCGCCGAGCACACAGCGCTCAACGGCACCCACATCAGCAGGTACCAGTACAGGAACGGGATGCCGATGAAAGTCGGATTCAGGTGGTTGTACCAAGGCACCCAAAGGGTGGCGATGATCGGCACCAGCAACAACAACCGCCACCACAGGCGCGGGTGAATGCCGGAAGACGATTGACGGGTCGTCATGGCTGGGATCCTTCTTCAAGTTCGCGGATGACATGCCGGCCATGCGGGATGGCCGGCATGAGGGCGTCAGAAGCGGTATATCCCGCTGAGGCTCAGCTGGTTGCCGCTGATCGAATTTCGATCGAGGCCGGTGTTGGTGTAATCGAGGACATCATGCATCCACTCGAGTCCGACACCGTAGGGACCGTTGTTGTAGAGCACGCTGACCGCGGTTTGACGGTTTTTGAGATAGCCCAGGGAACCGTGGCCCAACCAGGTGATCACGTCGTTGGTGTTGTTTTTGCCGATGGCATAGAACGCGTTGACGCTCCAGTTGGGGGTAAAGAAGTAGCTGGCCTGACCCCAACCGCCAGTCTCCTGGATGTTGCCGAACTGGGCCTCGGTGCCGAACACCGAAGCCAGGCCTTTGCCGGTGTAGACGTTGCCCTGGAATAGCCATGAGCCCGGTTTCCAGCTGGCACCGAACTCGGCGCCTTCGCTGGTGATGCTAGACCGGATCGGCGTGGGGGCGGTGCCGCCGACGCCGCTCAGGCTGACCTTGGCGTAGTGGACGACGCCATAGGCGGACCAATTGCCGTCGTCGACGTGCAGGCGCGCCTCGAGTTGCGGGCGGAAGCCGGCATTGCCGGCGGTCAGATAGTTGACGTTGTCACCGGGGCCGTTCCAGTGACCCTCGAAGGCGCCGAGATCGAGGCGCCAGTGCGGGCCGGCGCTGCCGCGGTTGAGATCCTGCATCCACACGATGCCGGGATAACGCCAGCCCAGCCAGCCGGCACCGAGGCCCAGTGGAAAGGCCACGTGGGTCAGCGAGATCGGAACGTTGCCGAGCAGGAGATCCCACTGCTGGCCGATCTGCACGGTGCTGCCGGAGTCCGGGTTGGACAGGACCAGATAGGCTTGGCGCAGACGCGGGATTTCCTGGGACTGGCTATAAGCGCTGGTGCCGTTGTTGCCGCCGAAGAAGTCCATTTCCAGATGGCCGCCGGCGCTCCAGCCGCCGCTTAGCTTGGCACCGGAGAAGTCAAGCCAGAAGCGGGTGTTGCGTACGTCGCCGCCGCTGAGCGAGCCATTGCTGCCCTTGAGCGGGTATTCGGCATTCTGACCATTGCCGTACACGAAGGAGCGGTTCTGGTTGAAGAATGTTGCGTCAATCCAGCCATGCAGAGCCACGGTGACGCCCGGGGCGCTGACGAAGGTGGGCGCAGCCGGCTGTGGCGGGGTGGACGGAGGCGGGGACGGAGGCGGAGCGCTGGCCTGGGCCTGCTGCTGTGCCTGTTCGGCTTCGAGTTGCTTGAGCTGATTGCGCAGCATCTGCAGATCCTGCTGCTGCTGATCAAGCTGCTTCTGCTGCTTGTCGATCAAGGCGCGCAACGCTTGATCTGCGCTGCGCTTATGGGTGGGAGCTGCGAGCACTGGGCCGGCCGCGGCAAACCCGAGGCAAACGGCCAAGGCCAGAAATAGACGATTACGCTGCATCGGAATCCCCTCGGATGATCGCAGTAATGCTTGTCGCGATGAACCTCACGGCGAAGCATTGGAAAATTATCAGTTGCGGAAGTCGCGATAGCTATTCCACTTAAGTCGAAGCACAGGCGGCTGCCGCAGTGCGGCGCGCGCCCTGCGCGCGCTCGTATCCCTGCCCTTGCTTGGATCTGATTGGCGCCGAAGTTCGGCAGCCGAAAGCCGCCTTTCCTGCCGCTCGTCATCGCGGACCACCATCGCGGCGAAGCGACTACACTGACCGTCAAATGCGTCAGGCGGGGCGCATGCGAACAGCGGGATTGACGGAGGGGACATGATCGCAGGCGGCGTACTGCTGCTGGTGTCGCTGGCCTATGTCGGTCTGCTGTTCGCGCTGGCCTGGTGGGGTGACCGGCGACCGGTCTATCCGGCGCGCACCGCGCTGCGGCCGCTGATCTACAGTCTGTCGTTGGCCGTGTACTGCTCGGCCTGGACCTTTTACGGCGCCGTCGGCACGGCCGCGCGTAGCGGCCTGGCGTTCCTGCCGATCTATCTCGGGCCGATCCTGCTGTTCTTGTTCGGCCATGGCCTGTTGGCAAGATTGCAGCGGATCGCCAAACGCCGCAATCTGACCTCGATCGCCGATCTGATCGCCGCACGCTTCGGCCGCTCGCCGGGGCTGGCCGCGCTGATCACCCTGATCGCGGTGATCGCCGCGGTGCCCTACATCGCGCTGCAGTTCAAGGCGGTGTCGCAGTCGGTGGTGGTACTTGCCGGCAGTCACTCGTCCGGCGCGCTGATCACCGACAGCGCGCTGTGGATCGCGCTGCTGCTAGCGGTGTTCGCGATCCTCTTCGGCACCCGCGTGATCGACGCCACCGAACATCACCACGGCATGATGCTGGCAATCGCGGTCGAATCGGTGGTCAAGCTGCTGGCCTTTCTGACGGTGGCGCTGTTCGCATTGCGCCACGGGCCCGGACTGGTCGCGAGCTACGCGCAGATCGCCGCCGCCGTACCGCGAGACGGATTGCCGCCGGGCTTCCTCGCGCAGTGCCTGCTGGCGTTCTTCGCCGGCGTCACCCTGCCGCGCCAGTTCCAGGTGACCATCGTCGAGTCAGAGCATCCCGACGATCTGCGCACGGCGCGCCGGATCTTCCCCGCGTATCTGCTGCTGGTGGTGCTGGCGGTGCCGCTGATCGCCGCCGCCGGCAACGTGCTGCTGGCCGGCGACCGCAGCCAGGCCGATGCCTGGTCGCTGCTGCTGCCGCTGCAGCAGAACAACCACGCGCTGGCCATTTTTGCCTACGTCGGAGGATTCTCGGCGGCGACGGGCATGGTCATCGTCGCCTGCGTGGCGCTGGCGACGATGATCAGCAACGATCTGGTGATGCCGGCGCTGCTGCGCGTGCGTGCGCTGCATCTCGACCAGCGTGGCGATCTTTCTCGCGTGGTGCTTGCGGTGCGGCGCCTGGCGATCCTGCTGCTGGCCGCCGCCGCCTACGTGTACTACCGCGGGCTATCCGACCGCGAGGATCTCGCGGCGCTGGGCCTGCTGTCGTTCACCGCGGTGGTCCAGCTCGCGCCGGCGCTGATCGCCGCGCTGTACTGGCGCGGCGCCAGTCGCGCCGGCGTCTACGCCGGGCTGATCGGCGGCTTTGCGGTCTGGTTCTACACATTGCTGGTGCCGGCGCTGGCGCAGGCGCACTGGTTCGACGCGACGTGGGTGCAGGCAGGCCCGTTCGGTATCGGCTGGTTGCGGCCGGTGGCGCTGTTCAACCTCTCGGGCTGGGATCCGGTGACCCACGGCACGGCATGGTCGTTGCTCGTGAATGTGGCGGCTCTGGTGTTCGTCTCGTTGCGATACCGTCCCAGCCTGGAGGATCGCCTGCAAGGACAGGATTTCATTGATCTACCTGCACTCGGTACACCGCAGTCCTCGGCCCGTGACTGGCGTGGTCGCATCACCGTCGCAGATCTCTACGCAATCGCAGAGCGCATCCTCGGTGATCGTGCCGCAGCGCGCGCTTTCGAGGACTACGCCGGCGGCGAAACGCCGCTGGCGCCGGTCACGGTCGCCGACCGCGCGCTGCTGCAGCACACCGAGCGCGTGCTGGCCGGTGCAGTCGGCGCGGCCTCGGCGCGGCGTCTGCTGATGTCGGCGTTGTCGGGCAGTGGCCTCGACGTTGCTGAAGTACTGGCCTTGCTGGACGAGGCCTCGCAGGAGCTGCGTTTCAACCGCAGCCTGCTCTCGACCACGCTGGAACATATCGCGCAAGCGGTCAGCGTGGTCGATGCCGAGATGCGTTTGGCCGCCTGGAACCGTCGCTATATCGAGTTGTTCGACTACCCGCCGGGCCTGGTGTATGTCGGCCAGTCGGTAGCGGAACTGATCCGTTACAACGCCGAGCACGGCGAATGCGGTCCCGGCGAGGTATCCGAACACGTCGCCAAGCGCATCCGTTACATGCGTGCCGGATCGCCGCATGTGTTCGAGCGTGTGCGCACGGACGGCCGCGTGATCGAGATGCGCGGCATCCCTCTCTCGGCGGGTGGTTATGTCACTACGTATGCCGACGTCACTGCCTACAAGCAGGCAGAGCAAGCGCTACGCGAAGCCAATGAAACGCTTGAACAGCGCGTCACCGAGCGCACGCTGCAGCTGAGCGCGGCGCTGGCCGCACAGGAGCACGCCAAACGCGAAGCCGAGGTGGCCAACGAGTCGAAGACGCGTTTCATCGCGGCCACCGGCCATGATCTGCTGCAGCCACTCAACGCCGCCCGGCTGTTCAGCGCCGCGCTGCGCCAACAGCCGGGGCTGGATGCTGAATCACTGCATCTGACCGAGCGCATCGAAACCAGTTTTCGCGCCGCCGAGGATCTGCTCGAGGGCCTGCTCGATGCCTCGCGCCTCGATGCCGGCCGCTATCGTCCGGAGATCGGACCGGTGGCGCTGGGACCGCTGTTCGCGTCGCTGAAGTCGCAGTACGCGACGCTGGCCGCGCAGCGCGGTCTGGAGCTGCGCGTGCGCGACACCCGGCTGGTGGCGCAAACCGATCCGCAATTGTTGCGCCGCATCGTGCAGAACTTGCTTTCCAACGCCCTGCGCTATACGCCGCGCGGCGGAGTGCTGCTGGGCGTGCGCCGACGCGAAGGCGCGTTGCGCATCGAGGTCTGGGACACCGGCCCGGGCATTCCACCCGAGCAGCAGCAACTGATCTTTGCCGAATTCCAGCGCCTCGATCAGCCATCGCCGTGGGGTGAGCGCGGGCTGGGGCTGGGTCTGTCGATCTGCGAGCGCATCGCCGCCATCCTTGGTCACCGGCTCGATCTCACCTCGACCCCCGGTCGCGGCAGCGGATTTTTTCTCGGCGTGCCGCGCAGCAGCGCGCGCGCCGTCGCCACGCACGTCGCCGCCGATCTCCCGACCATGGCGGGCAAACTCGATCTCGACGTGCTCTGCCTCGACAACGACAGCGCCATCCTCGAAGGCATGGCCGCGCTGCTGGCGCGCTGGGGCGTGCGTTGCCATACGACGACCAGCGTCGATGTCGCCGAGAGCCTGCTGGAGCAGTCGCGTCCCGACCTACTGCTGATCGACTTCCATCTCGGTGCGGGCATCGATGGTCTGCAGGCGCTCCAGCGCCTGCGCGACAGGTTCGCGGATCTGCCGCCGGCAGCGCTGATTACCGCCGACGGCGGCGACGAGCTCAAGCAGCGCGCGCGCCTGTTCGGCATACCGGTACTGCTCAAGCCGGTGCGCCCGGCGGCGTTGCGCGCGCTGCTTGCGGCATGGGCACGCAGCGACGGCGCGCGGCGCCACACGCAGGCCGCGGTACTTCAGTCGTCCTCGGGGATCGCCGGCAACGGCGCCTGATCCAGCGCCAGTTGACTGGCCGCCAGCGCCACCTGGGTGCGGTTAGACACGCCGAGCTTGCGCATGATCGCGGTCATGTGCGCCTTGATGGTCGCCTCGGAGACACCCAGCTCGTAGGCGATCTGCTTGTTGAGCAGGCCCTCGGCAATCATGCCCAGCACACGAAACTGCTGCGGCGTCAGCTCGGCCAGTCGCGCGGCCACGGCGGCTTCATCGGGCTTTAGTTCGGCGCGCGCAGCGGCGACGCCGATCGGCACCCAAAGCTCGCCCTCGAGTACCGCGCGCACCGCCGCGCCGATGTCCTCGACCGCGGCGGACTTGGCGAGGTAACCGGAGGCGCCGTGCGCCAGCGCGCGGCGCACCACTGCCGCCTCCTCGTGCGCCGAGACAACCATGATCGGCAGCCCGGGATGCTGGCCACGGATGTGCGCCAGCGCCGAGAAGCCACGCGCGCCCGGCATGTGCAGGTCCATCAGCAGCAGCTCGGCCTGCGGATGCGCCTCGATCAGCGCCAGCAGCGACGGCACGCTGGCGGCGCCGTGCACCTGCGCGCCTGGCAATGCGCCCTGCACGGCGCGGGTCAAGGCGTCGCGATACAGCGGATGATCGTCAGCGATCAAAACTTCGCGCGGGACCGTTGCGCCACTAGTCATCGCGGCGCGCGCCGGATCCATGGCAGCCGGACCGCTCATTGGATCAGCCGTTCCCCGACCAGACTCCGCACCACCGAGGGATCGGCCAGGGTCGAGATGTCGCCCAACTGGTCGGGGGCGTTCTCGGCGATCTTGCGCAGGATGCGCCGCATGATCTTGCCCGAGCGCGTCTTCGGCAGGCTCGGCGCCCACTGCAGATAATCCGGCGTGGCGATCGCTCCGATCTCCTTGCGCACCCATGCCACCAACTCCTTGCGCAGGTCGTCGCTAGGTTGCTCGCCCACCTTCAGGGTGACGTAGGCATAGATGCCCTGGCCCTTGATGTCGTGCGGACAGCCGACTACGGCGGCCTCGGCGACCTTGGGGTGCGCAACCAGCGCACTCTCGACCTCGGCGGTGCCGATGCGGTGGCCGGAGACGTTGATCACGTCGTCGACGCGGCCGGTGATCCAGTAATAGCCGTCCTCGTCGCGACGCGCACCGTCGCCGGTGAAATAACTGCCGGGATAGGTCTTGAAGTAAGTCTCGATGAAGCGCGCGTGGTCGCCGTAGACGGTGCGCATCTGCCCCGGCCAGGAGTCGGTCAGCACCAGGTTGCCCTCGCAGGCGCCATCCATCACCGCGCCGTTGGTATCGACAATCGCCGGCTGGATGCCGAAGAAGGGCTTGGTCGCCGAACCCGGCTTGGCCGCGATCGCACCGGCCAGCGGCGTGATCAGGATGCCGCCGGTCTCGGTCTGCCACCAGGTATCGACGATCGGGCAGCGGCCGTCGCCGACCACGCGGTGATACCACTCCCAAGCCTCGGGATTGATCGGCTCGCCGACCGTGCCGAGCAGGCGCAGGCTGGCGCGCGATGTGGCCTTGACCGGTGCCTCGCCCTCGCGCATCAGCGCGCGGATCGCGGTCGGCGCGGTATAGAACAGCGTCACCTTGTGCTTGTCGACCACGCGCCAGAAACGGCTGGTGTCCGGCCAATTGGGCACGCCCTCGAACATCAGCGTGGTCGCGCCGTTGGCCAGCGGACCGTACAGCACGTAGCTGTGGCCGGTGACCCAGCCGACGTCGGCGGTGCACCAGAACACGTCGTCCTCGCGCAGATCGAACACGCACTCATGCGTGTAGCTGACATAGACCAGATAGCCGCCGCCGGTGTGCAGCACGCCCTTGGGTTTGCCGGTCGAGCCGGAGGTGTAGAGAATGAACAGCGGATCCTCGGCATTCATCGGCTCCGGCGGGCAGTCCAGCGGCTGGCCGTCACAGACAACATCCCAGAAACGGTCACGCGGCGCGCGCATCGCCACCGCGCCGCCGGTGCGACGCACCACCAGCACGGTTTCGACGCTGTGCGTTCCGGGACGTGTCAGCGCCTCGTCGACATTGGCCTTGAGCGCGATCTGCTTGCCGCCGCGCACGCCCTCGTCAGCGGTGATCACCAGCTTGCACTGCGAGTCGGCGATGCGTCCGGCCAGCGAGTCCGGCGAGAAACCGCCGAACACCACCGAGTGCACCGCGCCGATGCGCGCGCAGGCCAGCATCGCCACGGCAGCCTCGGGAATCATCGGCAGATAGATCGCCACGCGGTCGCCCTTGCCGATGCCGAGGTGCCTGAGCGCATTGGCGGCACGGCATACATCGGCGTGCAGCTCGCGGTAGCTGATGCGGCGCGACTCGGCCGGATCGTCTCCCTCGAAGAGGATCGCGATCTTGTCGCCGCGCGTCGCCAAATGCCGATCGAGGCAATTTGCGGCAACGTTGAGCACGCCGTCCTCGTACCAGCGGATGTGGAAATCCTCGAGGCGGAAAGACACGTCCTTGATGCGCGTCGGCGGCTTGACCCAGTCCAGCCGCTGCGCGATGCGTCTCCAGAAGCCCGCGGGATCGCGCACCGATTCGGCATACAGGCGCTCGTAGTCGTCGGCACGCACGCGGGCGGCGGCGGCAAAGGCGGGCGGAACCGGATAGACCTTGGACATGACGTATTCCTTCTCGGCTGTTGGCGCACAGCGCCGGGGTCGATGCGCGACGCGCGCCCCCAGCAGGCAACACTAGTCGCGCAAGTCCGACGACCAAGTGGACTTTAGTCGAATGTCGACCAAGGGCGTATAGCCAGCATGGTGGTCAACGCCGATGCTCAGGCGCACGGCTCGGGGCAGGGAGCTGCGGCGGCGCGGAATCGGCATGACGGCCGCGCGCAGGTGCTTTCCGGCACCTCAGTCAAGTCGCCCGAGCCTGCGACACGCCCGGATTCCCTCACCACGGAGACCCGCAGATGGAAAACAAACTGGCCAATCCCGCCCCGCTGGGGCTCGCCGGATTCGCGCTCACCACCTGGATGTTGAGTCTGATCAACGCCGGCTTCGCCAGCGGCGACGGCATGGGCATGGTGCTGGCGCTGGCATTCGCGTTCGGCGGCACGGCACAGTTCATCGCCGGCGTCACCGAACTCAAGCGCGGCAATACCTTCGGCATGACCGCGTTTTGCGGCTACGGTGCGTTCTGGTGGTCGTTCGCGCTGTTCGTGCAATTCCTGCACGGCAGCACGCCGGCCGCATTCGTCGGCTGGTACCTGTTCATGTGGGGCGTGTTCACGCTGTACATGCTGATCGCCGCGCTGAAGCTCAACCGCGCGCTGCAGTTGGTCTTCCTGGTCCTGGTGATCACCTTCTGGCTGCTGGCCGCCGGCGAGTGGACCGGATCGGCCTCTCTGCACCAGTTCGGCGGCTACGGTGGCCTGATCACCGCACTGCTGGCGTTCTACCTGTCGGCTGCCGAGGTCATCAACGAGACCCACGGCAAGGTCGTGCTGCCGATCGGCGCGCACGCACCGCGCTGAGCGATCCTGTCACGCCGCCCGCGCGCCGCGAGGACAGCGCGGGCGGCGTGGCTCCGCGTAGTCTTAAGCGGTCTGTCGGCGCGGAAACATCGGGAACGCATATACCCATGAAAAAGCCCCGGAATCGCTCCCGGGGCTTTTGCCAGCCATTCGATCGATATGGGTGCTGTAGGGGTCGAACCTACGACCACCGCCTTGTAAGGGCGACGCTCTACCGCTGAGCTAAGCACCCGCGAGCAAACTGACTCAGTTGACGGCGTCCTTGAGAGCCTTGCCGGCCTTGAACGCGGGATTCTTCGAAGCCTTGATCTTGATAGTCTGGCCGGTGCGCGGGTTACGGCCAGTGCGCGCGTTGCGCTTACGCACGGCGAACGTGCCAAAACCCACCAGCGAGACGGTGTCGCCCTTCTTCAGCGCTTTCTTGATGGCCTCGACGAACGCGTCGAGCGCACGGCCCGCATCGGCCTTGCTGATTTCGGCGCCCGCGGCGACGGCGTCGATCAATTCGGATTTGTTCATCTGGGTAATCCCTCTTGTTTAGGAATGCTTGCTAGCAAGCAACGGGCTGAGGCCGGGCAGGCACCGCGACGTGCGGCACGCGCCCTCATGATAATGAGTCGAGCACTTCCGCGATTCCGCGACACACGCCACGCAATCACGGCGGCATCTTTATACCAGCGCCTCGCTGCAGCCCGCAATACAAGGCGCAGCAAGGCCTGGAGCGGTTTCAAACATGCGCCATCAATGTCGGCGTGAGCGCGTGCCGGCACCCTGCCGCTGCGATGCGACCGGCACGGCGACAGCGGCTTCGGGGGCTCGTCCCGTGCCGGCAGACGCGGACGTGGGCGCAACAGGCACTGTGTCGACAGGCGGCAGCGGATGTTCCAACGCCAGATCAAGCACTTCATCGATCCACTTCACGCTGTGGATCTGCAGTGAGCCGGTGACATTGGCCGGCATGTCGGCCAGGTCTTTGCGGTTTTCATCGGGAATCAGCACGGTGCGGATGCCGCCGCGATGCGCGGCCAGCAGCTTTTCCTTCAGTCCGCCGATGGGCAACACGCGGCCGCGCAAGGTGATCTCGCCGGTCATCGCCACATCGCTGCGCACGGCGATGCGGGTCAGCGCCGATACCAGCGCCGTGCACATGGCGATGCCCGCACTCGGGCCATCCTTGGGCGTCGCACCCTCGGGCACGTGTACATGAATGTCCAGCTTCTGGTGGAACTCCGGGTCGAGCCCGAAGCGCGCGCTGCGCGCGCGCACCACCGACAGCGCGGCCTGCACCGATTCCTGCATGACCTCGCCCAACTGGCCGGTGAGCAGCAGCTTGCCCTTGCCCGGCACCACTGCCACCTCGATGCTGAGCAGGTCGCCGCCCACCTGTGTCCAGGCCAGCCCGGTCACCAGGCCGATCTCGTTTTGACTCTCGGCGCGGCCGAAGGTGAACTGGCGCACGCCGAGGTATTCGCCCAGCCGCTCGCTTCCCACCACCACGCGCGGCACAGCCGGCGCCGGCGCGGCGGACTTCCTGCTCGAACGCCTGCGCGGTGTCTTGGCGGGTGGGTCCGCCGCGGCAGGCGCGGTGTCGCTGGCGTCCTTGCCGACGGCATCGTCCTGTGCAGGTTCGGCCAGAGCGATCTCCTTGACCACCTTGCGCGCGATGCGCGCGATTTCGCGCTCCAGGTTGCGCACGCCGGACTCGCGCGTGTAGTAGCGCACGATGTCGCGTACGGCTTCGGTCTCGACCGCCAGCTCTTCCGGCTTCAGGCCATTGGCCGCCAATTCCTTGGGCAGCAGATAATTCTGCGCGATCGCCAGCTTCTCGTCCTCCGTGTAGCCGGGGATGCGGATCACCTCCATCCGGTCCAGCAGGGGCGCCGGGATGTTCAGCGAATTGGCGGTGGCAACCCACATCACCTCCGACAGGTCGAAATCGACCTCCAGATAGTGATCGTTGAACGCGTGATTCTGCTCGGGATCCAGCACCTCCAGCAGCGCCGAGGACGGATCACCGCGGAAGTCCATCGACATCTTGTCGATCTCGTCGAGCATGAACAGCGGATTGCGCGTACCGGCCTTGGAGAGGTTCTGCAGGATGCGGCCCGGCATCGAACCGATGTAAGTACGGCGGTGGCCGCGGATTTCCGCCTCGTCGCGCACGCCGCCCAAGCTCATGCGCACGAACGAGCGGTGCGTCGCCCTGGCGATGGACTGACCCAACGAGGTCTTACCGACGCCCGGCGGCCCGACTAGGCACAGAATGGGGCCTTTCATGCGCTCCACGCGCTGCTGCACGGCGAGGTATTCGAGGATGCGCTCCTTGACTTTGTCCAGCCCGTAGTGGTCGGCATCCAGGACCTGCTGCGCCGCACGCAGATCCTTGCGCACTTTGCTGCGCTTGTTCCATGGAACGTTGACCATCCAGTCCAGATAGTTGCGCACCACCGTGGCCTCGGCCGACATCGGCGACATCTGCTTGAGCTTGGCCAGCTCCTGGCGTGCCTTGGCCAGCACGGCATCGGACATGCCCGCCTCGTCGATCTTGCGGCCCAGTTGCTCGAGCTCGTTGGGCGCATCCTCGCCCTCGCCCAACTCCTTCTGGATCGCCTTCATCTGCTCGTTGAGGTAGTACTCGCGCTGGCTTTTCTCCATCTGCGACTTGACGCGGCCGCGGATGCGCTTCTCCACCTGCTGCAGGTCGATCTCGGAGTCGACCAGGCCGATCAGCAGCTCGAGACGCGCGCCGACGTCGGCGGTCTCCAGCACTTTCTGCTTGTCGGCGATGCGCACCGACAGATGCGCGGCGATGGTGTCGGCCAGGCGGCCGGCATCGTCGATACCGGAGAGCGTGGCCAGCACCTCGGGCGGCAGCTTGCGGCTCTGCTTGACCAACTGCTCGAACAAGCTGACCAACGTGCGCGAAACGACGTCCAACTCACGATCCTCGCGTGAGTAAACCGGCTCGACCTCGCGGAACTCCGCCAGCAGCATGTCGTTGTCGCGCCGATAACGCACAACCTCGGCACGGTGCTTGCCCTCGGCCAGGACCTTCACTGTCCCATCGGGCAGTTTCAGCATCTGCAGCACACTGGCCACGGTGCCGGTGCGGTACAGCTCGGCCTCGCCGGGATCCTCGATATCCGGACTGGTCTGCGCGACCAGCAGGATCTGGCGCTCGCCTTCCATGGCCGTCTCCAGCGCGCGCATCGATTTTTCGCGGCCCACGAACAGCGGGATCACCATGTGCGGGTAAACCACCACGTCGCGCAATGGCAGTACCGGCAATGCGTTGGATGCGTCGGAAGCGCTGGCGCTAGATTCGGTCATGGGCTCTTATCCGGACAGACGGAGGATGCACGCGGAGTGCTGCCCGCATGCTGCCGATGATGTGCGGTCGGCGTGCAGCGGCACAAGGGCCGCCGCACGAATCACGCGGCGCCGCTGGTGCCTTCGGCGCCGGGCTTGAGGTTACCGCGATAGATCAGGTACGGCTCGGCCTGGCCATTGATGACCGCCTCGTCGACCACGACCTTGCTGACGTGCTCGAGCGAAGGCAGCTCGAACATGGTGTCCAGCAGCACCTGCTCGATGATGGTGCGCAAGCCGCGCGCGCCGGTCTTGCGTTTCAGTGCCTTGCGCGCGATGGCGGTCAGTGCCTCGGGGCGGAACTCCAGCTCTACCTGCTCCATGTCGAACAGTTTGCGAAACTGTTTGGTCAGCGCGTTGCGGGGCTCGCTGAGGATCTGCACCAGCGCGACTTCGTCCAGTTCCTCCAGCGTGGCCACCACCGGCAGGCGACCGACGAACTCCGGAATCAGTCCAAACCGGACCAGATCCTCGGGCTCGACATCGGCCAGTACCTTGCCTACGTTAGGCCGGTTTTTCTTGCTGCGCACCTCGGCGTTGAAGCCGATGCCGGTGGTCTCCGAGCGCTGCTGGATGATTTTCTCCAGGCCGGCGAACGCGCCGCCGCAAACAAACAGGATGTTGCGCGTATCGACCTGCAGGAACTCCTGCTGCGGGTGCTTGCGTCCGCCCTGTGGCGGCACCGAGGCGATGGTGCCCTCGATCAGCTTGAGCAGCGCCTGCTGCACGCCCTCGCCGGAAACATCGCGGGTGATGGACGGGTTTTCGCTCTTGCGCGAGATCTTGTCGATCTCGTCGATGTAGACAATGCCCTGTTGCGCTTTCTCGACGTCGTAGTCGCACTTCTGCAGCAGCTTTTGAATGATGTTTTCGACGTCTTCACCCACGTAGCCGGCTTCGGTCAGTGTGGTGGCGTCGGCAATGGTGAAGGGCACGTTGAGCAGTCGCGCCAGCGTCTCGGCCAGCAGCGTCTTGCCCGAACCGGTGGGCCCGATCAACAGGATGTTGGATTTGGCCAGCTCGATGTCATCGTTCTTCTGACGCGACTCCAGGCGCTTGTAGTGGTTGTACACCGCGACCGCCAGCGTGCGCTTGGCGCGCGTCTGCCCGATGACGTACTGGTCGAGGGTTTCCATGATCTCGCGCGGGCGCGGCAGGTGGCTGCGCGCAGCGGCGGTCTTCTCTTCGATCTCCTCGCGGATGATGTCGTTGCAAAGTTGCACGCATTCATCGCAGATGAACACCGAGGGGCCGGCAATGAGCTTGCGCACTTCGTGCTGGCTCTTACCGCAGAACGAGCAGTAAAGAATCTTGCCGCCTTCGCTGCCGCGCCCTTGCCGTTCATCAGTCATGCTGGGGTCCGCCGTGTCTCGCTGTCTTTCGTTCGCAACATAGCATAGGAGAACGTCCGCAAAGTCAACCGCGGACACACGCAATGGCCTTCCATATGGGCCGCCGCGCAGTCAGGTTCACGGGCAGCTTGCGTCACGATGACAGAACGCGGAGCGACCCGGGCGTCATGCCGTCTTGCCGGTCTCTTCGATGCGGCGGTCGAGCACGGCGTCGATCAGGCCGTAGGCCTTGGCATCTTCGCCGCTCATGAAGCGGTCGCGCTCCATGTCGCGCTCGATCTGTTCCAGCGCCTGCCCGGTGTGCTTGACGTAGATCTGGTTGAGCCGGCTGCGCAGATACAGGATCTCGCGCGCTTGGATTTCGATGTCGGTGGCCTGCCCCTGCGCACCGCCGGACGGCTGGTGGATCATCACGCGCGAGTTGGGCAACGCGTAGCGCTTGCCCTTGGCGCCGGCCGTCAGCAACAGCGACGCGGCGCTGGCCGCCTGGCCGATGCACATGGTGCTGACATCGCAGCGCACGAATTGCATGGTGTCGTAAATGGCCAGTCCCGCGGTGACCACGCCGCCCGGACTGTTGATGTACAGGTTGATGTCCTTGTCCGGATTCTCGGACTCGAGGAACAGCAACTGCGCCACCACCAGGTTGGCCATGTAGTCGTCGATCGGGCCGACCACGAACACCAGCCGCTCCTTCAGCAGGCGCGAATAGATGTCGTAGGCGCGCTCGCCGCGGCTGGTCTGCTCGACCACCATAGGCACCAGGTTGAGGCCTACCGGCTGTGTGAAGGACTTGGACATGGTTGGTTCCTGTCGTCTCGGACGCACAGCATGGGGGCTGCGGGCGGGATGTCAATGACGCGGCGGAAACGCACGTATCGCATGCGCCGTCCTGTGCTCAAGTCGCGCGTCCAGGGCGCAGCAGTTCGTCGAAACTGACCGTGCGCGATTGCGTCTGCGCGTGCGTGGCCACCCATTCGGCCACCTGGTCTTCCAGGACACGCGTACGCAGACTGGCCAGCGCCTGCTGGTCGCGCTGGTACAGCTCGATCACCTGCTGCGGATCCTCGTAGGTGGATGCGATCGAGGCCATCAGCGCGGCCACCCGCTGCGAATCGGGCTGCATGCCCTCGCGGCGCGCGATCTCGCCCAACAACAGCGCAGCGATCACGCGGATGCGCGCCGGCGCACGTGCGGCCTCGACGCGCTCCGGTGCGGGTTGCGCGTCCTGCGGCAAGCCCATGCGCGCCAGCGCCTGCGCCTCGCTCTCGAGCATGGCTCTGGGCACGGCCACATCCGGGTAGGCGGCGGCCAGTTTCTCGGCCACCTCACCCTTCAGACGCGCGGTCAGCGCGGCGCCCAATTCGCGCTCCAGATTGGCGCGCACCTCGCGCCGGAAATCATCGATCTCGCCCGAGGCGATGCCGAACTGACGCACGAAGTCGTTGTCCAGCTCCGGCAGCACGGGTTCCTGCACGGCCAGGACACGTACACCCATGCGCGCCAGCTTGCCCGCCAGCTGCGGGTTGCCGAAGCCTTCCGGGAAAGCGACGTCCAGCTCCAGTTCGGCGCCTTCGGCTTGACCCACCAGCGCGGCATCGATCTCGGCCAGCAGCGCGCCGCTGCCGAGAATGCTGGTCGCGCGCTCCCAGCCTTCGGCCGGAAGTCGCGTATCCGCGGTCTGCGTGTAGTACTCGAAGCCGACATGATCGCCGGCCTGCGCGGTGCGCGTTACGCGCTGCAGGCGCGTGCGCTGCTTGCGCAGAGTCTCGATCATGGCGTCGATGTCGGCCTCGGTGACGCTGGATTCGACGCGCTCGATCCGTAGGCTGGCGACATCGACCACCGGCAGTTCAGGGAACACCTCGAAGGTAGCCGTGTAGGCGATCTCACCGTTCTCGGACCGGCCGGTGGTGTCGATGGCGGGCGCCGCCACCGGACGCAGCTGCTGCTCGCCCAGCGCCTGCTGCAGCGTGCGCGAGACGATCTCGCCCAGCGCCTCGCCGCGCACCTGTGCGCCAAAACGCTGCTCGATCACCTTGGCCGGCACCTTGCCCGGACGGAAACCCTTGAGGTGTGCGTTGCGCCCGAGGTCGAGCATGCGCTCGCGCACACGGCCATCCAGCTCGGTGGACGGGAACCTGACGGTCAGTCGGCGCTCGAGGCCACCGACGTTTTCGAGCGAAACCTGCATGCCTGGAGACTCCTCACCCGCAGGCGCGATCGCCCGCAGTGCGTTCATGGTGGTGCGAAAGCCGGGACTCGAACCCGGACGGGGGTACCCGCTGGAACCTAAATCCAGTGCGTCTACCAGTTCCGCCACTTTCGCGCCGGGTTGGACAGACGGGCAAGTTTACGGGATCGACGCGTAGCCGGGAACTGCCACGCCCCGGCAATCACGGGCGCCAGCTCGCGTGGGACATCCACGCGCTGCAGGCGCGCCGGACGCGGCCGGCCGGCACCAGGCTGCGCACCTGCGGCCGCCAGGCACTGGCTAGAATGTCGCCGATCTCCGCGGAACACGCCTGCATGAACGCCGCCGGCCTGCCCCTCAATATGCGCACCTGGCTGCCCGGACCCGACCGCCTGGACAGTCCCGCATGCACATTGCGTCACGAACCTTTCGATTTCATCGTGGTGCCCGACCTGCTGCCGGCCGGCGCGGCCGGCGCGGTTCTCGCCGACTATCCGGCCTTCGCCGAGGCCGGATTCTTTCCCTATGCGCCCGGACAGTGCGGTGCGCATGTCAATGCCCTGGTGGATGCCCTGGTCGCGCCGGCGTTCGCCGACGCGCTGGGCGCCAAGGTCGGTATCGAACGGCTCAGCCAGTACCCCACGCTGGTTACGCTGTGCGGCCGCATGAACATGCGCCACGGCACCATCCATACCGACAGTCGCTCCAAGGTGGCCACCGCACTGCTCTACCTCAACAGCAGCTGGCCGGATACTTCCGGGGGATGCCTGCGCTTTCTCGCCGACGCCCACGACATCGACGCCGTGGTGGTGCCGGAGATCAGGCCGCTGTTCGGCACCCTGGCGCTGTTTCGCCGCAGCGACCACTCCTATCACGGTCACCTGCCCTATGAAGGCGAGCGCAAGGTGCTGCAGATCGCCTGGCTGGTCAGTGCGGAAGCCAAGGCGCGCAAGGTGCAGCGTGGGCGCCTCTCGCGCGCCATGAAAAAACTGTTCGGACGCCTGGATCGCAGGCTGGGTGCCGGACGCGACCGCAGCGCGGGGCATCTGGACTGAGCGCGGCGCGCGACGAGCGCGCCGTGCATGCCAATATCTCGCACCGGCGGACGCGGGCCTGGCGGGACCGGCCCGCCGCTATGCGGCCCATCAATCGTCCAAGCCCAGCACCTGCTCCAGCGCATAGTGGCCCGGCGGCCGCGCCGCCAGCCAGTGCGCGGCAGCGAGCGCGCCGCGCGCGAAGATATCGCGCTGGCCGGCGCGGTGCGTCAACTCGATGCGCTCACCCTGCCCCAGCAGCCACACACTGTGCTCGCCCACGACATCGCCGCCGCGCAGCACCGCGAAGCCGATGCCGCCCGGCGTACGCGGACCGGTCCGGCCATGGCCCAGTTGCCGCATCAGCGCGTCCGCACGCTGCCCGCGCGCCGTCGCCGCAGCATCGCCCAGCGCCAACGCGGTGCCCGATGGCGCATCCAACTTGCGCGCGTGGTGGGCTTCGATAATCTCGATGTCCCACTGCGGCAACGCGGCCGCCGCTACGCGCAGCAGGCGCGTCAACAGGCTGATGCCCAGGCTGAAGTTGGCGGCGTGCAGCACTGGAATCTCCGCGGCGGCGGCTTCCAGCGCGGTATGCTGGGCGCCGCTCAAGCCGGTGCTGCCGCTGACCAGCGCGATGCGCCGTGCGCGACAGAGCGCCAGGGCGCCGTCGAATCCGGCCGGGCTGCTGAAATCGATCAGCACCTGGGCGCGGGCAGCCTCGGGCAGCTGTGTGCTGTAGGCCAATGCGCCGGGCGCTGCCGGTACGCGCAGCGGCGTGCCCTCCAGGTCTGACCCCGCCGCCACCAGCGCCGCTACCAGCCGCATCCGCGCGTCTTGCCGCGCCAATTCGACCAGGCTGCGGCCCATGCGTCCGGCGGCGCCGTGGATCGCGATGCGGACGGGTTCGCTCATGCCTGTCGGCTGCTCGACAATGAAGTGGGCGTCACTTTAGAAGCTCTATGAGCGAGACGCTGGGCGGATGGTCATGAATGTCTCAACCGTAGACCAGAAGCGACTTGACCGTGAGGTGAAAGATAAATCCATGCGCCTCGCGGGCCAAGCCGGTGCGGGCCTGCACAACTTTAGCGCCGCGCACGAACTCAAGCATGGCGGGCCAACCAGTCCAGCCAGCGCGACTCGTCCCAGACCTCGATGCCGAGCGCGCGGGCCTTGTCGAGCTTGCTACCGGCCTCGGCGCCGGCGATCACCAAGCTAGTGTTCCTGGACACGCTGCCGGCCACCTTGGCGCCAAATGCCTCGAGCATGGCCTTGGCCTCATCGCGGCTCATCGTGGCCATGGTGCCGGTCAGCACCACGGTTTTGCCGGTCAGCGGGCCGCGCGAAGCATCGGCGGCCGGCGCCTCGGCCAATACGTCGCGGACGTAGGCATCGGCCTGCGCGAGTTCCTCGAACGCCGCGCTGTCCAACCAGGTCTGCAGCGCGGCCAGCGCGCGGGCGTTGAGCCCGGCGCCGACACCGCGCGTGGCGCGCAAGTTGGCGGCATCCGGGCAGCACGCCGCCAGTGCCTCGGCGCCGCCTTTGCCCACGTGCATGATGCCGGCATGTTCGATCAGTGCCGACCAGTGTGCGCCCGCCAGTAGCGCGCGGCGCGGCGCGTGCTCATCGCATGGGGCCACGCCGGCGGCGAGCAAATCGTCCAGTGCCTGCGCGTTGCCGGGCTGGGCGAAGAAGGTGGCGATGGCGCGTGCGGTTTCAGCGCCGATGTCGGGCAGGCATTCCAGTACCAGCGCCGGCGCACGGCGCACGCGATCGAGGCTACCCAGCGCGTCGGCCAGCGTTTTCGCGGTTTCCTCGCCGATGCGCATGATGCCGAGCGCGAACAGCAGCCGCGCCAGCGGCGGGCGCTTGCTGGCGGCGATGGCGGCGAGCAGGTTCTCGGCCCACAGCGTGGCGATCTTGCCCTGCTTCACCGTCTCCGGAGTGGTGCCGTCGCGCAGGTCGGCCTTGCGCCTCATGGCCAGCAGATCATCCAGTGTCAGCCGGTACAGATCGGCCGGACTGCGAACGTAGTCGAAGGCGATCAGATCCTCGATATAGCGCTCGCCAAGCCCCTCGATGTCCATGGCGCGGCGTGCTGCGAAATGCAAGATGGCCTCGCGGCGCTGCGCGAAGCAGCTCAACCCGCCCGTGCAGCGCCAGGCGGCGGCGCCGTCCTCGCGCACCAGCAGCGATCCGCACACCGGACATTGGCCCGGCATCCGCCACGGCAGCGTGTGCGGCAGGCGCCGCTCGGCGACCACGCGCACCACCTCGGGAATCACGTCGCCGGCGCGGCGCACGATCACGGTGTCGCCGATGCGCACATCCAGCCGTTCGATTTGGTCGGCATTGTGCAAGGTGGCATTGGTGACGGTGACCCCGGCCACCTGCACGGGCCTCAGCCGCGCCACCGGCGTCGCCGCGCCGGTGCGGCCGATCTGCACGTCGATGGCCTCGATCACGGTCATCTGTTCCTCGGCTGGAAACTTGTGGGCAATTGCCCAGCGCGGCGCACGCGCCACGGAGCCCAGGCGCGCCTGATCGGCGTAACGGTCTACCTTGTAGACCACGCCGTCGATGTCGTACGGCAAGCCGGCGCGCGCCGCGCCGACCCTGCTGTAGTAGCCGAGCAGCCCGGCGAGGCCCTGCGCGGTGGCGACCTCGGGCGCCACCGGCAGGCCCAGTGCGCGCAGCCATTGCAGCGTGGCGGAATGCGTGGCCGGCAGCGCCGACTGCGGCTCGACCACGCCGATACCGTAGGCGAAAAACGCCAGCGGACGCTGCGCGCTGATGCGCGGGTCGAGCTGGCGCAACGAACCGGCCGCGCCATTGCGCGGATTGGCCAAGCGTTTCTCGCCGGTCGCCAGAGCGCGCCGGTTGAAGGCCTCGAAGCCGGCGCGCGGCAGGATGATCTCGCCGCGCACCTCCAGCGCCGTGGGCACATCCTGGCCGCGCAGGCGCAACGGAATCGACTTCACAGTGCGCACATTGGCGGTGACATCCTCGCCGACGCTGCCGTCGCCGCGCGTGGCGCCCTGCACCAGCAGGCCGTCCTCGTAGCGCAGGCTGATGGCCAGACCGTCGAACTTGGGCTCGACCGAGTACACCGTGTCGGTGTGGCCCAGTTCCTGCTCGATGCGGCGCACGAAGTCGCTCACTTCGGGATAGCGCGAGGCATCGTCGCTGCCGTCTTCGTGCGTGTAGCCGTTGGCCAGTGAGAGCATCGGCAGCACGTGCCGCGCCTCAGCGAAGCCGCTGGCTGGCCGCGTGCCCACGCGCTGGGTGGGCGAGTCGGGCGTGACCAATTCGGGGTGTTCTGCCTCGAGCTGCTGCAGCTCGCGCAGCAGCCGGTCGTACTCGGCATCCGGAATTTCCGGATCGTCGAGCACGAAATAGCGATAGTTGGCCTCGTCGAGGCGCTGTCGCAATTGCGCGATGCGCGCAGCCGGCGTGGGGGCGTGAACCATGCGGCGCTCCTTAGCCGCACAGGATAGCGGCTGCGCCGGGTTCCGTGCGCGGCTCGGCGCATAATGATGCGGGGCAAGCGCCCCGGCTCCCAGGGGAAACCTCGCAATGACGCGACCCGTGCGCGCGCCCACGCAACCAGTCGAGTCGACGTTCCGCTTCGCGGGTGAACGGCTGGCTGCGCACTGGAAGGTGCTGCACGCGGGCGACCTGGAGCCGTGGCCCGATGCGCAACGCTCCAGGCTGCTGCAAAACTTGCCAGGCGCCGAAGCCGGCGATCCGGCGCGACTTGTGGTCGCGCTGCAGGATGCATGGCGCGCCTATCACGAAGGCGATTTCGCGGGCGCCCATGCGCGCGGCCTCATGCTGGGCCTGGCGGGTGCCGGCGTCGCGCTGCGCGCCGCCTGCGCTGAAGCGCGCTACCGTGACACCGACGCCAGCGCACGACACGCGCGACTGACAGCGCTGCTGCCGGTCGCCGAGGCACTGCGCAACGCCCTACCCGAAGAGCCCAACAGTCATTTCCGTCTGGCCCAGGTTCTAGGCGATCTGCTGGAAAACCAGGACGCGCAAGTGCGCCCTGACGAAGCCGTATTGCAGAGTCAGCACGCCGCGCTGCGGCACGCGCTGCGGCTGGCACCGCGTCATGGCGAAGCGCAACTGGCGCTCGGCGTATTCCATGCCAGCGCCATTGCGCGCCTTGGTGCCATCGGCGCGCGCATGGGTTGCGCCGCCAGCGCCACCGCCGCCGAGCACCACCTGGAACTGGCGCGGCGCCTGCTGCCGGGCCATCCGCGCGTTTGGCTGGAAACCGGACGCGCGCTGCAACTGCTTTCCGGAGTCCGCCAAGGCAGCGCCATCACCGAAGCGTTCCGGCGCGCCGCCAAGATGACGCCGCGCGATGCCGTCAGTGCGCTCGATGCGGACTGGGCGCGCGCGCAGTTGCGCTGATCGACGCCGAGCCCGCACGGATCGATCGGCCGCACGATGGCGTTACCATGGCGCCGGCGCAGAGCACACGGTAACGACATGGGCATCAACCTGTGGAACCCGGCCCATCTCGATCTGGGCGCGGCGCTGGTCACCGCGCTGCTGCTTGGCGTGGTGCATGGCATCACGCCGGACGAACACACCTGGCCGATCACCTTCAGTTACGCCGTGGGCGGCTATTCCACCCGTGCTGGCCTGCGCGCGGGAGCACTGTTTTCCTTCAGCTTCATCGTGCAGCGCGCGCTGGCCAGCGAACTGGCCTGGCTGGGGTTGGCGCACTGGATGGGCATGCGCGGCCTGGATTACGTGCTGTACGTGCCGGTGGGCCTGCTGATGCTGTTCGGCGGCGTGCTCATGGCGCGGCAGCGCCACGCTGTGCACCTGCACCTGTTCGGCCACTGCGAGGAGCCCGCGTTGATGCGGGCCGCAGACGCCGCCATTAGCGGCAACGGCGCGCGCGCGCGCAAGCTCGCAGCGTGGATGCCCGCGGTGCACGGTTTCGTCGCCGGCTGGGGGTTTGGTGCGTTCGCGCTGATCCTCTACACCACGCTGGCGCCGACGATGCCCTCGGCATGGTGGGGGTGGGTGCCGGGCGCGCTGTTCGGGCTGGGCACGGCACTGGTGCAGGTGTTGGCCGGCGCGCTGTTCGGCCGCCTGGCGGTGCGGCGCAATCTGCCGCCCGCAGCCATCCGCGCCGTAGCACTCACCACCGCCACGCGGACGCTGGTGTGGGGTGGCGCGGCTTACGTGCTGGCCGGCGCGTTCGGGCTGCTGCTGCCGCACGCGGCCGGGTTTGGCCTGCGCACGGGACTGCACGTCCACAACCTGGCTTTCGTGGGCTTGCCGTTCGTGCTGGCGGTGGGCGTGGTGCTGGGTGTGGGCGTGACCACGCTGGTGCTGGAGACCCGCCGCTGGCGCGTGCGCATGGGCGGCGACGGCCGTTTCGGCAGCACGCCGACCCGTATGCGCGGCGGCGGATGAGGCGCGGCCTGGACACGCGTGCGCCGTCCAAGCGGTGTGGGCGGCATATCGCCAATCCGGCCCGCACACCAGACGGATGCGCGCCATGATGCCGCCCGGCCAGCCGAGTGCCGAAGCTCTGCTGAAGCGCATCTGGGGCTACCACGACTTCCGTGGTCCGCAACGCGCCGTCATCGACCACGTTGCCGCTGGCGGAGACGCGCTGGTGCTGATGCCCACCGGCGGCGGCAAGTCACTTTGCTTCCAGATTCCGGCGCTGCTGCGCGCGGGCGTGGGCATCGTGGTGTCGCCGCTGATCGCGCTGATGCAGGACCAGGTCGCCGCGCTGCGCGAGCTGGGACTACGCGCAGCATTTCTCAACTCCACGCTGGACGCCGCCGCAACCCGCGCCGTGCAGCGCGCCGCGCGCGCGGGCGAGCTGGATCTGCTGTACATGGCGCCGGAGCGGCTGCTGGGCGAGTCGGGCCTGGCGCTGCTCGACGAGCTGCGTATCGCCCTGTTCGCCATCGACGAAGCGCACTGCGTTTCGCAGTGGGGCCACGACTTCCGCCCGGAATACGGGCAACTCGCCATCCTGCGCGAACGTTGGCCCGAGGTGCCGCGCGTGGCGCTCACCGCTACCGCCGATGTGCCCACACGGCATGAGATCACCGGCAAACTGCTGCGTGACGGCGCCGAATTCGTGGCCAGCTTCGATCGCCCCAACATCCGCTACCGCGTGGTGGAGAAGCGCGACGGCCGCGCGCAGCTGCTGCAATTCATCGAGGCCGAGCACACTGGCGACTGCGGCGTGGTCTATTGTCTGGCGCGCAACACCGTCGAGGAAGTGGCCGTGATGCTGGCCGGCCACGGCATCACCGCACTGCCCTACCACGCCGGACTGCCGGCCGACATGCGCACCACGCACCTGCGGCGCTTCCTCGATGAAGACGGCATCGTGATGGTGGCCACCATCGCCTTCGGCATGGGCATCGACAAGCCGGATGTGCGCTTCGTGGCGCACCTGGACATGCCCAAGTCCGTCGAAGGCTACTTCCAGGAGACCGGCCGCGCCGGTCGCGACGGCCTGCCCGCGCAGGCGTGGCTGGCCTACGGCCTGCAGGACGTGGTGCAGCAGCGACGCCTGATCGAACTGTCCGGCGCCGACGACACCTACAAGCGCCTGTGCACCAGCAAGCTCGACTCCATGCTGGCGCTGGCCGAGGCCGCCGACTGCCGCCGCGTGCGCCTGCTCGGCTACTTCGGCGAGGCCAGCACGCCCTGCGGCAATTGCGACAACTGTCTCGACCCGCCGCAGTTCATCGACGCCACCGAGGCCGCGCAGAAGCTGCTGTCCACCCTGTACCGCTGCCGCCAGACCAGCGGCACGGGCTTCGCCGCCACGCATATTATCGACGTGCTGCGCGGCAAGTCCGGCGAGAAAGTCGAGCGCCACGGCCACCAGCGCCTGTCCACCTTCGGCATCGGTGCCGACATGAGCGAGAGCGACTGGCGCGCGCTGCTGCGCCAGCTCGTGGCACAGCATCTCGTCGAGGTGGACGCCGCGCATTTCAACGTGCTGCAGCTCACCGAATCCAGCCGCGCCGTGTTGCGCGGCGAGCAACGCATCCTGCTCAAGCAGCGTGGACCCGGTACCGGGCGCAAGGCGCGTGCGGGCAAGGGCCCGGCCAAAGCCGCGCTGGCGCTCTCAAGCGAAGATGCCGCGTTGTTCGAACGTCTACGCGCCTGGCGCGCCGCCACCGCAAAAGAACACAGCGTGCCCGCCTACGTGGTGTTTCCCGACGCCACGTTGCAGGCCGTCGCCGTCGCCCGCCCCGCCAGCCTCGACGCGCTGCGTGGCATCTCCGGCGTGGGCGACACCAAGCGCGACCGCTACGGCCCTGCCCTGCTGGCCTGCATCGCCGACGCCTGATACCTGTTTACGATCAAGACACGCAACCGCGTAGCCCGGATGCTGAGCAGCGGAATCCGGGGATCAGGCAGGTACGGCCATGCATTGCGCCTCTCACGAGGCTTCATCCGGACTACCCAGCGTATCGATTGAAAACGAATGACCATGCACGGCGGATGGCTTCAAGGGCTCGCCGCCCATTTTGATGATTCGTTCAGTGGGCCAGCAGCGCCAGGGCCAGAAACCCGCAGCCCGCCGTACCCAGCGCCATGGAGCCGATCCAGACGATCCGCCTGCGCGTCAGCGCCGCGATGGCACCCAACGCGATCGCCACCTGAAATAGCGCCACCGACTGGGCAAACAAGTGGTGGTGGTGCAGCAGCCGATCGGCCTCGGCCGAGCGCTGATCGCGCTCGGTCTCCAGCACGCGTGCCCGCGCGGCGATCACGGTTTCGTCACTGGCGTATTTCGCCGCTTTCGCCGCCAGGCTCGCGGGCGGCGTCTTCCCTAGCGCGACCCAGGTGTTCTCGTTGTCCCGCGCAATTGCGGCCCTGATCGCTTTGGCCTGGTAGTACGCCCACTGATCCGAGGCCTGCGCCTGCAGGCGCGTCGCCTCGGTCTTCAGCACCAGCCCTTCGTTGACCGTGCTGCCGGCCTTGAGCGCCGCGATGGCGGCGGTAGCCGCGAACAGCGCCGTCGACAACGCGATCAGGCGCAACAGGCGTCCGCCGTCACGCTCGATTTCGCGGTCGATCGTCTCGCGTAACGCGTCGGTGTCGATCTCGGGGGTCTCGGCCATGTGAACTCACCGACATTCGGGCGCGCAGTCTAAGCCGGGACGGCGAAACAGCCGCAATCGTTCCGACCAGCCTTCTTAACGCTAAACGTAATATTACATTTTCGTGATATTGCGTCGACCTGAGAGCGAATGCTGTTATACCCAATCAGCCTGTGCGGCGAAGTGGACGCCCTCTTGGCTTGGACTCACATGCACGGTCAGCAGCGCAATGGTCACGGAAACGACCGCCGCCACGTCACGACCGCCTCACGTGGCGGCTCGAATGCCCGCAAGTGACACCCGTCTTGCCGGCAGCCGGTAAAGATCACGTCCAACCGGGGCGCACAATGTCAACGATGGTCACCATCGAACGCAAAGTGCAAAGTGTTTTGCTGGCGATGTTCGCGGCATTGCTGGTCGCGATCGTGATGGCGTTTGCCTTCACACGCTATATGGCCACTACGGCGGGCTGGGTCAGTCACACCCATGCGGTCATGACGACTATCGAGACGGCCAGGACCGATATTGCCCAAGCGCTGTCTGATACGCGCGCATATGTCATCACGGGAGATGCTGCATTCCTCACCGTGAAAAAAAGAAGGGTCGCCGACCTTCTCCAACAGCTCGCACAACTCCGTCGGATGACTTCGGACAATGCCACGGAGCAGGCGCATGTCCGGACGTTGACAAAGCTGGTCGGTGCGTGGACCGCGCGACTGGGCGATGTGGCGCAGGCACGGACCGTTCAGGGCTTTGCTGCCGCGGCGGCACTGGTGCATCAGCGCTACGCCGCAACGGCCGCTGAACCGATCCTCGGCGTTCTGGATGATATGCATGCGGTGGAACAGCGGCTTCTGCGGCAGCGCCGCTCCAAAGAAGAGCGCCTGCGACACATCGTCGGCGCGCTTTTCGTATTGCTCGGATGCTCCGCGCTGATCCTATCGCTGATCGTCTATGGCCAGATCCGGCGACGCATGCGACATTGGATCGAAACTCAACACCAGCTCGAACATCTCAACAAGGATCTCGACCGGAAAACGCAGTCGCTTGAGGAGACCGTGCGCGACCTCGAAAGCTTCAGCTATTCCGTATCCCATGACTTGCGTGCACCGCTGCGGCACATCACCGGCTACGCCAGCATGCTGCTGGAAGATGCACCGGCGGGCCTCGATTCGGAAAGTATTCGACACTTGCATGTCATTGCCGACAGCGCCCGGCACATGGGGGCGCTGATCGACGATCTGCTGGCCTTCTCGCGCCTGGGGCGTAAGTCCATGGACGAACAGCCGATCGACACGCAAGTCCTCGTCGAGGACGTCATCAAAGAGATCTGCGGTACGCGTAGCGATGGCGCCGCATCGCCGGTGCGCCCCACGGTAGCTGCACTTCCGCCCTGCACCGGCGACCCCGCCTTGATCAGGCAGGTGTGGGTCAATCTGCTGTCGAACGCCATCAAGTACAGCGCACCACGCGGTGCCGCGGCACAGATCGAAGTCAGCGGCGAGGTGAGTGATGGGTGGGCTCGCTACAGTGTCCGGGATAACGGCGTCGGTTTCGACATGCGCTATGCCGACAAGCTTTTCGGAGTTTTCCAGCGCCTGCATTCCCATGAGCAGTTCGAAGGCACCGGCGTCGGCCTCGCCATCGTGCATCGGGTGGTGACGCGCCATGGCGGGCGCGTCAAAGCAGACGGCGAGCCTGACCACGGAGCCACTTTTTCGTTCGAACTCCCCATCGCGGAGACCGCATCATGAACGACTACCAGAGCGTCGAAATCCTGCTGGTCGAGGACTCCCATGCCGATGCCGAGATGACGCAGCGCACGCTCAAGAAGCGCGGCATCGTCAACGACATCGCCTGGGTCAGGGATGGCGTCGAGGCGCTCGACTATCTGCGCTGCGAGGGCAGCTTTGCCGGCCGCAAGAACGGCAACCCCAGGCTGGTCCTGCTCGACCTGAAAATGCCGCGCATGGATGGCCTGCAGGTTCTGAAAGCCATACGGGAAGACGCACGAACGAAGTGGATACCGGTGGTGATGATGACTTCATCGCGCGAGGAGGGTGATCTGCTCAAGAGCTACGCGCTGGGCGTCAACAGCTATATCGTCAAACCCGTCGATTTCGAGCAGTTCGCCGACACCGTCGCCCAGATCGGCATGTACTGGGTGCTGGCGAACCAGACGCCTGCGCAGGCGCGGTGAACCCGGCTGCCGTCATGGACAAGCCCGCTGCGAATGAACTGAGGATTTTGTTTGTCGAGGATTCCGCGCTCGACATGGAACTGAGCCTGCATGAGCTCAAAGGGCTCGGTCGAAAGCTGTCGGTTACCTGCGTGTCTGCCGCCGATACCCTGCGCGGCACACTGGCGCGTTCGAATCCCGACGTGATTCTCAGCGACTTTTCCATGCCCGGTTTCAGCGGGATGCACGCCTTGGAGATCGTGCGGGAGATAGCACCAGACATCCCGTTCATCTTCGTGTCCGGCACGATCGGCGAAGAGGCGGCGATCGAGGCCCTACAGCAAGGCGCGGCCGACTACGTGCTCAAGGAGAACCTTCGCCGGTTGCGGCCTGCCGTCGAACGGGCGCTGAAAGCCGCTGCGGCCCGCCGCGAAATGCTAGGCATGCAGCAAGCCTTGCGCGAGAGCGAGGAGCGTTTCCGGACCATCGTGGAGACGACCGAGGACTGGATCTGGGAGACGGATCGACACGGTGTGAAATGCTACGCGAATAGCAGCGTAATGAAGATCCTCGGCTATTCACCGGCCGAGGTTGTCGGTCGCAATGCGCTCGAGATGATGGTCGATGAGGATCGCGCCGAGGTCGAACGGGTGCTGCCGAGCCTCGTGGCGGCGAAGAGAGGCTGGCAGCGGTGGACCCTGCGCTGGCGTCATCACGACGGCGGCATTCGCATGCTCGAGAGCACTGCCCATCCCGTACTTGACGCTAGCGGAACGCTGATCGGCTACCGCGGCGTCGATCGCGACGTGACCGAACGCGTCCAGCAGGAAGCCAAGATCCGGCAACTGGCACGCATTCACGCGGTGTTGAGCGCCCTCGGCAACGCGGTCCTGCGCTCTCGTGACACGTCGGAACTGCTCGATCTGTCCTGCCGCCTGGCGGTCGACCAGGGGGGATTCAAGGCAGCGGCGATCACGGCTCGCACTACTGCGAACACGTTGACCATGACCAGCGGCTTCGGTGACCCGGCCGTCCTGGCACTGGTCGCGAAACATGATCAGCTGCCCCTGGGTCCATCTGGCATCGGTGAACCGCCCTTCATGCAGGCGATGCGGACGGCCTCGATGATCGTGACCCGTGACGGTTCCAGCGCACAGACGCCCGCCGGATGGATTGCGGAGATGGCGCGCGCCGGCGTCGCCGCACAGATATCGTTGCCCATCGGCAACGAACCGTGGGGTGTCATGACACTGTTCGCCGGCATGCCGCAGACGTTCGACGACGAAGAGATCGATCTGCTCCGCCAACTCACCAACGAAGTCGACTATGCGCGCGACTTCATCGCCAAGAGCGAGCGACTGGAGTTCCTGGCCTACAACAATCCCACCACCGGCCTGCCCAATCGGACTGCCTTCTACGAGCTGATCCTTTCCTGCATTGAAAGAGGTCCGCAAGTGGTCGCCATGGTCGACATCGAGCGCTTCCGCTACATCAACCGTACACGAGGGCGGCGTTTCGGCGACGCGCTCCTGCGCGAAGTCGGATCGCGCCTGAGGTCGCTCGCCGCCCAGGGCGCTGTCGTGGCACACCCCGGCGACGACGCCTTCGTGCTTGCCTTTGCGCAGACTGGGGCCATCGACGACGCCGCACGCGACATCGAAGCGCTGCTGGGCCGGTGCGCGGAACTGCCTTTTATGATTCAAGGAGAGCAAATCCATGTGCGATTCCATTGCAGCGTGCTGATGGCGCCGCTGCAGGCCCAGACCCCTGACGCCATCGAGCACGGGCTGGTCGCCGCACTGGCCGAAGCCCAGGCGCTCGATCATCCGGTCATGGCATTCACGGAAGGGGCCAGTCGGCGCATGGTGCGACAGGTCGGGCTCGAGCGTGATCTGCGGCTCGCATTGAAGAACAGCGAGTTCGAGCTTTACCTCCAGCCCAAGTACGGCGCGGTGTCGCGGCAATTGACGGGCGCCGAGGTCTTGTTGCGGTGGCGGCATCCGGCCGACGGGCTGGTGTCGCCTGCGGAGTTCATTCCGGTCCTGGAGGAAACGGGAGCGATCGTCGATGTCGGTGTGTGGGTCCGACAGGAAAGCCTGCGCATTTTCCGGCGCTGGCAAGCTCGCGGCCTGATGATGCGCCTGTCCGTGAACGTCTCGGCGCGCGAATTGAGACAGGTGGACTTCATCGACAAGTGCGAGGCCCTGTTGGCTGCCGATGGCTACGGGCGCGCTCTGGAAATCGAGATCACCGAAAGCCTGTTGATGGGCGACATCGATCGCAGCATCGCGATCCTGCAAAGGTTGCGGGCACTCGGCTGCCGGATCGCGATCGACGACTTCGGCACCGGCTACTCATCCCTGAACTACCTTTCGCGGTTGCCGGCGGACGCGCTCAAGATCGACCAAAGCTTCGTCGGACGATTGTCGACCGACCGGGACACGCTGGCGCTCGTGGAAAACATCGTCGCGCTGGCGCACTCTCTCGGACTCATCGTCGTGGCCGAGGGCGTGGAGAATGCGGAGCAGGCCGATCTGCTCCGTCGCATGGGCTGCGATGAACTGCAGGGATTCCTGTTGGGGCGCCCGCTGCCCGTGGATGAGTTCGAGCAGTCCGTTCTGCCCTGAATGTCGTACCGCGACGAGTACGCAAGTGCTTGTCGCGACCCGATTCGCGTCGAAGTCCAGCAGATGAAAGCTGCCCTCCCGCCGAGAGAAGGGCCTGCCCTGAGCCTGTCGAAGGGAAACCAGCCGAATTTCAGCGCGAATCAGGTGTCGCGACAAAGACGGTGCGGCTTACCGCGTCCGTTTGCTTGCAAACCGCGCCAGACTGCCCGGTTTTGCAGACTGATCAGTGGGCCGGGGCGCGCGACGGCACATACTTTGGCGGCCGCAGGCGGCACCCGTAGCAGTGACATCGAGCATCGCCATTCCCGTTGTTCAATCGTAATGTGCGTCGAACCGCCATGATGCGGGCATCGCGCTATGGTTGGCCGCTGCGGCACACGCGGACACAGAAGTTCGCAAACTGCGGTGAAGCCGCTGGTGCACTATGCGTATATTCGGGCGTCGAAGCTCCAATTGACTTTTCCATGTCGACGCAGTGCGCGCGGCAACGATCCCCGCACAAATAACTGACTGGAGCCTCCACCCGAAGCGGACCTTGCGTTTTGAGATTCATGGGCAACACGGGTTTGACGCCAAGATTGCCGGAGCACGGCTTGCCATGAACTTTTATCTCCTGCCCGATTTCCTCGCCATCGGCGCGCTGGTCAGCATCTTCCTGTCACTGCTGAGGCGGACGAAACAGACGCGGATGCGCTACTGGGTCGTCGGCTGGATGCTCATCCTGGCGCACATCGTTTCCGAGTTCGTCGCGCTCAACGTCCGGTTTGGCCGCGATCAAATCGATGCGGTATCGACAACCATGCTGCTGTTGGCCAGTGTTTCATTCATCTGGGCCGCCAATACGCGGCACCGGAAAAGCACATGGGCGCTGACGCGCATGTGTCTAGCGGAAATCCCCAACGTGGCGTTCATTTTTTGCTACTACGGGAACGTGGATTCCAATGCCGCCTATCTGGGACTGGTCGCAATAGGCGCTTTCGGATCGGTTCTGGCTCTGCGCATAGGCGAACGCAGGGGCGATCAAACCGATCAGGCACTGTATGCCGGCGGCATCCTTGCAGCCTATGCGGTCCAAGCGGCTCTGGTTGCCTACGGAACCGCTGAATATGCCCTTGACTGGATGCTGTGCTGGCATTACCTCGCCGTTGCCGTGTTGTTCTGGAGGAGCGCGGCGCGGCGTTCTCCGGGGGTGCTCTTCACCACGCTGAGCTTAGTCGCCTGGGCCTCGGTATTCCCGATAGCCGCCCTGCTTTATCGCTTCGCACCGTCGATCCATGTCGAGAGCGAGGTTTGGAACCTGCCGAAGTTCCTCGTGGCGAGCGGCATGATACTGACGCTGCTCGAGGAGCAGATGGCGCAAGCCGAGCTGGCTGCCCTGCACGACGCCCTGACCGGACTTCCCAACCGACGGCTCTACGATCTCCGTCTTCGGAAGGCATTGCAGCAGGCCGCGCATACGCGCAAGCAAGTGGCGCTGGTCGCGTTCGATCTGGACCGCTTCAAGCAGATCAACGACCGCTTCGGCCACTTCGCCGGTGATGAAGCCCTGCGTACCGTGGCACAGCGTTTTGTCGGCAGGATGCGCGCGAGCGACACCCTGGCCCGCCTCGGCGGAGACGAATTCGTGGCGATCCTGAGTGACTTGTCCAATCACGCGGCCGTTGCGCGGATCATCCGTTCGTTCGAGGAGGCGCTGGCAGAACCGATCATGATCGACAACCAGCCCGTCGAACTCAGCGTCAGCATCGGTGTGGCCATTTACCCGGAGGACACCACCGATATCGCCGAGATGCAAAAGCTCGCGGATCGCCGGATGTACATCGGCAAATGCGCCGACCGTCCTGCGCCTGGATGAGGTTCTTTCCTTCGGGTCGTACCGCGCGCCACTCGCCTATTTCGGTTTGCCGCCAATGTCGATCGGCTTGCCGTTGGACAGGAAGGTCAAGTAACTCACCAGATCGGTCAGTTTCTGGCTGCCGTACTCCGGCGGTTTGCCGCCAAGTGCGCCGGCGATGCATGCACGGATCTGGTCCTCGAGGGTGATGACTTTGCCGGCGCGCGGACTGTAGCGGGGAAAAATGGCGGCGGCATTGCTCAGGCTTGGAATCTTGCTGCCGTTGGCCAGCTGGCCCACGATCCTGCCGCCACCCGAATGGCAACTCTGGCAGGTCATGCCACGACCACCGAAGGTATCGGTCGCGAAGATGCGGCTGCCGCGCTGAACCGCTGCGTGCAAGGAGTCCGGCACCTTGGCCAGGACATTGGGCGCCCACAGCCCCAGCACCAGGACTCCTGCAAGCAGGCGGATACAGGTAGTGACTTGCAGCTTCCCATTCATGCCAAGCGCCCTCCGATCAATAAATACAATGCAAGTGATTGCGTTGTCTGAAAACAGCCTACCGCGGCCTTGTTTCATCCCCCGCCATCGTCACCGTCCAGGTCTTACCGTCGGTCGAGCGCGCGCTTTCGAAATGGATGTGGTCGCGGCTGCTGAAGACGTTGATGGTGCGATAGCGTACGCCCTTGGCGCCGGGTTGGCCGAGATAGATCCAGCGGTTGCCGGTGATGGTCAACGTGCCGGACGAACCGGACGCGGTGCCATCGGGCAGCACGATCTGGTTGTGATAATGGCCAGGCATGGTGTCGGGGATGAACACCAGCAGCGCACCAGGTTTGCCGTTGACGGTCTGCTGGCAGGCAAAGTCGCGGCCGATCCGCGCGCAGTCGTTGACCAGTCGATCGGATTTCCTGTCGGCGGGCGTGGCCTGCGTCACCTGCCAAGTACCCTCGTACAGTCGCAGCGGCGCGTGGGGGTCGGCTGCGCTCTGGGCGGATGTCATGCCCATCGGCGCAATGGTGCCGACAAGGACTATCGAAATCAGCCGTCCACTCTTCCGAGCCATGGATGCGCTCTACCTTTCGCAATGCGTGAGAGGTCCTTCGCCCGGCGGGCTCAGGATGACAACGTTGGAAAGGTACGCGTGCTCGCCGCAGGCGATCGGAAGCTGTTGCCCTATGAGCGAATCGCGACAGCTGGCCAGCAAATCACCGCAAGAGCGAACCCCCATCCGCCCTACGGGCACCTTCTCCCAGGGGGAGAAGGTCAAATACGGGCGCTTCGCGCGCGTCGCCGGATAGGCTGTCACGGTGTCGCCTTGCGGTGCACGGCAATCCATGCCGTGTAAGCGTCGAGAAACTTCTGCATGAACCCGCGCGTACCCTCGTTGGCGATGCGCCCATGCTCGTCGAACAGTGTGGCGGCGGCGCCGATGTAGGCCTCGGGCTGTGCCAGCGTCGGCACGTCGAGGAACACCAGCGACTGGCGCAAGTGGTGATTGGCGCCGAAGCCGCCGATGGCGCCGGGCGACACGCTGATCACCGCGCCGGGCTTGCCGCCCCAGACGCTGTGGCCGTAGGGGCGCGAGCCGATATCCAGCGCGTTCTTCAGCACACCGGGCACCGAACGGTTGTATTCGGGGGTGACGAACAGCAGCGCGTCACAAGCCTTCACTGCGTCGCGAAACGCGGTCCATGGCTGAGGCGGCGCGGAGTCGAGATCCTGGTTGTACAGCGGCAGCGCGCCGATCTCGATCAGGTGCGAATCGAGCGTGCCGCGTGCCATCTCCGCGAGCGCCAGCGCCATGCGCCGATTGAAGGATTCCTTGCGCAGGCTGCCGACGAGGACCGCCACTTTCGGAATGCCGGCCATGCGCGAATCCTCCAGTTGGATGCGAGTCCCGCCATCACGGCGGAACGGCGGTGATCATCCGCCGTTCCGCCGGCGAGTGCTACAGCAGGCGCCGTCCCTGCGCGATGTCGGCGTGCAGCTTCCGCTCGCCGGCCCGCGCCTGGTGGTCGAGGTGATCGAACACGGCATACTCCGCCTGCGTCGGCCGGTCGTAGCTGAGATCGATGTCGGCGGCGAGATAGGCCAGATGGCTGCGCAGTTTGGTCTCGTGCAACAGGCTGCCCTCGCTGGATTGGATCTGCAACGCTACGAGATCGGCGATGTCGGCATCGAGCGCGTTCAGCGTGGGCCACGCCTTGGCTTTGGCCAGCTTGCCCGCGGCAATCGCGCCGTCGAGTTGGTCGCGCAAGGCAATCGCCTGGTTGAGGGTGCGATCCAACATGTCCAGCGCGGCATGGATCTTCAACCCCAGCGCGAGGCGCGCGGCCAGCGCGTCGGGTGCCGGATGCAGGCGTGGATCGAGCGCCACGGTGAAGGTCTGCTCGGACTTGCGGCCGCCGTAGTCGAGCACGGCGGTGTAGCGGCCGGGCAGCACGGCCGGACCTTCCACGGTGTCGTCGAGTCCGCCGGCGGCGATCGGCGCCTGGAAGCCGGTGACTTCGGTGGCGTCGGGATAGCGCAGGTTCCACTGCAGGCGGTTCATGCCGGGCGCGATCGCGGTGAGCTTGGCTTCCGCCGCGTCCTTGGCCTGGATCGGCGTCCGGTTGTCGCGCACGGTCGCGGCCGGTTTGGGCGTCTTGACCTTGAGGTGCAGCGCGAAGCTGCGCACCACCTGCCCTTGCGCATCGACGAAGCTCAGCGTGACCGGCGTCTTGCCGTCGTAGCTCGCCGGGATGTGGAAGAACACCGTCGCGCCGAACGGCGGATTGGCACCGGCGTCGAGCACGAACTTTGCGTATTCGCTGACGCCATAGGCGTGGGTCAGCCAGGCGGTTTCGGGCGCGAACACCTGCGCGGCGTCGGCGGCGACCGTCTGCTGCCGGGTCATCTGCTCGAGCAGGGCCAGATTGTCGAGGATCCAGAACGAGCGCCCGTGCGTGGCGGCGACCAGATCGCCCTGGCGCACGTCGATGGCCAGATCGCGCACCTGCACCTTGGGCAGGTTCAGCCCCAGCGGCCGCCAGTGCGCGCCACCGTCGAAGCTGGCGTAGACGGTGTTCTTGGTGCCGAGGAACAGCAGCCGCGCGTCGCTGGGATCCTGGCGCACGACGAAGGCGTACTGGTCATCGGGCAGGCCGGTAGTGATCGGCGTCCAGTGCGCGCCGTAGTCGCTGGTTTCGAACACATAGGGATGGAAGTCGTCCCACATGTAGCGCGAGGCGGTCAGATACGCCGTGCCCTTGGCCACGTGGGAAGGCTCGATCGAGCTGATCTGCGCCCAGCCGGGGATGCCCCTGGGCGTGACCAGTTTCCAGCGCTTGCCGCCATCGGTAGTGACGTGGACCAGGCCGTCGGCCGAACCGGCCCAGATGATGTCGGCATCCAGCGGCGAAGGCGCCAGCGCCGAGATGTCGGGGAAGATTTCCGCGCCGGACTGGTCGAGATCGACCGGGCCGCCGCTGGGTTTTTCGGTCAGCGGATCGTTGCGCGTCAGATCCGGGCTGATGCGCGTCCAGGTCTCGCCGCCGTCGGTGCTCTTGAGCACGTATTGCGAAGCGATCAGCAGTTCCTTGGGGTTGGCCGCCGCGAACAGGATCGGATGGGTCCAGCCGAAACGGTATTTCAGCTGGTTGGACGCGGCGCCTTCCTGGTACTCGGGCCAGGGACTGACCTCGCGGTACTGGCCGGTGGCGCGGTCGTAGCGCAGCTGGATGCTGAAGTAGCCGCTGCCGTAGGTGATGTCGGGATTGCCCGGCTGCGGTGCGACGAAGGTGGCCTCGCCGTAGGCGACGCGATGCCAGGCACCCAGCGAGATCATGCCGGCGCTGGCGGCGCTGGGGCCTTCGAAGGAACCCTCGTCCTGCTGCGCACCGTAGATGTGGAACGGAAACTGGTCGTCCAGCGCCACGTGATAGAACTGCCCGGTGGGCTGGTTGTGCTCGCCGCTCCAGGTCACGCCGCCGTCGGTGGAGACGGTCGCGCCGCCGTCGTTGCCTTCCAGCAGCAGTTTGGGATCGTGGGGGTTGATCCAGACGATGTGGTTGTCACCGTGCGGCGTGTGCAGCTTGGCGAAGCTCTTGCCACCGTCGTGCGTGACCCACAGCGCATCGACCTCGGGCACGTACACCGTGTTGGCGTCGGTCGGGTCGACAAAGATGCTCATGTAATAGAACGCGCGCTGGCGCAGGCTCCAGTTGGCGTTGACCCGCGTCCACGTCGCACCGGCGTTATCGGAGCGGAACACGCCGCCGCCCTTGGCCTGCACGATGGCGTAGACCACGCTCGGATCGCTGGCGGCGACGCTGACGCCAATGCGCCCCAGCACACCCTGCGGAAAGCCGGCATGGCGCGAGATCTCGGTCCAGTGCGCGCCGCCGTCGCTGCTCTTGTACAAGCCGCTGCCGGGACCGCCGTCCTGCAGCGTCCACGGCCTGCGGTACGCCTGCCACATCGCGGCGTAGAGCACGTCCGGGTTCTTCGGATCCATCACCAGATCGATGGCACCGGTCTTGGCGTCGACGTAGAGGATCTTGCTCCAAGTCTTGCCGCCGTCGACCGACTTGAACACGCCGCGCTCGGTGTTGGACTTGAACACGTGGCCCATCGACGCGGCATAGACCACGTCGGGGTTTTTCGGATCGACCACGATGCTGCTGATGGTGTGGGTGTCGGCGAGGCCCACCGCGCGCCAGGTCTTGCCGGCGTCGTCGGAGCGGAACACACCATCGCCGGTGATCACGTCGCCGCGGATATCGCTCTCGCCGGTGCCGGCGTAGATCACCTTGGGGTTCGAGGGCGCGACCGCGAGCGCGCCGATGCTGTTGCTGGAACCCGGCAGGGTGCCGTCGGTGAGATTGACCCACTTGACGCCGTAGTCGGTGCTGCGCCAGACGCCGCTGTCGACTCCGCCCATGTAGAACAGGTCGCGCTCGCTGGGCACGCCGGCCACCGCGACCACGCGCCCACCGATGTACGGACCGACGCTGCGCCACTGCAACGCGCTGGCCGGTGCCGGCGTCGCGGACGCTGCACTGGCCGATGTGGCGACAAGACCCGCGGCGATCCATGCGGCCATCAACACCAAAGCCGCATGCCGGTAGTGCCTGCGCGGCGTACGTTCGTCATCGTGAATCATCGAAGCCCCTATCTCAGCCGAAAAAATTTCCGGACAAGCCGCTGTTCGTGCCAGGAATAACGCGTGCCGGCACGCACGGCTCTGTGAGTTTCCGCGATGCCCGCGGACACCAGGATGTCTTAAGTCGACGTTGGCCCAAGCTAGCCTGGTCGCTTACGAGGGGCAAACGGAAAATACGCGACCGCTATTACGATTACGTAATGTTGCGACGCGGTACATGCGGCCGCATGCGGCGCGATCAGCCGCCGCGTGCGGCGTAGCGCTCGGCCACGTAGTTTTCGAGAATCTCGACGAACTCGTCGGCGATGCGCTCGCCACGCAGGGTGACGGTCTTCCGGCCGTCCACGAACACCGGCGCGACGGGAGCTTCGCCAGTGCCGGGCAGCGAGATGCCGATGTCGGCATGGCGCGATTCGCCGGGGCCGTTGACTACGCAACCCATCACCGCCAGCGTCAGGTTTTCGACGCCGTCGTAACGCAGGCGCCACTCGGGCATGCGCGCGCGCACATGCTCCTGCACGCGCTGCGCCAGTTCCTGGAAGAAACTGCTGGTGGTGCGCCCGCAGCCGGGGCAGGCCGTCACCAGCGGCGTGAACGCGCGCAGGCCCATGGTCTGCAGCAACTCCTGCGCCACGATCACCTCGCGCGTGCGCGACTCGCCGGGCGCCGGCGTCAGCGAGATGCGGATGGTGTCGCCGATGCCCTCCTGCAGCAGCACCGCCAGCGCCGCGGCGGAGGCGACGATGCCCTTGCTGCCCATGCCGGCCTCGGTGAGTCCCAGATGCAATGCGTAGTCGCTGCGCGCGGCCAGATCACGGTACACGGCGATCAATTCACGAACACCAGAAACCTTACATGACAATAAGATACGATCTTTATTTAATCCCAATTCTTCTGCGCGCGCGGCGGAATCCAGCGCTGAACGGATCAGCGCCTCGCGACCCACGGCGGCAGCGTCCCGGGGCCGCGCGCGGGCGTGGTTTTCATCCATCAGCTGCGCCAGCAGCGACTGATCGAGCGAACCCCAGTTGGCACCGATACGCACGGGTTTGTCATGGCGCAGGGCGATCTCGATGATGGCCGCGAACTGCGTATCCTTTTTCCTGCCGAAGCCGACATTGCCCGGATTGATGCGGTACTTGGCCAGTGCCTCAGCGCAGGCCGGCTCGGCGGCCAGCAACTGGTGGCCGTTGTAGTGGAAATCGCCGATCAGCGGCACCTCGACGCCCATCATGTCCAGACGTTCGCGGATGCGCGGTACGGCGGCGGCGGCCTCGGGCGTGTTGACGGTGATGCGCACCAGTTCGGAACCGGCGCGCGCCAGTTCGGCCACCTGCTGTGCCGTGGCCTCGACATCGGCAGTGTCGGTGTTGGTCATCGACTGCACGACGATGGGCGCGTCGCCGCCGATGCGCACGCGGCCCACCGCGACGCCGCGCGTGGCATGGCGGGCAACGAGCTCAGTACGGCCGTCCTCAATCATGCGCGGGCTCGGGCGTGGATTGCGTAGGCGCGTCGACGGCGGCTGCGCGCGGCGCTGCATTCACCGTGAGACTGATGTATGACGGGCCGATCGGCTCGCTGGATTCGACGTGCCCCATGCGCACGCCGGGCGTGGGCTGCCAATCGCGCGGATCTTCCGGCAGGCTCAACTCGAGCGCTCTGGGCATGGCCTCGCCGAGCACGGCGAGCAACAGGCGCTCGCCATTGCCATCGCGCAGCAATAGCGCGCGTTGCGGGTTGTGCAGTGTGCCGCCGGCGTCCGGGAAGCGCACCGCGGCAGGCAATGCCTGCCGCGCCAGCAGCTCGATGCCACTGTCGATCTGACCGCTGTCCTCGATTCGCATCCAGCGCACGATACCGATCATCCAGTCCTGCACGTCGCCGCGCTCAGCCAGCGGCGCCAGGCCGACGATTTCACCGACGCGCATGCGCAAGCCGGCCTCGGCCTGCCACAGCAACTGGTAGCCGCCCAGGCTCTGGTCGATCACCTTCACCCGCTGCACCAGGACGCCACCGGAATCGGCGGCGGCCCAGGCGGGACTGGTGCTCTGCGTGTCTTGCGCAACGGCAGCGCCGCGCAAGCCGCTGAGAAAGCTCTGGAACGGCTGCCCGCCCGCCAGCAGCATGTGCACTCCGTGCAGGCCGATGCAGGTCTCCAGCGGATGCCCGGCCGGAAGCCGCGCATGGCCACGCTCCGCAGCGCCGCCCCAAGTGGACTGCAAGCGCTCCAGAAACGTGTGCGTTACCTCGAGCACGCGCCCGTCACCCATGCGGTAGCTCAGACGCGTGGCACCGCCCGGCTGCATGCGTTGGTCGGCGGCCAGCGCCTCGCGCGCCGGCTCGGCGTCGAAGGACAGCAGTCCGGGAATCGAGGCGCGACGTTCCTCGGGCAGATAGCCCGGACCGGCATCGCTGGCCGGATCGATGGCGATCGCGCTGCTGGCGCTGCTCTCCAGCGTGCAGCGCGCGACCATCAGCCCGGTGACCTCCCAGGCGTCGTTCAGCTCGCGCCCGGAGAAACGGTACGGATTGGACACCGCCAGCAGCAGCGCATGCAGATACAGCGCGCGCGGCGTGCGCCGTGTGTTGGCATCATCCAGCGCGGCCTCTTTGTCGGCCAGCGCACAGTCGCGCGCGAACGCATAGGCCGCGTGCAGCCGCAACCAGCTATCCGGCTGCGGAGTGCGGTACAAGCGGTAGCGCCAGAGCAGATCCAGACCACCATAGTGCAGAGCCGACACCAGTGCCTGCAGCACCGACTTGCCGCGCATGAAGCGCACCTTGCCGGTCGGCGCACACATCTCGTAGGCGGCCAGCGCGTAACCCTGTGCCAGCATGCGCTGGAACGCGGACACCGACTCGGCCAGGGCCAGCTTGGCCGGCGGCAGCGGAAAACTTTCCGTGGCCAGTTGCCGTTCGGCGCCGTTGCACAGTTGCATCACCGTGGCGCCCAGCGCCTGCAGCGCTTCCAGACGCTCGCCGCCCGGCCACACCGTGCCGAGCATGCCTTGCAGCAGACGCGTCAACTCGCGCGCGGCCACCGCGGGATTGGCCAACGGCAGTTGCCCGATCTGCGTCTGCATCTGGCGGACGCTGGACGGCATCGCCGCGCTGG
>JAJYQO010000051.1:0-1432 GCA_021794575.1 Pseudomonadota bacterium | reverse complement strand
CGCTGGACGGCATCGCCGCGCTGGCCGGCGCGCGCGCGGGCAGGCCCGCAATCAGGCGCGGATAGGCCTGGCTCATGGATTCCCCCTGTGCGCGTGGCGCGCGTGCATGCTGGCTGCTCGATCCTGACGGTGCCGAGCGCATTTTAGCCCCAGCCCGGCCGCCACCCTACACTCTCCCCATGCCGCACACCCACCCGCCGATACACCACGCCGCGCTGCCGCCGCGTCTGCTGGCCGGACAGGCGCTCAGCCGGGCGGCGGGCGCACCGTTGATCGGCGGCAACCGCGTGCGGCTGCTGGTCGACGGCGACGAGCATTTCGACACCTGGGCGGCGATGATCGAATCGGCGCGGCATTCGGTGCTACTGGAAAACTACATCATCGCCGACGATGCCGTCGGTCGACGCTTCCGCGACCTGCTGATCGCGCGCGCTAGCGCCGGTGTCCGCGTGGCGCTGATTCATGACTGGTTCGGCACCCTCGGCAACGCCGGACGCGCGTTCTTCGCGCCGCTGCGCGCGGCCGGTATCGAGGTGCGCGCGTTCAACCCGCCGCGCCTGGACAGTCCGCTGGGCTGGATCGGCCGCGACCACCGCAAGCTGCTGGTGGTGGACGGCCGCAGCGGGTCCATCTCCGGCGTTTGCATCGCCGCCAAATGGCTGGGTGATGCCGCGCGCGGCGTGCCGCCCTGGCGCGACAGCGGCGTGTTGATCGAAGGTCCGGCGGTGGCCGATCTCGATGCCGCGTTCCGCGACAACTGGGCCGCACTGGGCGCAGCGCTGGACTGCGCATCCGCGCCGGTGCCTGCGTCCTGCGGCGAGGTGGCCTTGCGGGTCATCGCCACGCAGCCCGCGCACGGCGCCATGTACCGCCTGGACAGCCTGATCGCCGCCATGGCCACGCGCACGCTGTGGATCAGCGACGCTTACTTCGTGGGCATCCCCACCTACGTGCGCGGCCTGGCCGCCGCCGCCGCCGATGGTGTGGACGTGCGCCTGCTGGTGCCCGGCAGCAACAATCTGCCGGCGGTGGCGGCGCTGTCACGCGCCGGCTACCGGCCGCTGCTGGAGGCCGGCATCCGCGTGTACGAGTGGAACGGCAGCATGATGCACGCCAAGACGGCTGTGGCCGACGGGCGCTGGGCGCGCGTGGGCTCATCCAACCTCAACCTGTCGAGCTGGCTGGTCAATTGCGAACTCGACGCCGCGATCGAGGATGCCGGCTTCGCTGAGCACATGCAGGCGCAATACCTGCGCGACCTCGACAATGCCACCGAGCTGCAATTGGCCGGACGCCGCCCGCGCCCGCAGGGAGCGCGCCGGCGCGGCGCACGCGGCGGCAGCTCCTCGCGCGCCGCGGCCGGCGCACTGCGCCTGGCCAACACGGTGGGTGCGGCCATCGCCAACCGCCGGGTGCTGGGCGATTCCGAGCG
>JAJYQO010000042.1 GCA_021794575.1 Pseudomonadota bacterium | reverse complement strand
GCAACGCCGCGTGGTTGTCGATCTCGCCGTTGCACACCAGCAGCACGCCGGTGTCGTCGGCGTACAGCGGCGGATGGTCGGAGTCGAGGCCGCGGATCGCCAGGCGCTGGGCGCCGAAGACCACGCCCGGCTGCTGGTGCAGCAGCCCGCCGTCCGGACCGCGGTGTGCCATCTGCGCGAACATGATGCGCGCGTGCATCTGCGCGTGTTCGGCACTGAAGCGCGCGTCCCGGTCGACGATGCCGCAGATGCCGCACATCGCCGCGACCTCAGCGCCCGTCCGCCGGTGCCGCCCACAACAGCCGGGCTTGACGCAGTGTGCCCAGCGGCTCGACGCGCGCGGCGCACCCGCGCAAGGCGCCCTGCACCGCTGTCGCGACGTCGCGGTCGGCCACCAGCAGCAGCGCACCGCGCGCGGCCAGCGTGCCGCACAGGCGCGCACGGTCGGCAGGCATGCCCCAGGCCACCGCGTACACCGGCCGGCGCAGGTACAGATTCAAGCCCCAGGGCGTGCGCTGCTCGCGCTGGTAGGCGGTGCCGACATCTTCCACGAACATCAGCGCAGCATAAGGCCGGGCAACTGCCGCGGTGGCCAGTCGCGCCGCCAGCGCGCGCTCGTCGTTACGGGTGTGTACACCCAGGGCTAGGCCGCCCTTGAGCGCCAGCAGCAGCAGCACCCACAGTGCCAGCGCCGCCTGCTGGCGCCGACGCGCGAGGTCAATACGCGCCGCCAGCTCGATCGCCACCAGCAGCGCCAGCGGCACCAGCAGCGGCAGCACGTACAGCGGCAGCCGCGAGCGCGCCAGGAAAAACACCAGCAGCGGCAGCAGCACCCATAGCCACAGCAGCAGCCGCGGATCGGACCGCATCCAGCCGTCACGCCATGCCGCGCGCGCGGCGCGCGCCAGCGACGGCCACCAGGGCAACGTGCCCAGCAGCAGGAACGGCAGATACACCACGAAGCCGCCGTACCACTGCGGGTTGCGCTGCTGGGTCGCGGTGAAGATGCGCTCGTAGACCTCGCGATAGAGGAAATCATGCACGGCACCCGGTTCGCGCAGCATTACGGCCAGGTACCAGCCGCCGCCAATCAGCAGGAACAGGGCCAGTCCCGGCAGCGTGCACAGCCGGCCGCAGCCGCGCCAGCCGCCGCGGCGCGCGCTGTACGGGATCGCCGCCAGCAGCGGCAGCAGTCCCGGCGGACCCTTGGTCAGGAAGGCCAGGCCGAAGCCGGCCCACATCAGCAGCGCCCAGCGCCCGCGTGCCCCGGCGTCGCCGGCGAATTCGGCGCGCACGTAACCCAGCATGGCCAATGTCTCGAACAGCGTCAGCGGCACGTCGGTGCTGACGATGTTGGCGGTGAGGAAAGGCCCCAGCGCCAGTCCGTACACCAGCGCGGCCAGCCAGGCGCGATCACCCATCCAGCAGCGCGCGATCAGTCCCACCAGCAACGCGGTCAGCACGTAGGCCAGCGCGTAGGGTAGGCGCACCGCCCAGGTGTCATGGCCGAACACCGCCACCGATGCCGCGATGGCCCAGTAGGTGACCGGCGGCTTGGACAGATTGGGTTGGTCGGGACTGTAGCGCGGCACTAGCCAGTGGCCGCTGTCCAGCATCTGCACGGCGCCGCCGGTAAAGCGCCCCTCGTCCGGACTCCACAATCCGCGCGTGCCCTGGAACGCCAGGCCCAGCACCAGCAGCAGGGCGCTGAGCAGCAGCCAGACGCGCCGATCCTGCACGCCTGGTCCACGCATGCTATGTGGTGTTGTGACGGCTTGGCCCATGGCGCGATTGTGTTCCGGTCCGGTTTTCCGCAAGTTTATGCTCCGTTATACGGATTCGAGTTCCGCGCCGGGACGTGCGCGGGCCGCCATGATGACGTGCCCGCGGGTAAAGTGGGGAGCCGACATGCACGCATCCTCGCCGCTGCTGCCGCTGCTGATTTTTCTGCTGGCCATCGTCATCGCGGTGCCGCTGGCCAGCCGGCTGCGTCTGGGCGCGGTGCTGGGTTATCTCGGCGCAGGCATGCTGATCGGCCCGCACGGACTGGGTTGGGTGCACGGAGGCGACACGCTGGATACGCTCTCGGAATTGGGCGTGGTGCTGCTGCTGTTTCTGATCGGGCTGGAACTGTCGCCGCAACGCCTGTGGGTGATGCGGCGACAGGTGTTCGGCTACGGCACCGTGCAGGTGCTGGTCAGTGCGGCGCTGCTGGGCGCAGCGGCATTTTATGGCCTGCACGTGGACGGCCACGCCGCCGGCGTGATCGGGCTCGGGCTGGCGTTGTCCTCGACCGCGTTCGGGCTGCAGATTCTGGCTGAGCGCAAGGAGCTGCCCAGCGCCTACGGCCGGTTGGCGTTCGCGTTGCTGCTGTTCCAGGATCTGGCGGCGATTCCGCTGATCGCCGCGGTGCCGCTGCTGGCGCCCGGCGCGCAGGCAGCCGGCGCGCTATGGCCGCGCCTGCTGCAGGTCGCCGGCGTGGTGCTGGCGGTGGTGCTGGGCGGGCGTCTGCTGCTGCGGCCACTGTTCCGCATTGCCGCGCGCGTGCAGCAGGTGGAGGTGTCCACCGCGATGGCGCTGCTGGTGGCGCTGGGTACGGCCTGGCTGGTCGGGCAGGCCGGCGCCTCGATGGCGCTGGGTGCGTTCCTGGCCGGCCTGCTGCTGGCCGATTCCGAATATCGCCACGAACTCGAATCCAATATCGAACCGTTCAAGGGTCTGCTGCTGGGGTTGTTTTTCATCAGCGTGGGCATGGCCGCCAACCTGCCGCTGCTGCTGCGCGAGCCGCTGCTGATCGCGCTGCTGGTGCTGGCGCTGCTGCTGCTGAAGGCGCCGGTGCTGTACGTGCTGGGGCGCACCGGCCTGCGCACGCACGGCGCCGCGCTGAAGCTGGCTGTGCTGCTGGCCGGCGGTGGCGAGTTCGCCTTCGTGGTGTTCCAGCTGGCGCGTGCGCATGGGTTGCTGGACGCCGCCATGCACCAGCGGCTGGTGCTGGCGATCACGCTGAGCATGGCGCTGACGCCGCTGCTGGTGGCCGCGGCGCAAACGCTGCTGGTGCGCCATCCGCAACGTGCGCAGCGACCGTTCGACGACCCCTCCGCCGGGGCGCCGCCGCGGGTGATCATCGCCGGCTACGGCCGCGTCGGGCAGATCGTGGCGCGCGTGCTGCACGCGCACGGCATCGCCTACACTGCGCTCGAGCACTCCATCGAGCAGGTGGAGACTTCGCGCCGCTACAGCGGCATGCGCATTTTCTTCGGCGATCCCGGCCGGCCCGAACTGCTGCGCGCCGCGCAGGCCGCGCAGGCCGAAGTGTTCGTGCTGGCCACCGACGATCCGGAGACCAATCTGCGCACCGCGCGTCTGGTACGGCGGCTCTATCCGGGCCTCAAGGTGGTCGCGCGCGCGCGCAACCGCCAGCACGCGTACCGCCTGATGGATCTGCAGCCGCACCGCGTGGTGCGCGAGACGTTCCATTCCAGCCTGGTGA
>JAJYQO010000001.1 GCA_021794575.1 Pseudomonadota bacterium | reverse complement strand
TGCTGGGCGGCGGTGAGGCCTTTTTCGAGGGCGAGCGCCTGCCCGGCGCCGAGGCCCTGCGCCGCGCCGGGCTCGCACCCGTGCGGCTGTCGTACAAGGAGGGTCTCGCGCTCAACAACGGCACCGCGCAAATGCTGGCCTGCGCGACGCTGGCTCTGGAGCGGCTGCAGCAGCAGCTGGATCTGGCGGACCTCGCCGCGGCGATGACTCTGGAAGCCTTCGTCGGCCGCAGCGGCGCGTTCCGCGAAGACGTGCACGCGCTGCGCCCGCATCCCGGCCAGGTCGAGACCGCCGCGCATCTGCGCGAACTGCTGGCCGGCTCGACCCTGATCGACATCCCCTACCACCTGGTGCCGCGCTTCGCGACCTGGACCGCGCAGGCCTGGCGCGAGCCCGAGGACCAGGCGCTGCATTTCGACCTGGCCTGGGACTGGGTGCCGGCGCACCGCCGCCACGGCCGCGAGTCCTTCTACACGCGTTTCCTGCCGTTCCGCGGCGGCAAGAAGCACCAGCCGCAGGACGCCTACAGCCTGCGCTGCATCCCGCAGGTCCACGGCGCGGTGCGCGATGCGCTGGCGCAGGCGGCGCGCGTCATCGAGATCGAACTCAACGCCGTCACCGACAATCCGCTGCTGTTCCCCGACGCCGAGGGCGCGCAGGCGATCGAGGATCAGGTGGTCTCCGCGGGCCACTTCCACGGCATGCCGCTGGCGCTGGCGATGAGCTACGTCAAGGCGGCGATGCCGGTGCTGGCGTCGATCGCCGAACGGCGCATCGCCAAGCTGGTCGATGCCGCGACCAACGACGGCCTGCCGGCCTTCCTCACCGGCAACGAGGACGCCACCGACTCCGGCTTCATGATCGTGCAGTACACCGCCGCTGCGCTGGTCAACGACCTGGCCAGCCGCGCGCATCCGGCCAGCGTGTATTCGATCCCGACCAGCGCCAACGCCGAAGACCACGTCTCGATGGGCGCCAACGAGGCGCGCCACGTGCTGGCGATGTGCGAGCAACTGGGGCAGGTGCTGGCGCTGGAGCTGTACACCGCCGCGCAGGCGCTGGACTACCGCCGCGACATGCTCAACGCCGCGCGCCGCCTGGCACGCCGCGGTGACTGGCGCGCACTGGCCGCCAAGATCGGCGGCGCCCCCGAGCCCGGCCATCCGCAGCACGCGCAGTTCGAGCAGGAAGTCCGCGCGCTGATGCAGGCCCTGGCCGATGCCCCCGAGTTCCGCCCCGGCGCCGCCGTGGCCCGCGCGCTGGACGCCATCCGCCGCGAAGTGGCCTTCATGCCCCGCGATCGCGCCATGGACGGCGACATTGCGCGGGTGGTGGCGCTGGTGGTGCGCGGAGCGGTCTGATTTCTGCGCGCCGCGCTCAGGACGCGCGGTCGGCCGGGTGGTGGATGCCGTCGCGGGTGGGAATCCCGTCCAGCAGAAACGGATCGATGCCCTCCAGGCAAGCCACGTTGTAGCCGTACTGGTCGGGCGCGGAGCGGCGCTGGTGATGGGTGTGGATGCCGCAGCGCGAGCAGAAGTAGTGCCGTGCCGTGTGGGTGTTGAACCGGTAGAGTTGCAGGACATCCTCGCCGCGGACGACGTGCAGTCCGGACAGTGGCACCGAGGCGACGATGGTGCCCCGGCGGCGGCAGTACGAGCAGTCGCAGCGGCGCGGATCGACGATACCGTCGGGCAGGTCGAGCTCGATCACCACCGCGCCGCAGTGGCAGGAAAGCCGGTGCCTGGGCAGGACCGGGACGCCGTTGACGGATCGGATCACATGTGCACCTGGGGCCCGGGGAAGGCCGATTCACGCGCGATGGCGCGTTTCCTGTCAACCGTCACGTGCCGGCACATGGAGACCGGCGGCGTCGCAGCCGCGGGCTTGCGCCGGGGCTGTCGTTGCCGTTAGTATTGCGTACTAACGCGTTAGTACATGAGAGCAACGATGAAGAGACGCTCGCTGGAGCCGCTGCAGCCGCGTGCCATGGCCGAGGAGGGTCTGTGCCGCGCGCTGCTGGCCATGCGCGACGTGGGCGAGATGCGCGCGTTTCTGCGCGATCTGTGCACGCCGGCCGAGGTCGAGGCGCTGGTGGACCGCTGGTCGGTGGTGCCGCACTTGCTGGCGGGCACGCCGTACCGCGAGATCCACGAGCTGACCGCGGTCAGCATCACCACCGTCGGCCGCGTGGCGCGCTATCTCAACCAGGGCAATGGCGGCTACTTGGCGGCGGCGGCGCGCGCGCAGCAGTCGCGCCGGCCGCGCCGCGCAGCGGGCGCGAGCCCGAAACCCGGCAAGCCGCGCCGCGCGACGCAGGTGCGGGCATGAAGCCGCGCGAGCGCCTGCGCATCGCGGCGCAGAAGTCGGGCCGTCTGGCGGAACCTTCGCAGGATCTGCTGGCGCGCTGCGGGCTGAAGTTCCGCCAGAGCCGCGACAAGCTGTTCTGTTTCGGCGAGACGCTGCCGATCGACCTGCTGCTGGTGCGCGACGACGACATCCCCGGTCTGATCGCGGAAGGCGTCTGCGATCTCGGCGTGGTCGGACGCAACGTGCTCGCGGAGCAGCGCCTCGCGGCCGTTGCGGCCAGCGGCGAGGCCGGGTTCCGCGAACTGCGCGCGCTGGGCTTCGGCCAATGCCGGCTGTCGCTGGCGTTGCCGCAGGAGCAGGACTATGCCGGCCCGGCGCAACTGGCCGGTCTGCGCATCGCGACCACCTATCCGTTCCTGCTGTCCGATTGGCTGGCGCGGCAGCGGGTGCAGGCGACCGTGGTCGGCCTGTCGGGCTCGGTCGAGATCGCGCCGCGGCTGGGCACCGCCGACCTGATCTGCGATCTGGTGTCCAGCGGCGCCACCCTGGCGGCCAACCAGTTGAAGGAAGCCGTGGTGTTGCTGGAGAGCGAGGGCGTGCTGGTCGGACCGGCCGCCATGCCCGGCGATGAGCGCGGTGATCTGATCGATCTGCTGCTGCGGCGTATCGACGGCGTGATCCAGGTGCGCGAGTCGAAGCTGCTGATGCTGCACGCGCCGCGTACCGCGCTGGCCGCGATCGAACGCCTGCTGCCGGGCGGCCAGCGTGCGTTGGTGACGCCGATCGAGGGCAGTGATGACGAGGTCGCGCTGCAGGCGCTCTGCCACGGCGCGATCACCTGGCAGCATCTGGAGGACATGAAGCGCGCCGGCGCCAGCGCGATGCTGGTGCTGCCGGTGGAGAAGATGCTGGCCTGAGGGCCGCCGCGGGACCAACGAAGCCGACATCATGCAGCGAATCGACTGGAACATCCTCGACGAGAACGCACGCGCGCAGGCGCTGGCGCGGCCGGTGCGCGCCCGCGGCGACGAGCTGCGCACGGGCGTGGCGCGCATCATCGACCAGGTGCGCGCCGATGGCGACCACGCACTGCGCCTGCTGACGCGCCGCTACGAGGGCTGCGAGCTGGAAGCGCTGGAGGTATCCGGCGCCGAACGGGCGCAGGCGGAGCGCGCGGTCGATGCGCCCTTGCGGGCGGCGATCGCCGAGGCGGCCGCGCGCATCGAAGCCTTTCATCGCGCGACCGCGCCGCAGCCGGTGCGCGTCGAGACCGCGCCGGGCGTGGTTTGCGAGCGCATGCTGCGGCCGATCGCGCGCGTGGGTCTGTACGTGCCCGCCGGCAGCGCACCGCTGCCGTCCACGGCGCTGATGCTGGGTGTGCCGGCGCGCATCGCCGGCTGCGCCGAGGTGGTGCTGTGCACGCCGGCGCGCGCGAACGGGCAGTGCGACGCGGCGGTGTTGCATGCCGCGCGGTTGTGCGGCATCACCCGCGTGTTCAAGCTGGGCGGAGCGCAGGCGATCGCGGCGATGGCGCTGGGTACGGCCAGCGTGCCGCGCTGCGACAAGCTGTTCGGACCCGGCAACGCCTGGGTCACCGAGGCCAAGCAGCAGGTCAGCGTGCTGCCTGGTGGGCCGGCCATCGACATGCCGGCCGGGCCGTCCGAGGTGCTGGTGATCGCCGACGCGACTGCCGATGCGCGCATCGTCGCGGCCGACCTGCTCTCGCAGGCCGAACACGGCCCGGATTCGCAGGTGCTGCTGCTGGCGCCCGACGCGGCCCTGCTCGCGGCGGTCGCCGCCGAGGTCGAGCGCCAGTGCGTGCTGCTGCCGCGCGCCGCGACAGCGCGCCATGCGCTCGCGCAAAGCCGGCTGATCGAGGTCGCCGATCTTGCGCAGGCGGTCGCGGTCAGCAACGCCTATGCGCCCGAGCACCTGATCCTGCACGTCGCCGAACCGCGTGCGCTGCTGCCCCTGATCGAGAGCGCGGGCTCGGTGTTCCTCGGCACCTGGTCGCCGGAATCGGTCGGCGATTATTGTTCCGGCACCAACCACGTGCTGCCCACCGACGGTCACGCGCGCGCCTGGAGCGGCGTGTCGGTGGCCAGCTTCCAGAAGCAGATCACCGTGCAGGAGCTGAGTCCGGCGGGCCTGCGCGCGATCGGCCCCTGTGCGCTGACGCTGGCGCGTGCCGAGGGCCTGGAGGCGCACGCGCAGGCGGTGGCGCTGCGGCTGCAATCCATGGAGAGCGCGGCATGAGCGTGCTCGATCTCGCGCGCGCCGACATCCGCGCCCTGGCGCCGTACTCGTCCGCGCGCATGGAGGCGCGCGGCGGCAGCGTGGCGCTCAACGCAAACGAATCGCCGTGGCCGCCGGCGGGCGATGCCGGCGCAGTGCTGCATCGCTATCCCGATCCGCAGCCCGTCGCATTGGTACAGCGCCTGGCACAGATTTACGGCGTGCGCGCCGAACAGGTGCTGGTGGGGCGCGGCAGCGACGAGGCCATCGATCTGCTGGTGCGTGCATTCTGCCGGGCCGGCGTGGACGCGGTCGCCGTCAGTCCGCCGACTTTCGGCATGTACGCGGTATGCGCCAGGGTGCAGGGCGCGGCGGTGCTGGAGATTCCGCTGCGGGCGGATTTCACGCTGGACGCCGACGCGCTGCTGGCGGCGCTCACGCCGGCGGTCAAGCTGGTGTTCCTGTGCTCGCCCAACAATCCCACCGGCGGCCTGGTGCCGCTGGCGGCGATCGAGCGCATTGCGCAGGCGCTGACCGGACGCGCGCTGCTGATCGTCGACGAGGCCTACATCGAGTTCGCCGGCGCACCCAGTGCGGCCACGCTGCTCGACCGTTATGAGCATCTCGGCGTGCTGCGCACGCTGTCCAAGGCCTGGGCGCTGGCCGGCGCGCGCATCGGATGCCTGCTGGCGGCGCCCGAGATGATCGCGCTGCTGCGGCGGATCATGCCGCCGTATCCGCTGCCGACGCCCTGCGTCGATGCCGCGCTGGCCGTGCTGCAGGACGGTGGTGCGGCGCTGGTGCGCGAGCGCATCGCGATCGTGCGCAGCGAGCGCACCCGGCTTGCGGCGGCGCTGCCGTCGCTGCCCGGCGTGCGCGCGGTGCTGCCTTCGCAGGCCAACTTTCTCGCCGTACGTTTCACCGATGCGGCAGCGGTGTATGCCGATCTGCTGCGGGCCGGCATCGTGGTGCGCGACATCCGCCGCTATCCCGGGCTGGCGGACGCGCTGCGCATCAGCATCGGCACGCCGCAGCAGAACGACGCTCTGCTCGCCGCGCTGGCCGCGCGCCGGGAGGCTGCATGAGCGCGCGCAAACTGCTGTTCGTCGATCGCGACGGCTGCCTGATCGAGGAACCCGCCGACGAGCAGATCGATGCCTACGAGAAACTGGCGCTGCTGCCGGGCGTGATCGCCGCGTTGCAGCGCTGCGTGGCCGCCGGCTACGAGCTGGTGATGGTCAGCAACCAGGACGGCCTCGGTACCGACGCGTTTCCCGAAAGCGCCTTCGAGGGTCCGCAGCGGCTGCTGCTGCAGGTGCTGGAGTCGCAGGGCATCCGCTTCCGCGAGATCCTGATTGACCGCAGCCTGCCGCACGAGGGCCGCGACACCCGCAAGCCGGGCGTCGGCATGGCGCGCCACTATCTGGCCGACGACGGCTGGAGCCGCGCCGCCTCGGCGGTGGTCGGCGACCGCGACACCGATCTGCAGTTCGCCGCGAACCTGGGCGTGCGCGGGTTGCGGGTCGGCGCGCAGGGCATGCCGTGGATCGAAATCGCACATCTGCTGTGCGACGCGCCGCGCATCGCGCGCGTCGAGCGCGTCACCCGCGAGACGCGCATCACGGTGCGCGTCGATCTGGATGCACCGAGGCCGCCGCGGGTACACAGCGGCCTGGGCTATTTCGATCACATGCTGGAGCAGCTGGGCAAGCACGGCGGCTTCGCGCTCGAGCTGGAGGCGCGCGGCGATCTCGAAATCGACGAGCACCACACCGTCGAGGACTGCGCGCTGGCGCTGGGGCAGGCACTGCGCGAGGCGCTGGGCGACAAGCGCGGCATCGGCCGCTACGGCGATGCCGAGGTCGCGGCTGGCGCGACCGATCCCGCGGTGCCGACAACCGGGGCGGCACACGTGCGCCTGCCGATGGACGAGAGCCGGATCTGCGCGCTGCTGGACCTGTCCGGGCGTCCGTATTTCGTCTTCGACGGCAGGTTCCCGCGCGAGCGCGTGGGCGACCTGCCGACCGAACTGGTGCCGCACTTCTTCCGCTCGCTATGCGACAGCCTGGGCGCCAACCTGCACTTGGAGGTGCGCGGGGAAAACGCGCATCACATGGTCGAGGGCTGCTTCAAGGCGGTAGCGCGCGCGCTGCGCACGGCGCTGCGGCGCGAGGGCGACGTGCTGCCCAGCACCAAGGGCGTGCTGTGAGCGCGCGATCGCCGGATGTGGTGCTGGTCGAGGCCGGCGGCACCAACATCGGCTCGCTGCGCTATGCGCTCGCGCGCCTGGGCGTGGACGCGCAGCTGACCGCCGACGCCGCACGCATTCGCGCGGCTTCGCACGTGATCCTGCCCGGTGTGGGCGCCGCTGGGCCTGGGATGCACCTGCTGCGCGAAGCCGGACTGGTGGAGATGCTGCGCAGCCTGCGCCAGCCGGTGCTGGGCGTGTGTTTGGGCATGCAGTTATTGTTCGAGCGCTCCGAGGAGAACGACACCGAGTGCCTGGGCCTGCTGCCGGGCACTGTGCATCACTTGCCGCAGCAAGTCGGCCTGCGCGTGCCGCACATGGGCTGGAACCGGCTGCAGGTGCTGGTGCGCGATCCGCTGCTCGCGGACCTGGATGATCCCGCCTTTGCCTATTTCGTGCACAGCTACGCGGCGCCGGTCGGCACACACACGCTGGCCAGCGCCGAACATGGCGGCGCCTTCAGCGCCGTGGTGCGCGAGGGCAACATCTGCGGCATGCAGTTTCATCCCGAGCGCTCGGCCGCGGTGGGCGCGCGCCTGCTGCGGAATTTCCTGAGCCTATGAATTTCACGATCATTCCCGCGATCGACCTGCGCGAGGGCGGCGTGGTGCGCCTGCAGCAGGGCGACTACGACCGCGAGACGCGCTACGCCGCCGATCCAGTGGCGCTGGCCACGGACTACCGCGATGCCGGCGCGCACTGGCTGCACGCGGTCGATCTGGATGGCGCGCGCGCCGGGCGTTTCACGCAGCTGCCGCTGATCGGGCAGCTGGCGCGCTGCGGGCTGCAGGTGCAGGCGGGCGGCGGTGTGCGCGATGCAGCCGATGTGCGGCGTCTGCTCGATGCCGGCGCCGCGCGCGTGGTGGTCGGCAGCATCGCCGTGCGCGATCCGCAGACCGTGATCGGCTGGCTGCGCAATTTCGGCGCCGAGCGTCTGGTGATCGCGCTCGACGCGCGCCGGCGCGATGGCGTCTGGCGGCTGCCGACGGCCGGATGGACGCAGACCGGCGAGGCCACGCTGGACGAGCGCGTGCAAGCCTATGCGGCCGCCGGTGCGCGTCACCTGCTGTGCACCGACATCGACCGCGACGGCATGCTGGGCGGCCTCAACATCGCGTTGTACCGGCACCTCGGCATGCTGGCCCCGGCGCTGGCCGTGCAGGCCTCGGGCGGGGTACGCGATCTGGACGATCTCCGCGCCGCGCGCGCGGCCGGCGCGGCCGGCGTGATCCTCGGGCGCGCCCTGCTGGAAGGACGCTTCACGCTGGCGGAGACCCTGACATGCTGACCCGCCGCATCATTCCCTGCCTGGACGTGAAGGATGGGCGAGGCGGGACAACGCGAACGGCCTTGAAGGGCCGTTCGCGCCGCCGAGCGCCCGGCCCAGGGAGGGCCGGGCCGGCGCCACGCACCATGGATGGTTCGCAGCGACGGCGGGGCAACCCATGTTGACCCGGCGCATCATTCCTTGCCTCGATGTACGCGAGGGGCGCGTGGTCAAGGGCGTGCGCTTCCGCGATCACGTCGACATGGGTGACATCGTCGAACGGGCGCGGCATTACCGCGACGCCGGCGCCGACGAGCTGGTGTTCTACGACATCGGCGCCAGCCCCGAAGGGCGCCGCGTCGATGTCGCTTGGGTCGCGCGCGTGGCGCGCGAGCTGGATATTCCGTTCTGCGTCGCCGGCGGCATCCGCGGCGTCGAGGACGCACGCGCGGTGCTGCACGCCGGCGCCGACAAGATCTCGGTCAACTCGCCCGCGCTGGAGCGGCCGGCGCTGATCGACGAGCTAGCCGCCGCGTTCGGCGTGCAGTGCGTGGTGGTCGGCATCGATAGCCTGCGCGACGCCGACGGCGAGTGGCGTGTGCGCCGCAACAGTGGCGACCCCGCACGCACCGAGGCGTTGCCGCGACGCACGCTGGACTGGATCGTCGAGGCGCAGCGTCGCGGCGCCGGCGAGATCGTGCTCAACTGCATGGGCAGCGATGGTGTGCGCGCGGGTTACGACCTCGATCAACTGTGTGCGGCGCGTGCCGTCTGCCGGGTGCCGCTGGTGGCCTCGGGTGGCGCCGGCGCGATGGCCCATTTCGTCGCGGTCTTTCGCGACGCCGACGTCGACGGTGCGCTGGCGGCCAGCGTCTTCCACGCCGGCAGCATCGCCATTCCCGAGCTGAAGCGGACGCTGGCGCAGGCCGGCATCGAGGTGCGGCCATGACCGTTGCAATCGACTTCGACCCCGAGCGGCTCGCCTGGGACAAGGGCGACGGGCTGCTGCCCGCGGTGGTCCAGCACGCGATGGACGGCCGCGTGCTGATGCTGGGCTACATGAACCGCGCGGCGCTGGCGCAGACGCTGGCCGGCGGCCTGGTGACCTTCTACAGCCGCAGCAGACAGCGCCTGTGGACCAAGGGCGAGAGCTCGGGGCATGTCCTCAAGCTGGTCTCGATGCACGCCGACTGCGACGCCGACAGCCTGCTGCTGCTGGCCGATCCGGTCGGCCCGACCTGCCATCGCGGCACCGACAGCTGCTTCGGCGATGCCGCGGCGCCGGCGCTGGCCTTCCTCGGGAGGCTCGATGCCCTGGTCGCGCGGCGCGAACGCGAGCGGCCGGCCGACAGCTACACCACGCGCCTGTTCGAGGGCGGCCTGCGCCGCATCGCGCAAAAGGTGGGCGAGGAGGGCGTCGAAACCAGTCTCGCCGCGGTCGCCGAGGACGATGCCGCGCTGCGGGGCGAGGCGGCCGATCTGATCTATCACTTGATCGTGCTGCTGCGCGCGCGCGGATTGGGTCTGGGTGCAGTCGCCGAGACACTGGCGACGCGGCATGCGGTCGGGTGAAGGCGTCGCGCGGGTTTCGCGTCGCGCAGCAGATCGCCAACCGTTGATGTTGAGCGTAGACCGCTTACGCAGCGACCCGTTCACCATCCGTTCGTGCTGAGCGCAGACCGCGCAGAGGTCCAACCACTCTCCGTTCGTGCCGAGCATAGGCCGCGCAGAGGCCCAACCGCCATCCGTTCGTGCCGAGCGTAGGCCGCGCAGAGGTCCAACCACTCTCCGTTCGTGCTGAGCGCAGACCGCGCAGAGGTCCAACCACTCTCCGTTCGTGCTGAGCGCAGACCGCGCAGAGGTCCGACCACTCTCCGTTCGTGCCGAGCATAGGCCGCGCAGAGGTCCAACCACCATCCGTTCGTGCCGAGCGCAGACCGCGCAGAGGTCCGACCACTCTCCGTTCGTGCCGAGCGCAGGCCGCGCAGAGGTCCAACCACCATCCGTTCGTGCTGAGCGCAGACCGCGCAGAGGTCCGACCACTCTCCGTTCGTGCTGAGCGTAGGCCGCGTAGCGGCCGCAGTCGAAGCACGCTCGCAGGGCGCTTCGACTTCGCTGCCCTGCGGACAGCTACGCTCAGCGCGAATGGGGGTAGGGGTGAGCGTCCGAATGCAACCGGGATGGCCTAACCGGCCGGCGGCGCGCTGGCTCGCATCGACGCGCGCGCCTCGGCCCAGACTTGCCACTCGGCCAGCGTGGGCGCCGCGGTGCGCCAATCCCATTCCGGCAGGCGCAGGTCCAGATAGGCCAGGGCGCAGGCGACGCCGATGCCGTCGTGGTGGAAGTGCTCGCGAGCGCGATCGAAACGCTGCGCCAGCGCGGGCACCGTGCGCTGGATGGTGACGAGGCGGCGATCGAGCATCGCCTTGGATTGCTGCTCCGGCGGGCGCCGGCGTTCCAGCACGACCCCGACCGTGGTCTCGATCAGGCCCTGCGCGATCGCGGCGACGGCCTGCGCGCGGGTCAGCGCGGCTGCGTCGGTCGGCAGCAGCGACGGCTGCGGAAAGCGGCGCTCGATCCAGGCCAGGATGGTGTCGCTGTTGCCGATTGCCTCGCCGCGGTCGGTGACCAGGGTCGGCACCTGCGACAGCGGATTGGCTGCGGTCAGCTCGGGCGGCGTGGCCCAGGGATCGACGCGCACTTCCTCGAAGGCGGCCGGCGCACCTTTCTCGAGCAGCGCGACCTTGACCTTGCGCGCGAACGGCGAGGTGGGACTGAGATAGAGCTTCATGGCGTTGGCCTTGATAGACGTTGCGCAGAGGGCAGCGCGATGGCGGTGAAGTCGTGCGCGCAGGGGTGCCTGCATGTGGCCGCACAGACGGCAGGCGGGCGGCACAGTTGCGTGGTCTGCATGCCGGCGCTGTGCGCCGCATCCAGCTCGGCCTCGATGTCGGACAGGAACAGCACGGCCTGCGGCGCCGTGCCGATCGCGCGTGCGATGCGCGTGTAGGAGGCGGCCTCGCGCTTGGGGCCGGTTTCGGTGTCGAAATAACCGTCGAACAGCGGCGTCAGATCGCCGGCCGCGCTGTGCGCGAAGAACTGTTTCTGCGCTTCGATCGAACCGGAGGAATACACGAACAGGCGCAGGCCGCGTGCGCGCCAGGCGCGCAGCGCCGGTTCCACATCGGGGTAGACGTGCGCTACGAAATCGCCGGCCGCGTAGCCTTCGCGCCAGATCATGCCCTGCAACGCCTTCAGCGCGGTGGACTTGCGATCGGCGTCGATCCAGGCCAGCAGCGCCTCGACGACCGTGTCGCGCGCGGCGGGCGTGGCCAACCCCGCCTCGCGCGCTGCCGCATCGAGCCAGCGCCCGACTTCGGGTTCGTTTGCGTGCGCCGCGATCCATGCCGGCAGACGCCGGCGCGCATAGGGAAACAGCACCTGCTGCACGAACCGGATATCGCTGGTGGTGCCTTCGATGTCGGTGAGGACAATGCCGGGCGCGGGTGCGCCTGTCATGCGGCGGCCTGGCCGGGTTCGTAGCGCGGGAAGCGCAGGGCGATGTCGCTGCCCGTGAATTGCGCCACCCAGCCGGCCGCGTTGGTAAACAGGCGGATGGCCACGAAGGAGGGCGTCGGACCCATGTCGAACCAGTGCCGAGTGCCGTCGGGCACACCGATCAGGTCACCCTGTTCGCACAGCACCTCGTAGACACGCGTTCCCAGATGCAGTGAGAACAGCCCCGAGCCGGCGACGAAGAAGCGCACCTCGTCTTCGGCATGGGTGTGTTCGTCGAGGAACTTCTTGCGCAGGGTCTCGCGGTCGGGATGGTCGGGCGCGAGGCTGATCACGTCGACCGCCCGATAGCCTTCTTCGGCCATCAGGCGATCGATGTCGCCGCGGTAGGCGGCGATCACTTCGTCCTGGCCGGCGCCCGGCGTGACCGGATGGCCGGCGCGCCAGCGCTCGAAGCGCACGCCGGCGGCAGCCAGCTCGCGGGCGATGGCCGCATGATCGTGCAGGCTGCTCAACGGCTGCAGCGGCTGGGTTTCCTCGAAGATGCGCAGTCGGCTCATGCGGGCAGTTTCCTCAGTTCGAGCTCGCAGGCGAGCATGAAATCGATGGCTTCGATGTGACGCATGGCTTCATCGACGTCGCGGCCCCAGGCGTACAGCCCGTGCCCGCTGATCAGGTAGGCATGCAGGGGGTGGCCCGCGTCCAGCCATGTCTGTACATCGCGCTCGATCGCGGCCATTTCCTGGCTGTTGGCGAATATCGGCAACACCAGATCCTGCTCGTGCGTGTCATGGCCGGCCAGCGCCTTGATCAGTTCGTAGCCGGCCAGCCGCACGCTGCCGGCGGCGGCGAAGTGACGCGAAGCCACGGTTTGCGTCAGCGAATGGGTGTGCAGGATGGCGCCGGTCCGGGGCAACAGCCGGTACAGTTGCGCATGCAGGCGCGCCTCGGCCGAGGGCTTGCGCGCTTCGAGCGCGCAGGCCTGGGTATCCATCAACATGAAATCGTCGCAACCGAGGTGCCCCTTGTCGCGTCCGGATACCGTCACTGTGAAGCGCGTGGCATCGATGCGCGCCGAAAAATTGCTGCTGGTCGCCGGCGTCCAGCCGCGGCGTGCCAGTTCGGCTGCAGCGGCGGCGAGCGACTGCGCCAGTCGCGCGCGCACCGGTTCATGGTCTGCGCTTGAAGGTGTTGCCGACATCATTCGATCGTCCGCCTGCTGTCGCGACTATAGCAAAGGCCTTCCGGCGATCTTGCGCGCGCCGGCCGGGCCGCGACGCTGAAGCGTTGCTGTCGGCACCGGATGGCGAGGCAGCGCGAATCATGACGTGCCGTGATGACCGGCGTAGCATGCGCCGCTGATCGAAGTTCCCCAACCGACGGAGGTTTGCCAATGTCGAACCCGCACAGCGACCGGTCGCGTCGCCAGTTCCTGAAGATCGCTGCGGGCACCGCGGCTGCTGTCACGGTGGCGGGAGCATTGCCGCGTCGCGCGCGCGCCGCCGATCCACCGCACCTGAGTCCCAGTGATCCCGCGGCCCAGGCGCTGGGTTATGCGGAGAACACGGCGCAGGTCAGCCAGGCCAAGTATCCCAACCACAAGCTCACGCAGGATTGCAGCAATTGCAGCTTCTATCAGGGTGCAGCCGGCGCGGCTTGGGGACCTTGCCAGTTGTTTCCGGGCAAGGCGGTCAGCGTGAACGGCTGGTGCTCGGCGTATGCCCTCAAGCAGTAGTCGAAGGACTCGCCTCGAGGGACGATCAATCCATCCGGCCGCGTGACCGGCTTTTTCATGGTGATCGCGCGTTTCCCCTGACGCGTGCGTGGGCCGGAGATAAAAGGCGGCCCGAAGGTCGGGCGGGAGCTGATCGCCGTTCCGTTCGGGCCGCACATCGGGGGTCCACTGCCATGGAAACCTCCGGGTTGCGAGCATAGCGCGGGGGCAGACGGGTGCCAATCGTGTTGTGCGGGCAACGATAGTCCGTTTTGCACAAAGTCCATACAATCAACTTGTTGCCTGATATTACGGTGACCGGTTCGATGCAAATTCGATGCATACCATACCGTATGGTATGCATTGCGGACGCTAGCGCCCTGCGGCCGAGCAGGCGCAATGTGGGGACCGGCATGGCGGCCGATTGCGCCGGCGCGAGAAAACATGCGGCGTGGCAGGCGCACGGACTTGCCCGTTCGCTCGCGCAATACGGGCACTGCAACGACGACGGGCACGCGTCGATCGTGGAAGAGGCCGCGCGAGCGGCGCTCGGATCCGCGGGTTATCGGTTTTCCTGGGCGCGGCGACCCAGGTCGCTGTTGCGCATGCCGTAGAGCGCGTAGATCACCAGGCCGGCCGCGGCCCAGGCCAGGAAGAAGTACTTGGTGAATGCGCTGAGGCTGAAGAACAGCACGATGCAACCCAGCACCGCACCGACGCATACCGGCCACACCAGCGCGTTGGGGATGCGGAACGGGCGCTTGCGCTCGGGCTGGGTATAGCGGAGCACCAGCACTCCCAGCGAAACCATCGCGAAAGCGAACAGCGTGCCGGAGTTGGAGACATCGGCCAGCAGACCGACCGGGAACAGCGCGGAAAAAAAGGCGACCGCGACGCCGGTGATCAGGGTAATGACATGCGGCGTGTGGAAGCGCTTGTGCACCTTGGCCAGCCGCCGCGGCAGCAGTCCATCGCGCGACATGGTGAAGAAGATGCGCGTCTGCCCATAGATCATCATCAGGATGACCGAGGGCAGGGCAATGCTGGCGGCCAGCGCCACCATGTTGCCGAGCGACGGGAAGCCCAGATCCTTCAGCACGAACGACAGCGCCTCCTTGCTGCACACCAAATTGTGCACGCCGTGGCAGGCGGCGGCCATTTCCGGGCTGCCCGGCTGCAGCGCCCGGCCGTTTACGATCAGCGGCTGCGCGCCGTCGGCACCGACCGCGCCGTAGCCGACGAGCAGATAGAACACGGTGCAGACCAGCAGCGAGCCGATCAAACCGATGGGGATGTTTCGATTGGGATTCCTGGTTTCCTCGGCTGCCGTCGAAACGGCATCGAATCCGACGTAGGCGAAGAAGATCGACGCCGCTGCGCCCAGCACGCCCAGACCACTGCCGCTGAGCGGGCTGCCCCAGCCGGTGGGCAGGAACGGGGTGAAATTGGCGGTCTTGGCGGCCGGGACGGCCACCGCGATGAATACCGTCAATGCTGCGACCTTGATCAGAACCAGCACGGCGTTGACCGATGCGCTCTCGGTAGTGCCAACGACCAGCAAGCCGGTGATCAGCAGCGAGATGCCGAATGCCACCAGATTGAACGCGCCGCCGCCGTATGGGCCGGAGCGCAGGAATTCCGGCAGCCCCCATCCGATCGACTGCAGCAGGCCGTTGAAATAACCCGACCAGCCCACGGCCACGGCACCCGCGGACACGGCGTACTCGAGAATCAGCGCCCAGCCCACCATCCAGGCCAGCACCTCGCCCATCACCGCATAGGTATAGGTGTAGGCCGAGCCGGAGACCGGCACCATCGCCGCGAGTTCGGCGTAGGCCAACGCGGCCAGAGCGCACACCGCACCGGCAATGACAAACGAGATCATCATGCCCGGCCCGGCTTTCTGCGCGGCCTCGGCGGTCAACACGAAAATACCCGTGCCGATGATCGCGCCGATGCCCAGCATGGTCAGCTGGAACGCGCCCAGCTGGCGCTTGAGGCTGTTCTTTTCGGCAGTGGCGAGAATGTCGTCGAGCGGCTTGACGCGGAACGAGTTCATGCGTGCTCCAATGCATGCGCAACACCGCGGACGGGTGCGCCGGGGGGTAGGTCGCCGTCGCAGGCCAAGGGCCTGCACCACGCGGCGCGCGAAGTGAACGGCGACTGACCGTTTCGGGCGCCGGCGTACCATACGCGAGCCTCCCCGAGCGCAGCAAGACCACATGCAGCAGCCGCCGCTCTGTTCTGTCCCGATCACTTCCGATCAGCAACGGCTGGTCGCTGCGCTGCAGCGCTACCAGCCCGACAGCGTGGAGCAGACAGCCGTGCGCGATGCCTTTCTGGCCTTTGCCCGAAGCCATGCCGATTGCTGCCAGCGCACGCATCCGCCCGGCCATTTCACCGGCTCCGCCTGGCTGGTCGGTGCGGACGGCAAGCGCGTGCTACTGACCCATCACCGCAAACTGGACCGCTGGCTGCAGTTGGGTGGACATGCCGATGGCGATGCCGATCTGGCGCGCGTGGCGCTGCGCGAAGCCGAGGAAGAATCGGGGCTGTCGGGCCTGCATGTCGTGGGCGGTATCTTCGATCTGGACTGCCATGCGATTCCCGCGCGCGGCGACGATCCGGCACACCTGCACTGGGACGTGCGCTACGTGGTGTGCGCCGGCGCGGACGAGCGCTATGCCGTCAGCGCCGAATCGCTGGACTTGGCATGGCGCCCGATCGCCGAGATCGCAGCGGATGCAAGCGCCGAAGCCTCGCTGCGGCGCATGGCGGGGAAGTGGCTGCGGCGACGTGAGGCGTAAGGCGGAAGGCGGAAGGCGGAAGGTTTGCGCTGTAGCCCTGAATGCTTTTTGTATTTGCCCGCGTCCCGAGTTCCCGCCTCTTTCACGCCTCCAGCGAGGCCAGATCGCCCTTGCGCTCCAGCCAGGTCTTGCGTTCGCCGGCGCGCTTCTTGGCCAGCAGCATGTCCATCAGGCTGGCGGTGGCGGCGGCGTCGTCGAGGGTGAGTTGCACCAGGCGGCGCGTATCCGGATGAATGGTCGACTCGCGCAGCTGCGACGGGTTCATCTCGCCCAGACCCTTGAAGCGCGTCACGCTGACCGCGCCGCGCATCTTCTCGCGCCCGATGCGTTCCAGCAGCGCCCGCTTCTCGTCCTCGTCCAGGCAGTAGAACATCTGTTTGCCCACATCGACGCGGAACAGCGGCGGCATGGCCACGAACACGTGACCGTCGCGCACCAGCGCCGGAAAATGCCGCACGAACAGCGCGCTCAGCAGGGTGGCGATGTGCAGGCCGTCGGAGTCGGCGTCGGCGAGGATGATGATCTTGCCGTAGCGCAGGCTTTCGATCGAATCCACGCCCGGGTCGCAGCCGATGGCCACGGCCAGGTCGTGCACCTCCTGACTGGCCAGCACCGCGCCGGATTCCACCTCCCAGGTGTTGAGGATCTTGCCGCGCAGCGGCAGGATGGCCTGGAACTCGCGGTCGCGCGCCTGTTTGGCCGAGCCGCCGGCGGAATCACCTTCCACCAGAAACAGCTCGGTGCGCGCCAAATCCTGGCTCTGGCAGTCGGCCAGCTTGCCGGGCAGTGCCGGGCCCTGGGTGATGCGCTTGCGCAGTACTTGTTTGCTGGCCTTGAGGCGCGCGTTGGCGCGTTCGATGGCGAGCTGCGCGATGGCCTCGCCCAGTTCGACGTGCTGGTTCAGCCACAGGCTGAAGGCATCGTGCACGCCGCCTTCGACCAGTGCCGCAGCATCGCGCGAGGACAGCCGTTCCTTGGTCTGGCCGGCGAACTGCGGGTCTTTCATGCGCAGCGAAAGCACGTAAGTCACGCGTTCCCAGATGTCCTCGGGCGCCAGTTTCAAACCGCGCGGCAGCAGGTTGCGCAGTTCGCAGAATTCGCGCAGCGCGCTAGTCAGCCCGCTGCGCAGGCCGTTGACGTGGGTGCCGCCCTGCGTGGTGGGGATCAGATTGACGTAGCTTTCCTGCACCAGTTCGCCCTCGGGCAGCCAGGCCAGCACCAGGTCGAGCTGGCTGTCGGCGCGCTTCGCCTGATGCGCGAACAGTCCCGGCGGCAGGTGCTCGAGGCCGGCCAGCGCGCCGCGCAGGTAATCGGCCAGGCCGTCCTGGTAGCGCCATTGCTCGCGCTCGCCGCTGGTCTCGTCCAGCAGAGTGACGGTGAGACCGGCGCACAGCACGGCCTTGGCGCGCAGCAGATGGCGCAGCTTGGGCAAGGCGAACCGAGGCGTGTCGAAATACTTCGGTTCGGGCCAGAAGCGCAGCGTGGTGCCGGTGTTTTTTTTGGGCACGCTGCCGACCTGTTGCAGCGGGCTGACCGGCGCGCCATGCGCGAAGCACATGCGGTACTCGCTGCCGTCGCGGCGGATGCCGACCTCGACGCGGCTGGACAGTGCGTTGACCACCGATACGCCCACGCCGTGCAGACCGCCGGCAAAGCTGTAGTTGCGGTCGGAGAACTTACCGCCGGCGTGCAGGCGCGTCATGATCAGCTCGACGCCGGAAATGCCTTCATCCGGATGGATGTCCACCGGCATGCCGCGGCCGTCGTCGCTGACCTCGACCGAACCGTCGTCATGCACGATCACGTCCACCTGGCTGGCGTGGCCGGCCAGCGCCTCGTCCACCGAGTTGTCGATGACCTCCTGCGCCAGATGGTTGGGGCGCGTGGTGTCGGTGTACATGCCCGGGCGGCGCTGCACCGGTTCCAGGCCGGTGAGCACTTCGATATCGGCGGCGTTGTAGCGGCTGCTCATGTGCGAGGTCGAAGGAAAGGACGCGGCAGCGTGGTGAGATCGTGCGCGCAGGTCAAGCGGCCAGCGGCGCGCAGCGCGCATCCAGCCAGTCGCGATCGGCGCCGGAGAGACGCGGCGCCAGCGTCTCGCGCACGCGTGCGTGGTAGGCATCCAGCCAGGCGCGCGCGTCGGCATCCAGCAACTGCGGCTGCAGCGGACGGGTGTCGATGGGGCACAGAGTGAGGGTTTCGAACTCCAGGAATTCGCCGAACTCGGAGCTGGGCGCTGTCCGCGTGGCGGCCAGGTTCTCATGGCGCACGCCGTGGCGACCCGCACGGTACAGGCCCGGCTCGATCGAGGTGACCATGCCCGGCTGCAGCGCCACCAGCGACCCGCCCGGCATCGGCGGACGGATGCCATGCGGACCTTCGTGCACGTTGAGGAAATAACCCACGCCGTGGCCGGTGCCATGGCCGTAGTCGCAGCCGGCCGCCCACAGTGGCGCGCGCGCCAGAGCATCCAGTTGCGGGCCGCTGGCGCCGGCCGGAAAGCGCGCACGGCTGAGCGCGATCATGCCGGCCAGCACGCGGGTGAAATCATCTCGCTCCTGCGCGCTGGTCTCGCCCAACGCCCAGACGCGGGTGATATCGGTGGTGCCGCCGGCGTACTGGCCGCCGGAATCCACCAGCAGCAGCCCGCGCGGCGCCAGCGTGGCGTGGTGTCCGGCGCTGGCGCGGTAGTGCGGCAGCGCGCCGTTGGCGGCGTAGCCGGCGATGGTGGCGAAGCTGGGGCCGGCGAAATCGTCTTCGCGCGCGCGTTCGCCGGTGACGATGGCGTCCACGTCCAGCTCGGTCAGGCGCTGGCCGGCGCGCACGCGCGCGTCGATCTGGCGGAAGGCGCGCACCAGCGCCGCGCCATCGCGCGCCATCACCTCGCGCCAGTGCGCCAGCTCGCCGCTGCTTTTGACGGCCTTGGCGGCGGTGCTGGGGTTGTCGGCTTCGATGCGACACACGTCCGCGGGCACGGCGGCCAGGGTGGCCACGGCGACGCGCGCCGGGTCGAGCAGCAGACGCGCATCGGCCGGCAGCGTGCCCAGCGCATCGGCGATGCCGGCATAGTCCGCCAGCACGATCCCGTCCTCGCGCAGCGCGCCGGCCAAGGCCGTATCGATCTTGCCGGGGGTGACGAACAGCGTGGCCTGCCGCGCATCCAGCAGCAGGTGCGCCACGAACACCGGGTTGTATTCGACATCGCCGCCGCGCAGCAGCGTGATCCAGGCGATGTCGTCCAGGCTGCTGACCAGATGATGCGTGGCGCCGGTGCGCTGCATCTGCCGGCGCAGGTCGGCAAGGCGCTGCGCACGCGTGGCGCAGGCGAAGCGCGGCGCATGCTGGAGGATCGGTGCGTCGGGCAGGGCGGGGCGGTCGCTCCACACCATGGCGGGTAGATCCTGCAGTTCCAGCGCGATGCCCGCGGCCTGCAGCGCGGCACGCAGCTGGCGCTCGCCGGCGGGGCTCAGCATGTCGGGTGCCACCGCCACACGCGCGCCGCGCTGCAAGTATTCGCCCAGCCAGGTCAGGTGTTCGGGCGCGTGCGGTACGCGCTGCTTCATCAACGCGATGCCGCTGCCCTGCAGCTCGCGCTCGGCCTGTTCGAAGTAGCGGCTGTCGGTCCACAGGCCGGCGGCATCCGCCGTCACCACCAGCGTACCGGCCGAACCGGTGAAGCCCGAAAGCCACTCGCGCGCCTTCCAGTGCGCCGGCAGGTACTCGGACAGGTGCGGGTCGGCGGTGGGCACGATGCAAGCGGCTATGCCGGCGGCTTGCATGCGTGCGCGCAGGACGCTGAGAGATGGTCGGAGGCTCATGAGGATTTCGGCTCGCGGGAATGGAGGCCAGCCTGTAAAGTATGGCTTTCCCGGCGCAGTCACATCCATGACTCCCCTGATCTTCGTCACCGGTGGCGTGGTCTCCTCGCTCGGCAAGGGCATCGCATCGGCCTCGCTGGCCGCCATCCTCGAGGCGCGCGGGCTCAGCGTCACGCTGATGAAGCTCGACCCTTACATCAACGTCGATCCGGGCACCATGAGTCCGTTCCAGCACGGCGAGGTGTACGTCACCGACGACGGCGCCGAGACCGACCTGGATCTGGGCCACTACGAGCGCTTCGTGCGCACGCGTCTGTCCGGCAAGAACTCGATCACCACCGGCAAAATCTACGAGGCGGTGATCCGCAAGGAACGCCGCGGCGATTATCTGGGCGCCACCGTGCAGGTGATCCCGCACATCACCGACGAGATCAAGCGTGTCATCGACGAGGCCACGCGCGGCTTCGACGTGGCGCTGGTGGAGATCGGCGGCACCGTGGGCGATATCGAATCACTGCCGTTTCTGGAGGCCATCCGCCAGCTGCGCATCGAGCGCGGACCGGACAAGTGCCTGTTCATGCACCTGACCCTGGTGCCGTTCATCAAGGCCGCGGGCGAGATCAAGACCAAGCCCACGCAGCACTCGGTGAAGGAGCTGCGCTCGATTGGCATCCAGGCCGACGTGCTGCTATGCCGTTCCGAGCAGCCGCTGCCGGAGGGCGAGCGGCGCAAGATCGCGCTGTTCACCAACGTGCCCGAGCGCGCGGTGATCAGCGCGGTGGACGTCGAGGTGATCTACGAACTGCCGCTGTGGCTGCACCAGCAGGGGCTCGACGAGATCGTCGTCGAGCAGTTGCGCCTGCCGGCGCGTCCGGCCAATCTGTCCGAGTGGGAAGCCACGGTGGCGGCGGTCAAGCACCCGCGCGACAACGTCGAGATCGCCATCGTCGGCAAGTACGTCGAGCACAAGGACGCCTACAAGTCGCTGGGCGAGGCATTGCGTCACGGCGGCATCAAGCAGGCCACGCGCGTGAACCTGCACTGGGTGGATTCCGAGCGCATCGAGGCCGAGGGCGTACAGTCCGTGCTGGGCGGCATGGATGCGATCCTGGTGCCGGGCGGCTTCGGCAAGCGCGGTTTCGAGGGCAAGGTGCAGGCGGCGCGCTACGCGCGCGAGCGCAGGATTCCGTATTTCGGCATCTGCTACGGCATGCACGCCGCGGTGGTGGATTTCGCGCGCCATGTGGCGGGTCTGCAAGATGCCGACTCCAGCGAAAACGATACCCGCACGCCGCATCCGGTGATCGCCATGATCACCGAATGGACCACGGCCAGCGGTGGTGTGGAGCGGCGCAGTGCCGAGTCCAACCTGGGCGGCACCATGCGCCTCGGCGCGCAGGAATGCCGGTTGGCACCGGACACCCTGGCGCGCCAGTTGTATGGCCAGGACGTGATCCGCGAGCGACACCGCCACCGTTACGAGTTCAACAACACCTACCAGCAGCGCTTCGTCGATCTCGGCCTGGTGATGGCCGGCAAGAGCATGGACGGTTTGCTGGTGGAGATGGTGGAGCTTCCCGCGCAGCAGCACCCCTGGTTCCTGGCCTGCCAGTTCCATCCCGAGTTCACTTCGACACCGCGCGACGGCCACCCGCTGTTTGTCGGTTTCGTGCGCGCCGCGCGCGAGCACAAGCTGCTGCGCGAGGCGCCGCGACTGGCGCAGGGGCAGGTGGCATGAGGTCGTTTTCGCCGTCCCTGACGCGTGGGCCCGGCCATTCTTTGACCGGGATGACGGTTAACGGCGTCGCTTCCGCCCCGGATCGCAACGTATGAACCTGTGCGGATTCCAGGTCGGCCTCGATCATCCGCTGTTCCTGATAGCCGGCCCCTGCGTGGTCGAATCTCTGCAGATGCAGCTCGATGTCGCCGGGCGGCTCAAGGAGATCACCGGCCGGTTCGGCGTGCCGTTCATTTTCAAGTCCAGCTTCGACAAGGCCAACCGCACCTCGGGCAGCAGTTTTCGCGGACCCGGCATGGAGGCGGGGCTGAAGGTTCTGGCCGAGGTCAAACGCCAGATCGGCGTGCCGGTGCTCACCGATGTGCACGAGTACACGCCCATCGCCGAGGTCGCCGGCGTGGTCGATGTGCTGCAGACCCCGGCTTTTCTGGTGCGCCAGACCGATTTCATCCGCAACGTGTGTGCGGCCGGCAAGCCGGTCAACATCAAGAAAGGCCAGTTCCTCGCGCCCTGGGACATGCAGGCCGTGGTCGAGAAGGCCAGGTCCACCGGCAATCAGCAGATCCTGGTGTGCGAACGCGGTGCCAGCTTCGGTTACAACAATCTGGTCTCGGACATGCGGGGTCTGGCGGTGATGCGCGCCACCGGTTGTCCGGTGGTGTTCGACGCCACCCATTCGGTGCAGTTGCCCGGCGGACAGGGCGACCGCTCTGGTGGCCAACGCGAGTTCGTTCCGGTGCTGGCGCGCGCCGCCGTTGCGGCCGGTATCGCCGGACTTTTCGCCGAGACCCACCCGGATCCCGCGCACGCGCTCAGCGATGGCCCCAACGCCTGGCCACTGGACAGGATGGCCGGTTTGCTGGAAGTGCTGGTGGAGCTGGATCGCAGCGTCAAACGCGCCGGTTTCATCGAACACACGCTTTGAATCCTCCCGACACTGCAACGAGCACACCATGACCCGCATCCGCAGCATCCATGCCCGCGAAATCCTCGACTCACGCGGCAACCCCACGCTGGAAGCCGAGATCGCGCTGGAGGGCGGCGCGCACGGCCGTGCCGCGGTGCCCAGCGGCGCTTCCACCGGTACGCGCGAGGCAGTCGAACTGCGCGATGGCGACAAGGCCCGTTTCGGCGGCAAGGGCGTGCTGAACGCGGTGGCTAATGTCAACGGCGAGATCGCGCGCGCACTGGCCGGCTTCGACGCCGCCGATCAGGCTGGCCTGGACCGTCGCCTGATCGAGCTGGACGGCACCCCCAACAAGGGTCGCCTGGGCGCCAACGCCACGCTCGGCGTGTCGCTGGCGGCCGTGCGTGCGGTGGCGGCGGCACGCGGTGTCGAACTCTGGCAGTACTTGGCGCAGGGCGCACCCGCGCACCTGCCGGTGCCGATGATGAATGTCATCAACGGCGGCGCGCACGCCGATAACACGCTGGACATGCAGGAGTTCATGATCGTGCCTGCGGGCCTGCCCAGTTTCAGCGATGCGCTGCGTGCCGGCGCCGAGACCTTCCATGCGTTGAAGTCGGTGCTGAAGGCCAGAGGGCTGTCCACCGCGGTGGGCGACGAGGGTGGTTTCGCTCCCGATTTGCGCTCCCACGAAGAGGCGCTGGAGACCATCCTCGAAGCCATCGGCAAAGCCGGCTATCAGCCGGGCAAGCACATCTTTCTGGCGCTCGACCCGGCAGCGTCCGAGTTCTTCGAGGACGGCGTCTACCACCTGGCCGGCGAGGGCCGTCGCCTGAAGCCCGAACACATGGCCGAGCTTTACGAACTGTGGGCGGATCGCTATCCCATCATCTCCATCGAGGATGCCATGGCCGAGGGTGACGCGGACGGCTGGAAGCACATCACGTCGCGCCTCGGCGCGCGCCTGCAATTGGTGGGCGACGACAATTTCGTCACCAATCCGGCCATTTTCCGCGCCGGCATCGAGGCCGGCATCGCCAACGCCATCCTGATCAAGCTCAATCAGATCGGTACGCTCAGCGAAACGCTGGAGACGCTGGCCATCGCGCGGCAGGCCGACTATGCGGCGGTGATCTCGCATCGCTCCGGCGAAACCGAGGACACCTTCATCGCCGACCTTGCGGTGGCTTCGAGCGCCACGCAGATCAAGACCGGCTCGCTGTGCCGCAGCGACCGCATCGCCAAGTACAACCAGTTGCTGCGCATCGAGCAGACGCTGGGTGCGGCCGCCGCCTATCGCGGGCTGGCCGCGTTTCCGCGCGCGCGCGTCTGAGTGCAGCCGATGTGGCGCTGGCTCGCGCTGTTGCTGCTGGTGCTGGCGATCTTTCTGCAGACGCGCCTGTGGTGGGGCGCCGGCGGCATGCGCGAGGTGCGCGCGTTGCGCGCGCAGGTGCAGGCCCAGCAGGCCGACAACGCGCGTCTGCGCAAGCGCAACGAACTGCTCGAGGCTGAAGTGGCCGATCTGAAAACCGGCACCCATGCCATCGAGGCGCACGCCCGCTCCGAGCTGGGTCTGATCAAACCCGGTGAAACGTTTTATCAGGTGGTGCCGGTGCAGGGCCCGGCCGGGGCCGGCAGTGCCGGACACTAAGCACTTGCGCTGCTGGTGTGTGGTGCCGGCCGCCGGCCGCGGTGCGCGCATGGCATCGCAGGTGCCCAAGCAGTACCTGACGATAGCCGGCCGCAGCGTCCTGCTGCACACGCTGACGCGTCTGGCGCGGCATCCGCGCATCGCCGGGCTGATGGTGGTGCTGGCGGTCGACGATGCGTTGTGGCCCGGACTGTCGGAACTCGAAGGCAAGTCCGTGCGCACGGCCACCGGCGGCGCGGAGCGCGCCGATTCGGTGTTGGCGGGTGTGCGCGCGCTCCCTGACTCCGTGTCTGCCGATCAGCCGGTGTTGGTGCACGATGCAGCCCGCCCGCTGCTGCGCGCGGAGGATATCGAGCGACTGGTGCGGGCCGGTTCGACACATGCGGGTGGCGCCATCCTGGCCGCGCCGCTGCGCGATACGCTCAAGCGCGCCGGCGGCGATGGTTGCATCGTGGCCACCGAGCCGCGTGCGGGACTGTGGCGCGCGCTGACCCCGCAGATGGCGCGCCGCGGCGATCTCGATCGCGCTTTATCCGCCGCCGAGCAGGCCCGCGTGCCGATCACCGATGAGGCGATGGCGCTGGAACGCATTGGCCTGCAGCCGCTGTTGGTCGAGGGCAGCGAGGACAATCTCAAGATCACCACGCCGGCCGATTTGGCTTATGCCGAATTCTGGCTGGCGCGCCATTCCGATTGAGGCGTGGCCGTACGTGTGGTCTGGATCGGGCGTTGCCGTTTGCACCGTGACTATGGTGCGCGGCTAAGCTAGGCCACCGCGCCGCCGCGCATGACGATACAGCGCCGCACTGTGACACCGTTCCGCATCGGACAGGGCTTCGACGTGCATGCCTTCGGCCCCGGCGACCATGTGATGCTGGGCGGCGTGCGCATCGTGCACGCGCACGGCATCGTGGCGCATTCGGATGGCGATGTGGTGATCCACGCGCTGTGCGATGCGCTGCTGGGTGCGCTGGCGCTGGGCGACATCGGACGGCATTTTCCGCCCTCCGATCCGCGCTGGCGCGATGCCGACAGCCGGCAATTTTTGCGTGCCGTGGCGGAGATGATGCGCGAGGCCGGCTATCGGCTGGGCAACGCCGACGTCACGGTGATCTGCGAGGCGCCGAAGATCGCGTCGCATGCCGCGGCCATGCGCGTGCTGCTGGCCGCGGATCTGGGTTGCCAGATCGCCGATATCAGCATCAAGGCCACCACCAGCGAGCGCCTGGGCTTCACCGGACGCGGCGAAGGCATCGCCGCGCAGGCGGTGACGCTGCTGCTGGCGGCGACGTGAGCGGGTCCGAGACGCAGAACGCCGTACAGGCACTGTCGCGCGCGCACGGCGCGCCGCCGCTGCGTGGCCGATTGCGCACGCAACCTGAGGATTTCATCGTCGAGGAAGCACTGGGCTATGCGGCCGATGGTGCCGGCGAGCATGTGCTGCTGACCGTGCAGAAGCGCGAGGCCAATACCGCCTGGGTGGCGCAGCAGCTGGCGCGTTTTGCGGGCGTGGACGCGCGTTCGGTCGGTTACGCCGGACGCAAAGACCGCCACGCGCTGACCACGCAGAGTTTCAGCGTGCACCTGCCCGGACGTTCCGATCCCGACTGGGGTGCGTTGCAATTGCCCGGTGTGCGCGTGCTGGCTGCGCAGCGTCATGGCCGCAAGCTCAAGCGCGGCGCGCTGGACGGCAATCGCTTCGTGCTGCGCATCCGCGCGGTGACGGGCGAACGCGCGGCGGCGGAACAACGCCTTGCGCGGATGCGCGACGTCGGCGTGCCCAATGCATTCGGCGCGCAGCGCTTCGGCCGCGGCGGCGACAATGCGGACGCCGCAAGGCGCATGTTCGCCGGTCGCCGCGTCGCGCGCGCCGAGCGCGAGATGCTGCTGTCGGCCGCGCGTGCGTACTTGTTCAATCTCGTACTCGACCAGCGTGTACGCGACAGCAACTGGAATCTTGGCATGCCCGGCGAACTATGGGCGCTGGCCGGATCGCGCGCCTGGTTCGGTCCGCAGAATCCCGACTCCGCGCTGCTGCTGCGGCTGGCGGATTTCGACATTGCACCATCGGGACCGCTGTGGGGCGCGGGTCCGAGTCCTGCCGGCGACGCCTGCGCTAGGATCGAAGACGCCATCGCCGACGCCCATGCGGATCTGGCGCAGGGTTTGGCGCAGGCCGGTCTCGAGCACGCGCGCCGCGCGCTGCGCCTGGACCTGCGCGGCCTGATCTGGCAATGGCTGGACGCGGATCTCGAACTACGCTTTGCGCTGCCGGCGGGCGCATACGCGACGGCCGTGCTGCGCGAGTTGCTGGACGACGCGGATACTCCGGACGACGCTGAGAACTAAACGCGCTCAGGCACGCGTCAGCAGTACCAGCGTGGCGCCGCTGCCGCCCTGGTTGGCCCGCGCCGAGGCGTAGGCGATCACTTCGTTGTGCCGGCGCAGCAGATGCGCGGTCAGCGTCTTCAGCACCGGGCCGCGGTGGCCCGAGCGCAGCCCCTTGCCATGGATGATCTTCACGCAACACAGTCCGGCGCGTCGGCTTTCGGCCAGGAAGTCGAGCAGCAGCGAGCCGGCCTGGTCCGCGCGCAGGTGGTGCAGGTCGATCTCGTCCTGCACGCTGAACTCGCCGCGACGCAGCCGCTGCAGCAGCCGCGGCGAATGCCCGTCCCGCAGGTGCAGCAGTTCCTCGCCAACCTCCAGCAGGGCCGGGTCGAAGCGTCCGTTCAGCAATTCGTCGAGCACGGCGGCTTCATCGGCGCAGGCCATGTGGGCGCGCGGTGGCGGTGGCGGCGGTCGTGGCGGCGGCGTTTGTGCGGGCAGCGCGCGTACCGGGCCGACGGCGCTGCGGAACAGCGTGGAGGCTGCGGGTGACAACAGTTCGCGCGGGCGCTGTGTTTTGCTCACCGGACTAGGCTAGCAGCGGACGCGCGAAGCAGCTGCCGCCGCAGTGCGACTGCTAGACTTTCGTTGCCGCGCAGCCTGCGCGAGTTCCGCTTCCCGGTGCCAGCATGCATGTACTTGTCAGCAACGACGATGGCGTGGATGCCCCGGGCATCCATGTCTTGGCCAAACACCTTGCCGCCTTGGGCCGCGTCAGCGTGGTGGCACCCGATCGCGACCGCTCCGGCGCCAGCAATTCGCTTACCCTCGACCAGCCGATCCGTGCGTTGCGCATGGAAGACGGCCGCTTCCGGGTCGCCGGCACACCCACCGACTGCGTGCATCTGGCGCTCTCCGGGCTGCTCGATCACGATCCCGACATCGTGGTCTCGGGCATCAACAACGCCGGCAACCTGGGCGATGACGTGATCTACTCGGGCACCGTCTCGGCAGCGATGGAGGGTCGTTTCCTGGGTCTGCCGGCGATCGCGGTTTCGCTGGTCACCGCCGATCACAGCGGCACGCATTTCGATACCGCCGCCGAGGCCGTGCTGCGCATCGTGCGCCGCCTGCGCGCGCAGCCGCTGCCGGCCGACACCATTCTCAATGTCAATGTGCCGGATCTGCCTTGGCGCGAATTGGCCGGTTTCGAGGTCACCCGCCTCGGCCGCCGTCACCGCGCTTCGCCATGCCTGCGCAGCGAGGATCCGCGTGGCAAGCCGGTGTGGTGGATCGGCCCGGTGGGCGCCGCCGAGGATGATGGCCCGGGCACCGATTTCAACGCTGTGCGGCGCGGCTGCGTCTCAGTCACGCCGATCCAGGTGGACCTGACCCGTTTCCAGGCGCTGGAGACGGTGGCGCAGTGGATCAGCGGCCTCGAGGCCGACTTGCCACGCGCCAGTTCGCAATGAACGGCCATCACGCGTTAACGCCGGATGCCGGTGGGCAGGGCATGACCTCGCAGCGCGCGCGCGACCGCCTGGTAGCGACGCTACGCAGCGAGGGCATCAAGGACACGCGCGTGCTGGAGGTGTTGCGCACGTTGCCGCGCCACCTGTTCATCGACGAGGCGCTGGCGGCGCGCGCCTACGAGAACACTGCGCTGCCGATCGGATTCGGCCAGACCATTTCGCAGCCGTGGATCGTGGCGCGCATGACTGAGGCGCTACTCGAGTCCGGCGCGCCGGCCAAGGTGCTGGAGATCGGCACGGGGTCGGGCTACCAGGCGGCGGTTCTGGCGCGGCTGGTGTCGACGGTGTATTCCGTCGAACGCATCGAGGAACTGCTGCGTCAGGCGCGGCGCCGTTTCCGCGCGCTGAAGCTGGACAACATCCGCACGCGGCACGACGACGGCATGCTGGGCTGGTCGGCAGAGGCGCCCTATGACGCCATCATCGTCACCGCCGCCGGCGAGTTGCCGCCGGCGGAATTGCTGGCGCAACTCGCGCCCGGCGGCACCGTGCTCGGTCCGTTCGGTCCGCCCAGCGAGCAGCGGCTGCTGCGCTTCCGCGCCGACGCCGGGGGCCACCTACAGCGGGAGGATCTCGGTGCGGTCAGTTTCGTGCCCCTGCTGTCGGGGACGCGCTGATGCGCGTGTTCGCCGCGCTGTACCAGCGGGTGCTCGGCTGGTCGCGGCATCCGCACGCCGAGCGCTATCTCGCCGGTCTCAGCCTGGTCGAGGCCTTCGCGTTTCCGGTGGCGCCCGAGCTGATGTTGGCGCCGATGTGTCTGGCGCAACCGCGCCGTGGAGTGCGCTACGCCAGCGTCAGCCTGGTGTTTTCGCTGATCGGTTCGCTGATCGGCTATGCGCTCGGCCACTACGCGTTCGACGCGCTGCAGCCGTTGCTGCTCAGGCTGGGCTGGATGGCGCCCATCGAGCGCCTGGTGGGCGAATTGCGCGTGGATGTGGCGCAGCATCCGTGGACCGCGTTCTGGCTGCTGGTGCTGGCCGGTTTTACGCCGCTGCCGCTGAAGCTGTTCACCTGGGCTTCGGGCATCGTCGGCGTACCCTTGTTGGCGTTTTTCGCGAGCATGGCGATAGGACGCGGCAAGCGCGTGTATCTTCTGGCGGCCCTGCTGCGTTGGCTGGGTCCGCGCGCCGAGCGGTTCCTGGCGCGTTGGGTCGAATGGCTGGGTTGGGGCGCCATCGGCGCCCTGGTGCTGGTCGGTACTTGGTTCGGATTGACGTGAGGCCTGCATGCGTCGCTGCCCGCACATCTGCACGCCGCCGCTGATCGCGTTTTGCGCGTTGCTGCTGGCGGCCTGCTCGACCGAGCCGCGGGTGATCGCGGTGCGTCGCTACAACGGCGCATCCCCGCCGCTGCAGCGGCCGGCCGAACGTCCGGGCGAGTATCGCGTGGTCGCCGGCGACACGCTGTACAGCATCGCTTTCCGGCATCAGATGGATTACCGCGAGCTGGCGCGCATCAACGGCATCACGGCGCCGTACACCATCTATCCGGGCCAGGAATTGCGGTTGCACGCGGCAGCGGGCCGATACGCGCCGGCGGCAAGCACCCGCGTGGTCTCACGCGCGCCGCCGCGCGTCGCCGCGTCCACCGGCGCGCGCGAGGGTGCCGTCATCGCGGCGTCCGTGCCGGCGCCCACGAGCAGCGTCGGCGGCAGCGCGGCCTGGCCGGCACCGCCGCCCGGGATGTCCTCCCAGGCGCGCCCCGGCAGCGTCGCGCCGGCTGCGGGTTCAGCGATGGGCAACGCCAGCCCGGTCATTGCCGGCGCGGGGCCGACGCGCACGGTGGACGGCATCACCTGGCGTTGGCCGGTCGAGGGTCGTGTGCTGGACGGCTTCCAGGCGGACGAACCGGGCCGCCAGGGACTCGACATCGGCGGACGCATGGGGCAGCCGGTCTATGCCGCAGCTTCCGGCGTCGTGGTTTACAGCGGCAGCGGCCTCACCGGCTACGGCGAACTGGTCATCGTCAAGCACAATGACGATTACCTCTCGGCCTATGGCCACAACAGCGTGCGCCTGGTCAAGGAAGGTCAGAAGGTGGTGGCCGGTCAGGAAATCGCGGAGATGGGCAACAGCGGCGCGCCGCGCGTCGAGCTGCACTTCGAGATCCGCAAAGATGGACGCCCGCTGAATCCGCTGGACTTCCTGCCCAAACGCTGAACCGGCTTAGCCGGGCAGGATGAAGGCCGCCACCACGCGCCGGCTTTCGTCGGACAGCACGGTGTAGGTGCGGGCGCAGGCCGCATTGGCCATCACTTCGCAGCCGATGCCGCGCTGCTGCAGGGCAACCAGCACGCCTGGCGCCGGGAATACCTGCCGCGCGCCCGTGCCCAGCAGCACGATTTCGGGTTGTAGCGCCAGCACCGCATCCCAGTGCGCGGCCGTGAGCTCGGCGACGTCGCGCACCGGCCAGTGTTCGATGCATTGTTCGCGGCACAGCAGAAAGCTCCGGCGCAGCATGCGATCGACTACGGTGATGTGGTCGGCATCGACATGCCGCACGAACAGCCAGTTGCCCGGACGCTGCAGCGAAAGCTCCATCAGCGCGGCAGGGCCAGACGCGGTTCGTCCGCGTTGCGCCGATACAGGCTGGCGACATGACCGACGCGTTGCACCAGTTCCGCGCCGCTGCCGCCCAGCACGTCGGCAAGTTGCCGCTCGCGCTCGGTGCGATCGGCGCCGGCCAGGCGCACCTTGACCAGTTCGTGGTGGTCAAGGGCCACGCCCAGCTCGCGCAACAGCGCCGGTGTGACGCCGCGGCCGCCCAATTGGATCAACGGCTTGAGCGGGTGCGCCAGGCCGCGCAGGTAGCGGATCTGGGAGGAAGTCAGGGCCATGCGTGTGATTCCGCTCCGAAGCCGGTCAGCCGGGAAAGGTATCATGCCGTTCCGTACCCGAGGTTGTCGCCGCGGTGAACCGCAGCAAAAGCAGCACGCGCTGGTTGCGCGAGCATTTCCAGGACCCGTTCGTCAAGAAAGCGCAGGTCGAAGGCTTGCGTTCGCGCGCGGCGTTCAAGTTGACCGAGCTGATCGAGCGCGACCGTCTGCTGCGTCCGGGGATGAACGTGGTCGATCTGGGCGCGGCGCCGGGCGGCTGGACGCAGGTGGTGCGCGAGAGCCTGGGCGACAGTGGGCGCGTGATCGCGCTGGACGTGCTGCCGATGCAGGGGGTCGCCGGCGTCGACGTGCTGCAGGGCGACTTCCGCGACGCGGCGCTGCTGGCACGACTCGAAGCGTTGCTGGGCGGCACGCGGCTCGACCTTGTGCTTTCCGACATGGCCCCCAACATGAGCGGTGTAGTTCTGGTCGATCAGGCGCGCGCGATGGAACTGGCTGAACTGGCCCTGGCATTCGCGCGCCGATGGCTGAAACCGGGCGGCGCCTTTCTGGTCAAGCTGTTCCACGGTGTCGGATTTGATGATTTCGTTCGCGACTTGCGCCAGGGCTTCGAGCGCGTGAGTATGCGGAAGCCCAAGGCCTCGCGCGCGCGTTCGCGTGAGGTATACGCCCTAGCGAGCAATCTGAAGGCTCGTGCGGTGCCCGGAGTGGATGATGAACGACATGGCTAAAAACCTGGTTCTGTGGCTGGTGATCGCGGTGGTACTGCTGGCCGTGTTCCAGTCGTTCACGCCATCCGGCAGCAGCACGCAGTCGATGAGCTACACCGAGTTCGTGCAGCAGGTCGACAGCGGCAACGTCGCTTCGGTGAAGATCAGCGCCGGCAATCCACCGGACATCACCGGCAAGCTGCGCGACGGCAGCAGCCTGCGCACGGTGGCGCCGTACTTCGACGATCAGATGGTCTCGCGCCTGCTCAAGCACGATGTGCAGGTCACCCAGCAGGCGGCCGAGGGCGGCAGCCTGTTGTGGCGCATCCTGCTCAATGTGGTGCCGTACCTGATTTTCATCGGCATGCTGATCTGGTTCATGCGCCAGATGCAGTCCGGCGGCGGCGGTCGCGGAGCGATGTCGTTCGGGCGTTCGCGTGCCAAGCTGCAGGGCGAGGACCAGGTCAAGGTCACCTTCGCCGATGTCGCCGGCTGCGACGAGGCCAAGGACGACGTGCGCGAGCTGGTCGATTTCCTCAAGGATCCGTCCAAGTTCCAGAAGCTGGGCGGCCGCATCCCGCGCGGCGTATTGATGGCCGGCGCGCCCGGCACCGGCAAGACCCTGCTGGCCAAGGCTATCGCCGGCGAGGCCAAGGTACCGTTCTTCTCGATCTCCGGCTCCGATTTCGTCGAGATGTTCGTCGGCGTCGGCGCCGCGCGCGTGCGCGACATGTTCGAGCAGGCCAAGAAGCACGCGCCCTGCATCATCTTCATCGACGAGATCGACGCCGTCGGCCGCCATCGCGGCGCCGGACTGGGCGGCGGTCACGACGAGCGCGAGCAGACGCTCAACCAGTTGCTGGTCGAGATGGACGGATTCGAGGGCAACGAAGGCATCATCGTCATCGCCGCCACCAACCGCCCGGACGTGCTCGATCCGGCGCTGCTGCGCCCGGGCCGTTTCGATCGCCAGGTGTTCGTCACCCTGCCCGATCTGCGCGGCCGCGAGCAGATCCTGAAAGTGCACATGCGCAAGGTGCCGGTGGGCAACGATGTCGATGCGCACATCATCGCGCGCGGCACGCCGGGTTTCTCCGGCGCCGACCTCGCCAATCTGGTCAATGAGGCGGCGCTGTTTGCCGCGCGCGCGAACTCGCGCGACGTGCGCATGGATCACTTCGAGCGCGCCAAGGACAAGATCATGATGGGCGCCGAGCGCCGCTCGATGATCATGACCGAGGCCGAGAAACGCCTGACCGCGTACCACGAGTCCGGCCATGCCATCGTCGGCCTGACCGTGCCCGACCACGATCCGGTGCACAAGGTCACCATCATCCCGCGCGGGCGTGCGCTGGGCGTGACCATGTTCCTGCCCGAGCAGGACCGCTACAGCCACAGCAAGACGCATCTCGAAAGCCGTTTGGCCAGCCTGTTCGGCGGGCGCGTAGCCGAGGAGCTGATCTTCGGCAATGACAAGGTCACCACTGGCGCCAGCAACGATATTCAGCGTGCCACGCAACTGGCGCGCGACATGGCCACCAAATACGGACTCAGCGACGAACTGGGGCCGATGACTTACGGCGAGGAAGAGGACGAGGTGTTCCTGGGTCGCTCGGTCACCCAGCACAAGCAGGTGTCCGAATCCACCGCGCGCCGCATCGACGAGGTGGTGCGTAACACCATCGACACCGCGTACGGGCGTGCTCGCGAAATTCTCACCGGCAATATGGACAAGCTGCACGCCATGGCGACGGCGCTGATGCAGTACGAAACCATCGACCGCGAGCAGATCGCCGCCATCATGGCAGGCCGCGAGCCGGGTCCGCCCAGCGACTGGCGCGTCCACGACGAAGGCAGTGGTGGCGGCAACACGGCAGGTAGCAGCGCCAAGCCCGGCGAGGGCATCGCGCAGCCTGCCCCGCAAGCCTGAGCTGGCCATCTCGCGAGAAGCGGTAGCTGAGGCCAAGGTTCATTCCGGCGTTTCCGTTCGCCGGCGGCCAAGCGCATGATCGTCGCCGCGCTCTCCGCGCCGTGACCGCCCATGGTGGGTGCCGAGCCCACAGCGAGGATCCGATGTTCGACACCACGCCGCAGTTGGACTGTGCCGGCCGCATGCTGAAGCTGGATCGCGTGAGGGTGATGGGTATCGTCAACGTCACCCCGGACTCGTTCTCGGATGGCGGCGCGCATGTCACCCCCGACGCTGCGGTTGCCCATGGCCTGCTTCTGGCCGGGCAGGGCGCGGACATTCTGGATGTGGGCGGAGAATCCACGCGGCCGGGTGCGGCCGCCGTGCCGCCGCAGGAAGAACTGCGCCGTGTCGTGCCGGTGATCGAGCGGCTGGCGCGTGAAACGGCGCTGCCCATCAGCGTCGATACCTCGCATCCCGAGGTGATGCGCGCCGCAGTGGCAGCAGGTGCGGGCTTCATCAACGACGTGCGAGCGCTGCAGGCGCCTGACGCGCTGCACGTCGCCGCACAACTGGGCGTGCCGGTATGCGTGGTGCACATGCAAGGTGAGCCGCGCAGCATGCAGCAGACACCCCAGTACGCAGATGTGGTCGAGGACGTGCACCGTTTCCTGGCCGAGCGGTTGTTCGCCTGCGAACTGGAAGGCATTCCCAAGTCGCGGGTGTTCGTCGATCCGGGTTTCGGCTTCGGCAAGACGCTGGAACACAACCTGGCGCTACTGCGCGCACTGCCGCGTCTGGCCGGTCTGGGCGCGGGGCTGGTGGTGGGGCTGTCGCGCAAGTCGATGATCGGTGCGCTGACGGGTGTAGCGGACGCCGGCGCGCGGGTGGTGGGCTCGACGGCTGCCGCGCTGCTGGCCGCGCAGCGCGGCGCCCGCATCGTGCGGGTGCACGACGTGGCAGCCACGCGCCAGGCGCTGGCGGTGTGGCAGGCGCTGGCCGAGCCGCCGATGACCGCCACTGTCACCAAGCCGGCCGTGCCGCGCTGGCCCGACGATGATTGAGCCGGCCGGCGCTATGCTTGTCGCATGAGGAAATCCGCACCCGCGGTGGCCCGGATGGCACGGCCGGCTCCCGTCACACGCCAGTATTTCGGCACCGACGGTATTCGCGGCCGCGTCGGCACCTGGCCGATCAGCGCCGACTTCATGCTGCGGCTTGGACATGCCGCCGGCACGGTGCTCGCGCGCGGTCGACGCGGCGCCGTGCTGATCGGCAAGGACACCCGTATTTCCGGCTACATGTTCGAGTCGGCGCTGGAGGCCGGCCTGGTCGCCGCCGGGTGCGATGTGCGCCTGCTGGGTCCGATGCCTACGCCGGCGGTGGCATGGCTGACGCGTGAATCCGGCGCCAGTGCCGGTATCGTGATCAGCGCCTCGCACAACGCCTATCCGGATAATGGCGTCAAATTTTTCGGCGGCGACGGCGAGAAACTGGACGATGCGCTGGAGCTGGCCATCGAAGCCGCAATCGGCCAGCCGTTCACCACCGTTGATGCGCGGGCGCTGGGCAAGGCGCGCCGCGTCAACGACGCCGCCGCGCGTTACGAGGCGTTCTGCTGTTCGACGTTGGCGCCGCAGTTCCGGCTCGATGGCATGCACATCGCGCTGGATTGCGCACATGGCGCCACCTATCACGTGGCGCCTAGAGTATTCGCGCGGCTGGGCGCGAGACTGGACACGATCGGTACCGCGCCGGACGGCTTCAACATCAATGCCGGTGTCGGCTCCACCCAGCCGCAGGCGCTGCGGCGTCTGGTGCTCGAGCAGGGCGCCGACCTCGGCATCGCCTTCGACGGCGACGGCGACCGCGTGCTGATGGTCGACCGACACGGCCGGCTGGCCGATGGCGATGATCTGCTGTATGTGCTGGCTCGCGACCGTGCCGCGCATGGGCAACTGCATGGTCCGGTGGTGGGCACGTCGATGAGCAACGAGTCGTTGGCGCGGGCTGTGGCACGCCTGGGCGCGCCGTTCCTGCGCGCCGACGTCGGCGACCGCCACGTGCGCCGCCTGTTGCGCGAGCAGGGCGGCGTACTGGGCGGCGAAGCGTCCGGCCATTTGCTGTGCCTGGACCGCAGCGGCGCGGGCGATGGCATCGTCGCCGCGCTGGCTGTGCTGGAGGCGCTGGCACGCGCTGGCCAGCGGCTGGATCAGGCCGTCGGCGAGCTGGACAAATGGCCGCAACGCATGATCAATGTACGCGTGCCGGACGGCGCCGGGCGCGTGCTGGACTCGCCCGTCGTCGGTGCCGCGCTGGCCGCCGCCGAGCGCGCGCTGGATGGGCAGGGCCGGGTGGTGCTGCGTGCCTCGGGCACCGAGCCGCTGGTGCGTGTGACGGTGGAGGGGCGCGATGCGCGGCAGGTCGAAGATCTGGCCAGTCGACTTGCCGAAACCGTAAGGTCGGAGGCGGGCGTGTCTGGCGCGGAGCCGGATCGATGAAACAGGTTCCCACCCTCGATATCCGCCGCTACGACACCGAGCGCGGGCGATTCGTGGCCGAGATGGGTGCCGCCTACCGCGAGTTCGGATTCTGCTGCATCACCGGCCATGGCATCGAAGCGGCGTCGATCGAACGCGCCTACGCCGTATTCCGGCAGTTTTTCGCGTTGCCCGACGCGGTCAAACGCAAGTATCACGTCGTCGGTGGCGGCGGCGCGCGCGGCTACACCCCATTCAAGGTCGAGACCGCCAAGGACAGCCAGTACCCGGACCTCAAGGAATTCTGGCACATCGGCCGCGAGATTCCCCGCGATTCGAAATACGTCGGTGTCATGCCGCCCAACCTGTGGCCGAGCGAAGTCGCCGGTTTCCGCGAGCACGGCTACGCGTTGTACCAGGCGCTGGATCAGCTTGGAACGCGCGTGCTGCGCGCGCTGGCACTGCACATCGGCTTGCCGGAGCGCTGGTTCGACGACAAAGTCGACCAGGGCAATTCGATCCTGCGCCCGATCCACTACCCGCCGATCGAGACCGACGACGTGCCCAACGTGCGCGCCGGCGCGCACGAGGACATCAATTTCATCACCCTGCTGGTGGGCGCCAGTGCGGAAGGGCTCGAGGTACTGGACCGCGACGGCCGCTGGATTCCGATCACCACCGCCGGCGACGCGATCGTGGTCAACATCGGCGACATGCTGCAGCGCCTGAGCAACCACGTGTATCCCTCGACCACCCACCGCGTGGTCAACCCACGCAACGCCAACGCGCGCAAGCCGCGCTACTCGGTACCGTTTTTTCTGCACCCCAATCCGGATTTCCTGATCGACGTGCTGCCGGCGTGCGTCAGCGCCGGCAATCCGAGTCGCTATCCGCGGCCGATCAGCGCGCACGACTACCTGCTCGAGCGTCTGCGCGAGATTCGTCTGATCTGATCCATCCACCGTGCGCCGGCCGGCGCGAGGAGCCACGCCATGCCGACCGTTCCGCACAGCGAAAAGCACTTCAACGCTTCCGACAGCGTGCGCGACGTGGTGATCGGCATGGCCGACGGCCTGACCGTGCCGTTCGCGCTGGCCGCCGGCCTGTCCGGCGCGGTGGCCGCCAGCCGTCTGATCGTCACCGCCGGCGTGGCCGAGATCGCCGCCGGCGCGATCGCGATGGGCCTGGGCGGCTATTTGGCCGCGCGCAGCGATGCCGAGCACTACGCCAGCGAGCGCCGGCGCGAACAGCGCGAGGTGATCGAACTCGGCGCGCACGAGGAAGACGAAGTCGTCGAGATATTCGACCGCTACGGCCTGACCCGCCAGGACTGCGAGCCGATCCTCGCCGCCTTTCGCCGCGACCATGACGCCTGGGTCGATTTCATGATGCGCTACGAACTGGGTCTGGAACAGCCGCAGCCGGGTCGGGCGCTGCGCAGTGCCCTGACCATCGGCGGCGCCTACATCGCCGGCGGTCTGGTGCCGCTGCTGCCGTACATGCTGGTCGACGGCGTCGAGCGCGCGCTGGCGGTCTCGATTGTCGCCACCCTGACTGCGCTGGCCGCTTTCGGCGCGCTCAAGGGTCGCCTCACCGGCGCCGGTGCGTTGCGCGGCGCGCTGCAGACGGTGGTGGTCGGCGGGCTAGCCTCGGCGGCGGCGTTCGCGCTGGCGAGGTTGATCGGGGTGTGAACGAAGATCAGCGTCGAGCAACAACGACCGTACGGGCGCAGTGCATCATGGCGGATGCCGGACGCGTCAATTCGACACGCGAAAACCCTGCATCGTGTAGCCGTTCCACGATATCGGTTCCGTAGTTGCGCATGCACAGGACTTGTTTGCTGCGGGAAAACGGGTCGCCGTGGTATTCGGGCTCGAGCAGGTGCGTCAATCGACCATCGAGCACGCGAACACGCTCGACGGTGTGCATGGCTCCGCTCAGCGGTACGGTAAAGATGAACCTGCCGCCGGGACGCAACACGCGTCGCACTTGGACGAAGCCTGCATGATCGTCAACGACATGTTCGAACACTTCGGTGGAAGTGCACAGATCGAACGCGCCATCCGCGAATGTCAGCCGTTGCACATCCTCGCAGCGTACGCCATGGTGGATACTTCCCGGCGCCACATCCGGGATGTACTCGCTGGTTGTCAACGATCCTGCTCGTGATGCGAGCCAATCGACAAATGCTCCACGGGAAGATAGCTCGTAGACGGACATGGAGGACAAATCCGCACACGTGCTGCGAATCACGTCCACGATGGACTGGGTGACCGGCGATGCGCCACAACACGCGCAGCGCACGCCCATTTCATCGGCGTTGAGGCGTACCTGAAGACTGGAGCCGCAGACCGGACATGCCCACCACCCGATACGAAAGGCATTCGGCTGCAGCAATCGGATGGCTTCCAGAAAGCGTTCAAACACGTGTGGACAATCTCATCGAGATACTGGGTTTTGAGCGAATCGGGGTCGAATCCGGGTCAGGGGGTATCAGCGCTCGGGTGCCTTTCCCGTCCCCGCGCCCTGCATGACCCGAAACCGCCGCGAGCGGCGCGCGATCAGCGCCAGCGCTACGCGATCAGGCAGCAGCTTGAACAGGGTCTTGATCGCGCGGTTGAGGCGGCCGTTGATGTAGACGATGTCGCCGCGTTCGACGGCTGCGAGGCCTTGCGCGACGACGGTGTCGGCGTGCATCCACATTCGCGCGGGCATCTTCGAGACCAGGGCACGGGCGCCGGTGACGTCGTGGAACTCCGAGTAGGTGAAGCCGGGGCAGAGCGCGGTCACGTGCACGCCGTGGCCGCGGTTTTCCAGCGCCAGCGACTGCGAAAACTTGATCAGGTAAGCCTTGGCGGCTGCGTACAGGGTATGGCCCGGCGTGCCCGGCAAGTGCCCAGCCAGCGAAGCGACGTTGACGATGCGGCCATGCCCGCGCGCCCGCATGCCGGGCAGCAGGCGGTGCGCCAGCTCGGTGGGCGCGGTGATCAGCACCTGGATGAAGTCGGCGTGCCGCGGCCACGGGCTGGCGTCGAAGGTGCCGGGCACGCCATAGCCGGCGTTGTTGATCAGCAGGTCCACGGCGAGGCCGTCGCGTTCGAGCGTGGCGACCAGGCGCTGCGGCGCGGCGGGATCGGCAAGATCCTCCGCGTACACGGCCACCTCGACGCCGTGCGCAGCGCGCAACTCGGCGGCCAGCGTTTCGAGGCGCTCGCGGCGGCGCGCGGTCAGCGCCAGCGCATAGCCGCGCTGCGCCAGCGCGCGGGCGAAGGCGGCGCCGATGCCGGATGAGGCGCCGGTGACCAGGGCCCGACGTTGCGTTCGCGACATCGCCATTTCCATCTCCATTCCCGGTTGCCGTTGCCGCATTGTCTGCATTGCTGCCGCGAATGCACGCTGGTTATGCTGACATGGCTTCGGGGGAGGGGGAGGTTTCATGCGACGGAAATTGGTTGCCGCCAACTGGAAGATGCATGGATCGCGTGCGCTGACCGAACAACTGCTCAGCGCGCTGGCCGCGCGTCCGCCAAGTTGCGAGGTGGCGGTATTTCCGCCGTTTCCATACCTGGCGCAAGCGCTTGCGTTGGCGGAAGGCAGGCTGGACATCGGGGCCCAGGATCTCAGCGCGCACGCACAGGGCGCCTATACCGGCGAAGTGTCCGCAGCGATGCTGGCCGATCTCGGCGTGCGGCGCGTGCTGGCCGGGCATTCGGAGCGGCGTCAATACCATCACGAGGACGACCTGTTGATCACGGCCAAGCTCGAGCGCGCGTTCGAGCAGGGACTCATGCCCATCTTGTGCGTTGGCGAGACGCTGCAGCAGCGCGAGCACGGCACTACCGAGGCTACCCTCGCGGCGCAGCTGGCCACGCCGCTGCGCGTGCTGGGCGAGCGCAGCGCGCTGCTCACCATCGCCTACGAGCCAGTGTGGGCCATCGGCACCGGGTGCACGGCGACGGCCGCACAGGTGCAGGCCGCGCATGCCTTCATCCGTAGCCAACTCGCGGCACGCGATGCTAAACTTTCAAAGCTGATTCGGGTGCTTTATGGCGGCAGCGTCAAGGCCGCCAATGCGCCGGAACTGTTTGCCCAGCCCGATGTCGATGGAGGGCTGGTAGGTGGTGCCGCGCTGGATGCCAACGAGTTTCTGGCCATCTGCGCGGCGGCACGCTGAGCACGTCAGCGCCGAGCACGTCAACCAAGTCAGGCCCATGTTCACGATTTTTTCCATCCTCTACGTGCTGATCGCGGCATCCATGATCGTGCTGATCCTGCTGCAACGCGGTGACGGCGCGAATGCCGGCGCCGGCTTCGGCGGCGGTGCTTCGGGCACCGTGTTTGGTGCGCGCGGGTCGGCGAGCTTTCTGTCGCGCGCCACCGCCGTGCTGGCCACGCTGTTTTTCGTGGTGAGTCTGGGTATGGCCATCTATCTCAGCCGCAGCGGGGCGCCGGCCAGCAACGCACAGGCAGGTCTGGGCGTGATGGCGGGCGCTGTGCCCGCCGCCAAGCCTCCGGCCGCTGCGCCGTCCTCGGTCGCAGCGCGTGTTCCCGTTGTGCCCACGGCGACGCCGCCGGCGGCGCCCAATCCGCCAGGCAAGGAGCCAGCCGGCGGCAAGTAACGCAATCGTTCTTTGCATCACACCGTTTGCCCAGGTGGCGGAATTGGTAGACGCACTACCTTGAGGTGGTAGCGACGCAAGTCGTGGGGGTTCGAGTCCCCCCTTGGGCACCACAGTCACACACTGCGCGATGTGCGCCGTGCTAGCCGCGGAGGTCGCTGGAGCCGTGCTCGCTCAATACTGGCCGATTTTGCTGTTCATGGCCGTCGCTGCAGGCCTGGGTATGGCCCTGCTGACTATCGGTCTGGTGGTGGCGCCCAGGCGTCCCGCGGCGCAGAAGCTCTCGCCCTACGAGTGCGGCTTCGAGGCCTTCGAGGATGCGCGCATGAAGTTCGACGTGCGCTACTACCTCATCGCCATCCTGTTCATCATCTTCGACCTCGAGATCGCCTTCCTGTTTCCCTGGGCGGTGGTGTTCGACCGCATCGGTCTGGTGGCGCTGATCGAGATGGTCCTGTTCATCGCTCTGCTGGTGGTGGGCTTCATCTACATCTGGAAGAAGGGAGCACTCGAATGGGAATGATCGAGAACATCGACCGGGTGATGCACAACCCCAAGCCGCTGAACGTGGTCGACGACATCCTGCGGCCGGCGCCCGACAATCCCGTCCTGCAGCGCGGCTTCGCCACCACCAATCTCGACAGGTTGATGAATTGGGCGCGCACCGGCTCGATGTGGCCGATGACCTTCGGTCTGGCTTGCTGCGCGGTGGAGATGATGCACGCCGGCGCGGCGCGCCTCGACCTCGACCGCTACGGCGTGATCTTCCGCCCCAGCCCGCGCCAGAGCGACGTGATGATCGTCGCCGGCACCCTGGTCAACAAGATGGCGCCGGCGCTGCGCAAGGTCTACGACCAGATGCCCGACCCCAAATGGGTGATCTCGATGGGCTCGTGCGCCAATGGCGGTGGCTATTACCACTATTCCTACTCGGTGGTGCGCGGCTGCGACCGCATCGTGCCGGTGGACATCTACGTGCCGGGTTGCCCGCCCACGGCCGAGGCCCTGATCCACGGCATCCTGCAACTGCAGCAGAAGATCCGTCGCACCAGCACGATCGCGCGTTGAGGTCCGCATGAATGCAACAGCGACACTGATCGAGCAACTGCAGGCGCGCTTCGATGCGCAATTGCTGAGTTGTAGCCAGCGTCTGGACGAGGTCACCATCGAGGTCGCGCCCGGCGACCTGCTGGCCGTGGCGCGCAATCTGCGCGACAGCGACGAGTTGGCGTTCGAGGAACTCATCGATCTGTGCGGTGTGGACTACCTGGGACACGGACAGTCCGAATGGGAGACCTCCGAGCAGGTCACCAGCAAGGGTTACTCGCGCGGCGTCGAGGGCGCGGGCCCCGGCCGCTTCGACTGGGACGGCCGTCCGCGCGACGCCGACATGCCGCGCCGCTACGCCGCGGTCCTGCATCTGCTTTCGCTGCAGCACAATCGCCGCCTGCGCGTGCGCGTGTTCTGCGCCGACCAGGGCCTGCCGATGGTGCCCTCGGTCACCGCCGTGTGGCCGGCCGCCAACTGGTTCGAGCGCGAGGCGTTCGACCTGTTCGGGATCGTCTTCGACGGTCATCCCGATCTGCGCCGCATCCTCACCGATTACGGTTTTGTCGGCCACGCCTTCCGCAAGGATTTCCCGCTGATCGGCAATGTCGAAGTGCGCTACGACCCCGAGCGGCAACGCGTGGTGTATCAGCCGGTGAGCATCGAGCCGCGCGTGCTGGTGCCGCGCGTGGTGCGCGAGGACTCGCGCTACGAGCAGGCGGCCGCGGAAACGGCCGACCCCTGGCGCAGCAACTGAGGCCGCCATGGAAGAGATCCGCAACTACACGATGAACTTCGGCCCGCAGCACCCGGCCGCACACGGCGTGCTGCGCCTGATCCTGGAGATGGACGGCGAGGTGGTGGTGCGCGCCGATCCGCATATCGGGTTGCTGCACCGGGGTACCGAGAAGCTGGCCGAGTCCAAGCCGTTCAGCCAGTCGATCGGCTACATGGACCGCCTGGACTACGTCTCGATGATGTGCAGCGAGCACGCCTACGTGCGCGCCATCGAGAAGCTGCTGGGCATCCAGGCGCCGCCGCGCGCGCAGTACATCCGCACGCTGTTCGACGAGATCACGCGCATCCTCAACCACCTGATGTGGGTGGGCTCCAATGCGCTGGATCTGGGCGCGATGGCGGTGTTTCTGTACGCCTTCCGCGAACGCGAGGAGCTGATGGACTGCTACGAGGCGGTCAGCGGCGCGCGCATGCATGCAACCTATTACCGCCCGGGTGGCGTCTACCGCGACCTGCCGACGCAGATGCCGCAGTATCGCGAATCACCCTGGCACAAGGGCGAGGATCTCAAACGCCTGAACCAGTGGCGGCAGGGCTCGATGCTGGATTTCCTCGATGCCTTCAGCGAGGACTTCCCGCACAAGGTCGACGAATACGAGGAACTGCTTACCAACAACCGCATCTGGAAGCAGCGCACGGTAGGCATCGGCGTGGTCAGCCCGGAACAGGCGCGTGCCTGGGGCATGACCGGCCCGATGCTGCGCGGCTCGGGCATCGCCTGGGATTTGCGCAAGAAGCAGCCCTACGCGGCCTATGCCGATGTGGATTTCGACATTCCGGTTGGCGCCAACGGCGATTGCTACGACCGTTATCTGGTGCGCATGGCCGAGATGCGCCAGTCCAACCGCATCATCCGGCAGTGCGTGGAATGGCTGCGCCGCAATCCCGGCCCGGTGATCCTGGAAAGCCACAAGATCATCCCGCCGCAGCGTGCGGACATGAAGGAAGACATGGAAGCGCTGATCCACCACTTCAAGCTGTTCACCGAGGGCTACACGGTACCGGCCGGCGAGTGCTACAGCGCGGTGGAGGCGCCCAAGGGCGAGTTCGGCGTGTACATGATTTCGGACGGCGCCAACAAGCCGTTCCGCGTCAAGGTGCGCGCTCCGGGATTCGTGCACCTGTCCTCGATGGACGAGATCGTGCGCGGCCACATGCTGGCCGATGTGGTGGCCATGATCGGCACCTACGACGTGGTCTTCGGCGAAATCGACCGCTGATCGGGAAGCAAACGATGCGAGCAACCGGCAATTTCGATCTGGTCAGGGACATCGATCCCGCGACGGTGCTGAGCGCGGAAACGCGCGCGGAAATCGAGCACTGGCTGACCAAGTTTCCGGCCGACCGCCGCCGTTCGGCGACGTTGCAGGCGCTGATGGCGGCGCAGCAACAGAATGGCGGCCATCTCACCGATGCGCTGATCGCCGCGGTGGCCGGGTACCTGGGCATTCCGCCGGTATGGGCCTACGAGGTAGCCAGTTTCTACTCGATGTTCCAGCTCGAGCCGGTGGGCCGCCACAACGTGGCGATTTGCACCAATATTTCGTGCTGGCTCAATGGCGCCGAGGATCTGGTGCGCCACTGCGAGCAGAAGTTGGGCATCCGTCTGGGCGAGAGCACGTCCGACGGGCGCATCTTCCTGAAGCGTGAAGAGGAATGTCTGGCCGCCTGCGCCGGTGCGCCGATGATGGTCGTCGACGGCCATTACCACGAGCGGCTGACGGCGCAGAAGCTCGACCAGATCCTCGATGGTTTGAAGTGAGGTTGATGATGGCATACGGACCCGCACCCGAAGAGCACCAGGCCGTCTACACCACGCTGCATTTCGACACGCCGTGGTCGCTGGAGAACTATTTGAAGACGGGCGGTTACCAGGCCTGGAAGAAGATCCTGGCCGAAAAACCGGACCCGACCTCGATCATCGACGAAGTCAAAAAATCGGGCCTGCGCGGCCGCGGCGGCGCGGGCTTTCCAACCGGCCTGAAGTGGTCGTTCATGCCCAAGGGTGCGATGCAGAAGTACATCCTCTGCAACTCGGACGAGTCCGAGCCGGGCACCTGCAAGGACCGCGACATCCTGCGCTTCAACCCGCATGCGGTGATCGAGGGCATGGCCATCGCCTGCTACGCCACCGGCAGCACGGTGGCTTACAACTACCTGCGCGGCGAGTTCCATCACGAGCCGTTCGAGCACGTCGAGCTGGCGTTGCAGGAGGCCTACGCTGCCGGCCTGCTGGGTAGGAACATCCAGGGCTCGGGCATCGATATCGACATCCACAACGCGCTGGGCGCCGGCGCCTACATCTGCGGTGAGGAAACCGCGCTGATGGAATCGCTGGAAGGCAAGAAGGGCCAGCCGCGCTTCAAGCCACCGTTTCCCGCCAACTACGGCTTGTACGGCAAACCGACCACGATCAACAACACCGAGACCTACGCTTCGGTGCCGGCCATTTTGCGCAAGGGCGCCGATTGGTTCCTGGCCCAGGGCAAGCCCAACAACGGCGGGCCGAAGATCTTTTCGGTATCGGGTCACGTCAACCAGCCCGGCAATTTCGAGATCCGCCTCGGTACGCCGTTCAAGGATCTGCTGGCGATGGCCGGCGGCGTGCGCGGTGGGCGCAAGCTCAAGGCGGTGATTCCGGGCGGCTCATCGATGCCGGTACTGCCGGGCGAGACGATGCTGGGCCTGACCATGGACTACGACGCCATCCAGAAGGCCGGCTCCGGCCTCGGCTCCGGCGCGGTGATCGTGATGGACGAGACTACCTGCATGGTGCGCGCTTGCCAGCGCATCAGTCGTTTCTATTACGCCGAATCCTGCGGCCAGTGCACGCCCTGTCGCGAAGGCACCGGCTGGATGTACCGCGTGCTGACCCGCATCGTCGAAGGCAAGGGCACGCCCGACGACCTGCACCGCCTGAAGGCCATCGCCGGACAGATCGAAGGCCACACCATCTGCGCCTTCGGCGAGGCCGCCGCCTGGCCGGTACAGGGTTTCCTGCGCCACTACTGGCACGAGTTCGAGCACTACGTGGAGCACGGTCGTTCGCTGGTCGATGGCGACATCGGGGTGGCCGCATGAATCGCTTCAGCGGGACTCGGGACTCGGGACTCGGGACTCGGACACGATTCGCGTGTGGCGGGATCCTAGGAGCGCGGGTGGCAATGCGGGAGGCCGGATTGTACGAAGCCGGATGCAGGGCATGGGCAGGCTTTTGCGAGTCCCGAGTCCCGAGTCCCGAGTCCCGGGGAGAAAGCGCATGAGCGCACAACCTTCCAATCCGGTGAGCGCGCCGGATCATGTCAATATCGAAATCGACGGTCGTGCATTGCAGGTGCCTAAGGGCAGCATGATCATCCAGGCGGCCGACCGGATCGGCGTCGCGATCCCGCGCTTCTGTTATCACCGCAAGCTGCCGATCGCCGCCAATTGCCGGCAGTGCCTGGTCGAAGTGGAGATGGGCGGCAAGCCCATTCCCAAACCGCAGCCGGCCTGCGCCACGCCCGTCGCCGAGGGCATGAAAGTCCATACGCGCTCCGAAAAGGCCTTGCGCTGGCAGCGCGACGTGATGGAGTTTCTGCTCATCAACCATCCGCTGGACTGCCCGATCTGCGATCAGGGCGGCGAGTGCGAATTGCAGGACGTCTCGCTCGGTTACGGACGTTCGATTTCACGCTACACCGAACGCAAACGCGTGGTGGCCGACGAGGACATCGGTCCGCTGGTGGCCACCGAGATGACGCGCTGCATCCAATGCACACGCTGCGTGCGCTTCATGAGCGAGATCGCCGGTACTCACGAACTGGGCGGATTGAACCGCGGCGAGCATCTGGAAATCGGCACCTACATCGGCAAGAGCATCGAGAGCGAACTGTCGGGCAACATCATCGACGTCTGCCCGGTCGGCGCGCTGACCAACAAGGTATTCCGCTTCCAGGCGCGTGCCTGGGAGCTGATTGCGCGGCCTTCGATCGGCTATCACGACGCGCTGGGCTCCAACCTGTGGCTGCACACGCGCCGTGGCGAGGTGCTGCGTACGGTGCCGCGCGACAATGAGGCCATCAACGAGTGCTGGCTCTCCGACCGTGACCGCTACAGCCATCAGGGCCTGTACGCGGATGATCGCGCCGTCAAGCCAATGGTCAAACGCGATGGCGCTTGGATCGAAACCGACTGGGACGATGCGCTGGGCTTTGCCGCCGCGCGCCTGCGCGCTGTCTCCGGCGATGCCATCGGATTGCTGGTGCACCCGGCTGCTTCCTGCGAGGAAGGTGCACTGCTGGCACGCCTGGCCAAGGGACTGGGCAGCGCCGGCATCGACCACCGCCTGCGCACGCTGGACTTCGCGGATGCACCGGTGGCGCAGCCTTGGCCATTGGCCGTGGCGGAACTGGAAAAGGCCGATGCCGCCCTGCTGGTCGGCTGCGATCTGCGCAGCGAGTTGCCGCTGGTCAACCATCGCCTGCATCAGGCCGCAAAGCGCGGCGCCAAAGTGCACAGTGTGGGCGTGCGCCGGGTCGAACTGCGCTATTCACCCGGCAGCAACGTGGCTGTGACGCCTGCGCGTCTGCCCGGCGCGCTCGCGCAACTGGCCGCTGCCGCCGCGCAACTGCCGGATGCGCCGGCGTTGCCGGAGCCGTTGCGCGAATTCGTGGCGGCGCAGCCGGCCGACGCGTCGGCCGCGGCCATCGTGCACGACCTGCGCCAAGCCAGTGCCGGCGCGTTGCTGTTCGGTCTCGATGCCGTACGGCATCCCCAGTCTTCGTGGCTGCGCGCGCTGGCGCGCTACATCGCGCAGGCCTCCGGACTGGCGTTTCAGGAAGTGCCCGACGGCGCGAATGCGCTGGGCCTGGCCAAAGTCGGTGTGCTGCCGGCACCGGGGCAGGCACTGGACGCGCTGCTGGCGCAACCACGCGAGGTCTACGTACTGTATGGCGCCGAGGTGCCCGAGGATTTCGCGCTCGGCAGCCAGGCGCTGGCCGCGCTGCGTGCGGCCGACACGGTGATCGCGTTCGCGCCCTTTGCCGGCGAACGGCTGCGCGAGCTCGCCGATGTGATCCTGCCGATCGGCCTGACGCCCGAGATCGACGCGACGCTGGTGAATCTGCAAGGCGTGGCGCAGACAGTTGGCGCGGGCGCCAAGCTGCCGGGCGAGGCGCGTCCGGGCTGGAAGGCGCTGCGCGCGCTGGGCGGACTGCTGACGCTGCCCGGTTTCGGCTTCAATACGCTGGATGAACTGCGCGGTGAACTGGCGCCGTCACTGGCGCAGCATCCCGCGCCGGGCAGCGCGCTGGGCGCGCCGCCCGGCAATACCGGTGCCGCTGGTCTGCAACGCGTCGTCCAGGTGCCGATCTATCGCGGCGATGCCGTGCTGCGGCGCGCGCCTGCGCTGCAGGAACATCCGCTGAGCGAACCCGCGCGCGTCTGGCTGCGCGGCGAGGATGCTCTGGCGCTGGGCCTGAACGCCGGCGCACAAGTGCGTGTCGGCGAGATCAGCCTCGGCGTGGGCATCGACCCTTCGCTGCCGCGCGGTGCGACGCGTATCGACGCCACCCATCCCGAAACCGTAGCGCTGCCTGCTTACGGTGCCATCGTCGAACTCGCAAAGGCCTGAGCATGCTCGCGCAACTTCTACTGGTGCTGTGGACGCTGGCCAAAGTGCTGGCGATCACCTTGCCCCTGGTCATCGCGGTGGCGATGTTCGTGTACTGGGAGCGCAAGGTGATCGGCTGGATGCACGTGCGCATGGGACCCAACCAGGTCGGCCCACTGGGGTTGCTGCAGGCTTTTGCCGACGTGGTGAAACTGTTGATCAAGGAGATCGTCGTCCCGACCAACGCCAACCGCTTCCTGTTTTTCCTGGCGCCGATGCTGGCATTGGTTCCGGCGCTGGCAGCCTGGGCGGTGATCCCGTTCTCGGATGGCCTGGTGCTTTCCAACATCAATGCCGGCGTGCTCTACCTGCTGGCGATGACCTCGATGGGCGTGTACGGCATCATTCTGGCCGGCTGGGCTTCCAACTCGCGCTATGCATTGCTCGGCGCCATGCGCTCCGCGGCCCAGATGGTGTCCTACGAGCTGGCCATGGGCCTGGCGCTGGTGTGCGTACTGGTGCTGGCCGGCAGCCTCAACCTGAGCCGCATCGTCGAGGCGCAGGGGGGCGGCCTGCTGCATTGGTTCTGGTTGCCGCTGCTGCCGATGGCGGTGATTTACTTCGTGTCCGGCACCGCCGAGACCAACCGCGCGCCGTTCGATGTGGCGGAAGGCGAGAGCGAGATCGTCGCCGGCTTCCATGTCGAGTATTCGGGTTCGGCCTTCGCGCTGTTTTTCCTGGCCGAATACGCCAACATGATCCTGGTGGCGTTTCTGGCATCGATCCTTTTTTTCGGTGGCTGGCTGAGTCCGTTTCCATCCACCTGGGGCCCGATCGGGCAGGGCAGCTTCTTCTGGCTGCTGACCAAGGCATTCTTGCTGGCGTTCCTGTTCCTGTGGTTCCGCGCCAGTTTTCCGCGTTACCGCTACGACCAGATCATGCGTCTGGGCTGGAAGGTGTTCATCCCCATCGCGCTGGTCTGGGTGCTGGTGGCTGGACTGCTGAAGTATTTCCACATCGTCACGCCCGGGGCCTGAGCCATGAGCCGCGCCACGCGTTACCTCAAGAGCCTGCTGCTGCTGGAATTGCTGCAGGGGCTCGGCTTGACCATGGCCTACATGTTCAAGCCCAAGTACACGATGCGCTACCCGATGGAGCACATCCCCAAGTCCAACCGCTTCCGCGGCCTGCACGCGTTACGCCGCTACCCCAACGGCGAGGAGCGCTGCATCGCCTGCAAATTGTGCGAGGCGGTGTGTCCGGCGCTGGCGATCACCATCGACTCGGCACCGCGTGCCGACGGCCAGCGCCGTACCACGCGCTACGACATCGACCTGTTCAAGTGCATCTTCTGCGGCTTCTGCGAGGAATCCTGCCCGGTCGATTCGATCGTCGAAACGCATATCCACGAGTACCACTTCGAGCAGCGCGGCGAGAACATCGTGAGCAAGTCGCAACTGCTGGCCATCGGCGACCGCTTCGAAAAGGAGATCGCCGCCGCGCGTGCGCAGGACGCCGCGTTCCGTTGAGCGGGAAGAACCTTCCATGACCATCCAACTGCTGGCGTTCTATTTCTTCGCGTTCTTCGCCGTGCTCGGTGCGCTGCTGGTGATCACGCTGCGCAATCCGGTGCATGCGGTGCTGAGCCTGGTACTGACCTTTTTCAGCGTCGCCTGCATCTGGATGCTGATGCAGGCCGAGTTCCTGGCGCTGGTGCTGATCGTGGTTTATGTCGGCGCGGTGATGGTGCTGTTCCTGTTTGTGGTGATGATGCTCGACATCAAGGTCGCGGCGGCACGCGAGGGCTTCATCCGCCACCTGCCGGTCGGCATCGGCGTGGCGCTGATCATGCTGGCCGAGATGGTGACGCTGATCGGCCTGCGTGCCATGCAGGTGGCACCGCCGCCGAATCCGGCGGCCATGCACGGTGAATCCAACGTGGCATGGATCGGCACGGCGCTGTATACGCAGTACCTGCTTCCGTTCGAGGTGGCGGCGATGATCTTGACCGTCGGCATCGTGGCGGCGGTCGCGCTGACCCTGCGCCACAGGGTTGGTGTGCGCCACCAGAACGCGTCGCAGCAGGTGGCGGCGGTGGCACGCGATCGCGTGCGTCTGGTCAGCATGCCCGCCGAACGCGGCGATCCGGGAGCGCAGCCATGATTACCCTCGCGCATTACATCGTGCTCGGCGCCGTGCTGTTCTGCATCGCCGTAGCCGGCATATTCATCAACCGCAAGAACGTCATCGTGTTGCTGATGGCCATCGAGTTGATGCTGCTGGCGGTCAACATCAACTTCATCGCGTTCTCGCGCTTTTTTGGCGACGTGGCCGGTCAAGTGTTCGTGTTCTTCATTCTGACCGTGGCAGCGGCGGAGTCGGCCATCGGTCTGGCCATCCTGACCCTGTTGTTCCGCAACCGGCGCACGATCAACGTGGCCGAATTCGACGATCTGCGCGGCTGAGGATTCCATGCTCTCCACATCGCTCCTGCTCGCCATCGTTCTCGCGCCGCTGCTCGGTGCCGTGCTGGCCGGTCTGCTGGGACGGCAGATCGGCCGCGCCGGCGCGCATGGCGTGACCATCCTGGGTGTCGGCATCGCCTGCGTGCTGTCGTTCTACGTGTTCTATCAGTTGGTCTGGGGCGGCGCGCCGGATTACGACCAGAACATCTACACCTGGTTCCAGGTCGCCGGCATTGGCGCACATGTGGGTTTCCTGATCGACCGCCTCAGCGCCATGATGATGGTGGTGGTGAGCTTCGTCTCGCTGATGGTGCACATCTACACCATCGGCTACATGGCCGATGACGACGGATACCAGCGCTTCTTCAGCTACATCGCGCTGTTTACCTTCTTCATGCTGATGCTGGTGATGAGCAACAACTTCCTGCAGCTGTTTTTCGGCTGGGAAGGCGTGGGGCTGGTGTCGTATCTGCTGATCGGCTTCTGGTTCAAGAAGCCCTCCGCGTCGTTCGCCGGCATGAAGGCATTCATCGTCAACCGCGTGGGCGATCTGGGCTTCGTGCTGGGCATCGCCGCGGCGCTGCACTTCTTGGGCAGCCTGGATTACGGCACCGCTTTCGCGCACGCGCCCAGTCTGGTCGGCCGCAGCATCCAGATCATTCCGGGTCATCCCTGGTCGGCGGCGACGGTGATCTGCATCCTGCTGTTCATCGGGGCCATGGGCAAATCCGCGCAGGTGCCGCTGCACGTCTGGTTGCCGGACTCGATGGAAGGACCGACGCCGATCTCGGCATTGATCCATGCCGCCACCATGGTGACCGCCGGCGTGTTCATGGTGGCGCGCATGTCGCCGCTGTTCGAGCTGTCGACGACGGCGCTGAGCGTGGTGTTGGTGATCGGCGCCACCGGCGCGTTCTTCCTGGGCCTGATCGGCATCACGCAGTGGGACATCAAGCGTGTGGTGGCCTATTCGACGCTTTCACAGCTCGGCTACATGATGGCCGCGCTGGGCGCCTCGGCGTACGCGGCGGGCATGTTCCACCTGATGACGCACGCTTTCTTCAAGGCGTTGTTATTCCTCGGTGCAGGCTCGGTGATCATGGCCATGCACCACGAGCAGGACATGCGCTACATGGGCGGGCTGCGCCGCTACATGCCGGTCACCTACCTGACCATGTGGGTGGGATCGCTGGCGCTGTGCGGGATTCCGCCGTTCGCCGGGTTCTACTCGAAGGATGCCATCATCGAGGCGGTGGGCGCCTCGCATGTCTGGGGTGCGTCCTACGCGTACTGGTGCGTGCTGCTGGGCGTGTTCGTCACGGCGACATACACGTTCCGCATGATGTATCTGACGTTCCACGGCAAGGAGCGCTTCCATGTCGATGCGCATGCCGGTCATGGCCACGACGACGCGCACGGCGAAGCTCACGGCGAGCGCGGCGTGCTGGCGCATGCGCCGCACGAATCGCCGTGGGTGGTCACGCTGCCGCTGGTACTGCTGGCCATTCCCTCGCTGCTCATTGGCATCTTCACCGTGTGGCCGCTGCTGTACGGCAACTTTTTCGGCAGCGCAATCGTAGTGGCGCCGGCGCACGACGTGCTGGCGGAGATGGCCGCGCACTTTCACGGTGTGCTGGCGTTGACTCTGCATGCCGTGTTCACCGCGCCGTTCTGGATCGCCGTCGCCGGGATCGTGGTCACCAGCTATGTGTACTTGCTTAATCCCGCCATGGCCGATGCGGTCAAGCGCGTCCTCGGGCCGGTCTACCGTGTCGTCGACAACAAGTTCTATTTCGACGAGGTCTACAACGCGCTGTTCGCGCGCGGCAGCGTCGCGCTGGGCCAGGCACTGTGGAAGGGCGCCGATGTCGGCGCCATCGACGGCGTGATGGTCAATGGATCAGCGTCGCTGGTCGATCGCGTCGCACGGCGCGCGCGCACGCTGCAGTCCGGTTTTCTCTACCACTACGCCTTCGCGATGATCGTCGGGCTGATCCTGCTGCTGGCCGGATTCCTGCTCGTTCCTCACGCCTGAGCACCCGACGGGAATCCCTTGTCCATGAGCCACTGGCCTTTTCTTAGCCTGCTGATCTGGCTGCCGATCGTCGGCGCCGCGCCCGTGCTGTTGGCCGGCGAGCGGCGCCCGCGTCTGGCGCGCTGGCTGGCGTTGCTGACCGCGCTGGCCACGCTGGCGGTCAACCTGGCCATGCTGCCCGGCTTCGACTACGGCAGCGCGGCCATGCAGTTCACCGAGTCGCATCCGTGGATCACCGCACTGCACGTCAACTACGCGCTGGGTGTCGACGGCATTGCCATGGCGCTGATCCTGCTGACCACACTCACTACGGTGCTGGTGATCATCGGCGCGTGGGAGGTGATCCAGAGCCGCGTGCACCAGTACATGGCGGCGATGCTGGTGCTGCAGGGCTTCATGATCGGCGTGTTCGCGGCTACCGATGCGCTGCTGTTCTACGTGTTCTTCGAGGCGCAACTGATCCCGATGTTCCTGATCATCGGCGTGTGGGGCGGCCCGCGGCGCGTGTACGCCTCGCTGAAGTTCTTCCTGTACACGTTCTTGGGCTCGATCTTCATGCTGATCGGGCTGATTTACCTGTACCTGAAGTCGGGCACGTTCGACATCGCTGCCTGGCAGACCCTGCCGCTGGGCATGAACGCTCAGACCTGGCTGTTCTTCGCCTTCCTGCTGGCCTTCGCCGTCAAGATTCCGATGGTGCCGGTGCACACCTGGCTGCCGGACGCGCACGTCGAGGCGCCGACCGGCGGTTCGGTGGTGCTGGCCGCGGTGATGCTGAAGATCGGCGCCTATGGACTGATCCGCTTCGCGCTGCCGGTGACGCCGGATGCCGCGCAGCACTACGCCTGGCTGGTGGTCGCGCTGAGCCTGATCGCGGTGATCTACATCGGTTACGTAGCGCTGGTGCAGGAGGACATGAAGAAACTCGTGGCCTACTCGTCGATAGCGCACATGGGTTTCGTCACCCTGGGCCTGTTCATCGTGTTCATGCTGATCCGCGCCCAGCATCTGGATGCTGCACAGCTTGGTCTGCAGGGCGCCATGGTGCAGATGATTTCGCACGGATTCGTTTCCGGCGCGTTGTTTACCAGCATCGGTGTGATGTACGACCGCCTGCACACGCGCCTGATCAAGGATTACGGCGGTCTGGCGCGGGTGATGCCGTGGTTCGCGATCTTCATGGTGTTCTTCGCCATGGCCAACACCGGCCTGCCGGGCACCTCCGGTTTCGTGGGCGAGTTCATGGTGATCCTGGCCAGCTTCGCAGCCAATCCGTGGCTGGCGTTGCTGGCGGCGTTCACCCTGGTGATCGGTGCCGGCTACACGCTGTGGCTGGTGAAGCGCGTGGTGTGGGGCGAACCGGCCAATGCCCACGTGGAGGCCATGCCCGATATCAACGCCCGCGAGGCGCTGGTGCTGGCGGCATTTGCCGCATTCACGCTGTTCATCGGCATCTGGCCCGAGCCGTTGGTCAAACTGCTCGATCCCTCGGTTAACCAGCTCGTGCAGATGCTGGGTCACAGCAAGCTTTGAGGATGCCACGCGATGAGCTGGAATGATGTTCTGACGATGCTTCCGGAGTTGTATCTGACCGGGGCGATCTGCGTGTTGCTGCTGTTCGACGCATTCGCCGGCACGCGCTATCGCAGTGCCATGCACTGGCTGTCCATGCTGGCGCTGCTGGTGACCGCGCTGCTGGTGGTTTCAGCGCAGCGCGCCATACCGGCCACGGCGTTCTCGGGCATGTATGTCGACGACACGCTGGCGCAGATCCTGAAGCTGTTCTCGATACTCTCCGTGGCACTGGTGTTCGTGTTTTCCGAGCCCTATCTGCGCATGCGCAAGATGGCTGTCGGCGAGTTCCACACGCTGACCCTGTTTGCGCTGCTCGGCATCATGCTGCTGGTTTCGGCCGGCAACCTGGTGATGATCTATCTGGGACTGGAGCTGCTGACGCTGTCGTCTTACGCCCTGGTCGCACTGGATCGGGATTCGCCGCGCGCCACCGAGGCCGCCATGAAGTATTTCGTTCTTGGCGCGCTGGCCTCGGGCCTGCTGCTGTACGGCATGTCCATGCTGTACGGCGCCACCGGCACGCTCTCGCTGCCGGGTATCGCCGCCACGTTGCCGGTGACGCCGCACCAGAGTCTTGCCGTGTTCGGTCTGGTGTTCGTGATCGCGGGCATCGCCTTCAAGTTCGGTGCCGCGCCGTTCCATATGTGGCTGCCCGATGTGTACGAAGGCTCCCCGTCGGCGGTGACGCTGTTCGTGGCCTCAGCGCCCAAGTTGGCGGCAGTGGGCATGGCGCTGCGTCTGCTCGATGTGGGCCTGCATCCGCTGTTGCCGTACTGGCAGGACATGCTGGCGGTGCTGGCAGTGGCATCGCTGGTCATCGGTAGCCTGGTGGCCATCGTGCAGAGCAATCTCAAACGCATGCTGGCCTATTCGACCATTGGCCACATGGGATTCTTGTTTCTCGGCCTCTCCGCGGGCACGTCCTTCGGCAATGCGGCGGCAGTGTTCTACGCGATCGCTTACGTGCTGATGTCCACCGCTGCATTCGGCGTGATTCTGGCGTTGGCGCGTGCCGGATTCGAGGCCGATCGCATCGATGATCTGCGCGGCCTCAATCAGCGCTCGCCCTGGTTCGCCGGGCTCATGGCGCTGGCCATGTTCTCGCTGGGCGGGGTGCCGCCGCTGTTCGGCTTCTGGGCCAAGCTGTTGGTGCTGCAATCGGCGATCGGGGCGCACATGCTCTGGTTGGCCATCGTCGGCGCCTTCGCGGCAATCATCAGCCTGTTTTACTATCTGCGCGTGGTCAAGGTGATGTATTTCGACAAGCCCGCCGAAGACAGCGCACTGCTGGTCAGCAGCGACGCGTCGCTGCGCTGGGTGCTGTCGCTGAACGCGTTGGCGCTGCTGGCGCTTGGCGTCTTCCAGGGGCCGCTCCTGGACTGGTGCTTGCGCGGATTCGGAGGCTGAGGCATCGCGCGGCGCTTGCGTCCGGATGCCCCTTTGCCTATACTTTTCGTCTGTGTTGCGGGGTGGAGCAGTCTGGCAGCTCGTCG
>JAJYQO010000075.1 GCA_021794575.1 Pseudomonadota bacterium | reverse complement strand
AAGCGGCGGTTGGTGCGCTCGGGCGTGCCCTCGCCGGCGAACATGCGCGTGGGATCCTCGCCGACGCGCCGATACGGGTACACGCCGCCGGTGTAGGGGTAGGAACCGGGCAGGTTCTCGCGCATCAGGAAGCGCAGCAGGTCGCCCCAGTCGCGGTACTGCGGCGGCGCCACCTTGGGGATCTTCTGGTGGCTGAGCGACTCGCGGTAGTTCTGCACGCGGATGGCCTTGCCGCGCACCTGGTATTCGGTGACCTCGGCGGTGACCGATGCCTTGCGCGCCGGCCACTCGCGCAGCAGGGTCAGGGCCTCGGCGGACAGCGCCTGCAGCGCTTCGTTGTAGCGCTGGCGCAGTTCTAGCGGGATCCGGGACTCGGAACTCGGGACTCGCAAGGCGTCCTGCGGATAGACATGCAGGGGTTCCGGCAATTCGCTGTCTCCCAGCGCCTTGAGCGATTCGTAGTAGTGCCGGGCGCGGCTGGCCGCCTCGGCCTCGCGCTCGATGCGCGCGTTGATGGCGCGGCCCTGCTCGGCGATTTCTGCCAGGTAGCGCACGCGGCGGCCAGGGATCAGCACGGTGGCGCGCGGCTCCTTGATAAGGGGGTCCGAAAGGGGGTCAGAGTCACTTTTCGGACTCCCTTTCCCGAAAAGGGACTCTGACCCCCTTTCGCGGGACCCCCTTTCGCGCAGCAACCGGCACAACTCCATGAACATCCAGGTCATGCCCGGGTCGTTGAACTGGCTGGCGATGGTCGGATAGACCGGCACCTGCTCGTCGGTCAGCTGGAACTTGGCGCGGTTGCGCTTCCACTGCTTGCGCACGTCGCGCAGCGCGTCCTCGGCACCGCGGCGGTCGTACTTGTTGAGCACGACGAGTTCGGCAAAGTCCAGCATGTCGATCTTCTCGAGCTGGCTGGCGGCGCCGTAGTCGCTGGTCATCACGTAGATCGGGAAATCGACCATGTCGACGATCTCGGAGTCGCTCTGGCCGATGCCGGCGGTTTCGACGATGACGAGGTCGAAGCCCTGCCCGCGCAGGAAGGCGATGCAGTCCTTGAGCACGCGGTTGGTAGCGGCGTGCTGGCGGCGCGTGGCCATCGAGCGCATGTACACGCGCGGACTGCGCAACGCGTTCATGCGGATGCGGTCGCCCAGCAGGGCGCCACCGCTGCGCCGGCGCGTCGGGTCCACCGCCAGCACGGCGATGCGCATCTCCGGGAAGGCATGCAGGAAGCGCAGCAGCAGTTCGTCGACGACGCTGGACTTGCCGGCGCCGCCGGTGCCGGTGAGGCCGAGCACAGGTGTGCGGGACTCGGGACTCGGCACTCGGGACTCGGAAGAGCCGCGCGCCCACCGCTTGCGCAACAGTGCGAGTTCGGACTCCGAAAATTCACCATCTTCGAGCGCGCTGAGCATGCGTCCCACGCCGATTTCATCCCCGAGATCGGGCGGCGCCGCTCTTCCGAGTCCCGAGTGCCGAGTCCCGAGTCCCGTTTTCCTGGCCGCATCCCGCGCCGCTCGCGCACGGCGCACCACATCCTCGATCATCGCCACCAGCCCCATGTGCATGCCGTCGTTGGGGTGGTAGATGCGTTCGACGCCGTAGGCCTGCAGCTCGGCGATCTCCTCCGGCGTGATGGTGCCGCCGCCGCCGCCGAACACGCGGATGTGGCCGGCGCCGCGCTCGCGCAGCATGTCGACCATGTACTTGAAGTACTCGACGTGGCCGCCCTGGTATGACGACAGGGCGATGGCGTCGGCATCTTCCTGCAGCGCGGCGCGCACCACGTCTTCGACGCTGCGGTTGTGGCCGAGATGGATCACCTCCGCGCCCTGCGCCTGGATCAGTCGGCGCATGATGTTGATGGCGGCGTCGTGGCCATCGAACAGGCTGGCGGCGGTGACGAAGCGCAGCGGGGCCTGCTCGGGCTCGATCCGGACGACGGGCATCTGGGGCGCGGGGGTGCTCATGATCGGGGTCCGCTGGGCAATGCCGGCATTTTACGCCCACGTCCCGGCGCGCCCGCCCGCGGGCGCCAGAGACGCAAGCCGAGCACGGGCTGAACGCGGATGCCGCCGCGGTCAACAGCACGCGCGCCGCCGCGTTGATACGGATGAGCCGCGAATCGCGGCGCCATGACGGAGCACGCGCATGACTACACGCAAGCTGATCCTGCCCGTCCTGCTGACGCTGGCAGCACTCGGAACCTTCCAGGCGCCCCCGGCGCAGGCGCGCGGCTTCGTCGCGCTTAGCGTCGGCATCGCCCCGCCACCGCCGCGCGTCGAACGCATGGTGGTGCGGCCCGGTTGGGTGTGGGCCCCAGGCTGGTGGCGCTGGGCGCCGCGGCTGCGGCATTACGTGTGGGTGCGCGGCCACTGGATGCCCGCGCGTCCGGGCTGGCGCTGGGTGGGCCCGCGCTGGGTGCCGCGGGGGCCGCGGTGGGTATTCCGCGCCGGTCACTGGGCGCGTTGAGGAAGGCCGCCATGCGCACACGACTGCTGGCCTCGTCGGCCGTGCTCGCGGCCGCTCTGCTGGGCGGCTGCGTCGCCGCTCCACCAGCGCGCGTGGTGTACGTGCGACCGCCGCCGCGCTGCGCCTGGGTGCCCGGCCACTGGCGCTGGACCGATGACGGCTATCGCATCTGGGTACGCGGCCACTGCCTGCCGGTCGACTGAAGCCCAGCGAACCCCGCGGCCGCGCATGCATTGACCGCTCCGCATGCGCGGCCGATCATCGCCTGATTCCATGCCGGAGCCCGCGATGTTCGAGGGATTGCGTTTGCGCCACTGGCGCGCCGAGAACGACGCCGAGGGCCTCGTGACACTGACGCTGGACCGCGCCGGCAGCAGCGTCAACGCCATGGCGCGCGCGGTGCTGGAGGAGTTGGACCAGCTGCTGGACCGCCTGCGCATCGAACCGCCGAAAGGCGTGATCGTGCGCTCGGGCAAGGCGGCGGGCTTCATCGCCGGCGCCGACATCCACGAATTCGCCGGTTACGAGCGTGACGGCGCCGTGCGCGCGGCCATCGAGTTCGGCCAGCGCGTGTACCAGAAGCTGGCCGATCTGCCCTGCCCCAGCGTGGCCGCCATCCACGGCCACTGCATGGGCGGCGGCACCGAGCTGGCGCTGGCCTGCACGCACCGCGTAGCCAGCACCGATGCGAAAACGCGCATCGGACTGCCCGAGGTGATGCTGGGCATCCATCCGGGCTGGGGCGGCACCGCGCGGCTGCCGCGCCTGATCGGAGCGCTGCAGGCGCTGCCGCTGATGCTGACCGGCAAGGCGCTTTCCGCCGAGGCCGCGCGCGCGCTGGGCCTGCTCGACCGCATCACCGATGAGCGCGCGCTGCTGGACGCGGCGCGCAGCGTGCTGCGACAGCCGCCGTCGCAGCCGCCCGCGCAGCGCTTGCGCGCATGGGCCGGCAACACTTGGCCGGCGCGGCAACTGCTGGCGCCGCTGCTGCGCAGGCAGACCGCCGCCAAGGTGCGCAAGGCGCACTATCCGGCGCCGTTCGCGCTGATCGAGGTGTGGCGGCGCGGCGGCGACGATGTGCGCC
>JAJYQO010000002.1 GCA_021794575.1 Pseudomonadota bacterium | reverse complement strand
GATGGAAACATCTGGCAGCGATTGTTGTAGCCCATCACCGAATCGTTGTAGGCCTGACGCGCGAAGGCGACGCGGTTCTCGGTGGAGCTGAGCTCCTCGGAAAGCTGCATCATGTTCTGGTTGGCTTTCAGGTCCGGGTAGGCCTCGGCCACCGCGAACAGGCGCCCCAGCGATTGCGTCAGCTGCGTCTCGGCGCCGCCCAGTTGCTGCATGGCCTGCGGGCTGCCGGGCGCGGCCTTGGCCGCAGCCAGGCCATTCACCGCGGCGGTGCGGGCCTCGGTCACCGCTTCCAGCGTGCCGCGCTCATGGGCGATGTAGCCCTTGGCGGTCTCCACCAGATTGGGGATCAGGTCATGGCGGCGCGTGAGCTGCACATCGATCTGCGCAAAACTGTTCTTGTAACCGTTGCGCGCGGTCACCAGGCCGTTGTAGAGCCCGATGAAGTACAGGACAATCGCGGCAACGACGATCAGTATGATGATCGCGAGCATCGGTCGGTCCTCCTGGTGGTGGCGCGGAGCGCCGCGTCAGCGCAAAGAGCATAGCAGTTCATGTCGAAATCCATGCGGCGCCAGGCGCCTGTACTGCTGGCCTGCCTGATACTGCTGGCCGGCGCGTCCATGACCCGCGCAGCAGCCGCTGGCCGTGAAGTGCCTGTGGGCGGCCCGCTGCCCAAGGGTCGCGTCGCCGAAAGCATCCGCGCCTACGATGGCTGGCTCGACCAGGTCATGGCGCGCAATGCCGCAGCCGGCATCGCCACCGCAGTTGTCGTCGATGGCAAGGTGCGCTGGCAGCGCACACTGGGTTATGCCGACACTGTAACCGGCGCCAAGGTCACGCCGCAGACGGTGTTCCGCATCGCGTCGCTGTCCAAGGCTTTCGCCAGTGCGCTGACCGGGCTGCTGGTGCAGGATGGCGCCTTCGGCTGGAACACGCGCATCGAAAAAGCGTTGCCGTTTTTCATGCTGAAGAACGCGCAGTACGCGCGCGAGGCCACCATCGCCGACATTCTCAGCCAACGCATCGGGCTGCCGCACAACACCTACGACAACCTGATGGAAGACCATGGCCGTTATCCCGAACTGGTGCGCAAGCTGGATGAGGTCGATCCGATCTGCGCGCCTGGGGATTGCTACAGTTACCAGAACGTCGCCTTCAGCTTGATCGGTGACGTGGTCTACGCCGAGACCGGCGATTTCTATTACCACCAGGTCGAAAAACGGATCTTCTGGCCGCTGGGAATGAAAACCGCCACCTACGGGCGCGAGGCCCTCGAAGCCAGCAGAAGCTGGGCGCGGCCGCATTGGCTGGACCGCGGCCGCTGGGTACCGTTCCAGCCCAAGGAAACCTACTACCGGCTGGCGCCGGCCGCGGGTGTCAACGCTAGTCTCGACGACATGGAGAAGTGGCTGATCGCGCAGATGGGCGGCGATCCACGAGTGCTCTCGCCACGCCTGCTGCGCGTGCTGCACACGCCGCTGGTGCAGACTCCCAGCGAGCGCTGGGCCACACCCTGGCGCCGCGCGCGTCTGCGCAACGCGCAGTATGCGCTGGCTTGGCGTGTCTACGACTACGCCGGCCACCGCCTGATCTTTCACGCCGGCGCGGTGCAGGGCTATCGCGCCATGATCGGCTTCTTTCCCGACCTGCACGTAGGCATGGTTATCCTCTGGAACTGTGACGACGCCGTGCCGGCACAGCTGATGCCGATGTTCTTCGACAAACTGCTGGGCCTGCCGTACGTAGACTGGGCCGGACTGGATTGGCCGACGCCACGCGCGCATCCTGTACGCCGGATCAAACGCCGGCACTGAACCATGCTGCTCGCCGAACGCCTCACCCTGCTGCTGCTCGATCCGCGCCGCGGCAGCGTGCAGGCGGACTCTGCGCCGCACCTGCAGACCCTGTTCGGCGCCGCGCTGCTGGCCGAGCTGATACTGGTCGGTCGCCTGCGCGCGCGCGCAGGCAGCTGGTACATGGACGACGCGCTGCCGCTCGCGCACCCGTTGCTGTCCGAGCTGCAGCGACTGTTGGGCGCGGGTCCACTGACCGCATCGGTCTGCCTCGCGCGTGTCAGCCACGGCCTGCCGCGCCTGCGCGAGCGTCTGCTGGATGCCCTGGCCCGGCGCGACTTGGTGCACCGCGTGCCGCGCATACGCCTGTTGCCGCGCGCGGGCTTGCGTTATCCGCTGCGCTCGCAACAGGCACATGCCCAGATATTGGCCGATCTGCAGCATGCGGCGCGTGCCGCAACCAGCGGCATGGACTATGCGCTGCTGATTCTGGCGGACTCCGCCGGGCTGCTGCGCGTGCTGCCTGCCGATCTGCACAGCGCCGCCTACGCAGCGCTCGGTCAACTCGACAACGATGCCGCGACGCTGGATGAGAATCTGGCGGCGCTGGCGCTGTTGCGCCAGGCGCTGCTGGACGGCGAGGGCTGAGCCGCGCGCGGCTTCCACCGCGCGCGCCCGCAAAAAGCCTCTCAACCGTTGCCGGAGAGCTTGAACTCCACGCGGCGCTTTAAGACCACGGCAGTGGGTCTGCCGTTGATCAGCGCGGGCTTGAACCGCCAGCGGTCGACCGCATCGAGCGCGGCACGGTCGAATACGCGCCGCGGCTGGGCATCGGTGACGTGTGCATTGGCAACACTGCCGTCGGCATTGACGGTGAACTCGACGTCCACCCAGCCCTGCTCGCCGTCGCGTGCCGCATTCAGCGGATATTGCGGCGGAACCTGTCGCACGATTTGCGCCTCGCGATTCAGACTCTGCGCTGCCTGCTGTGCCTGCTGCTGCTGCAACGCGGCGGCCTGTTGTTTCTGCACAGCAGCCTGCGCCTGCTGCTGCTTCAAGGCGGCGGCTTGATCTTGTTGCTGCCGAACCAGCGCGGCCTGCGCCTGCTGCTGTTTGAGCACGCTGGCCGCCGCAGCCAGACGTGTCTTCTCGGCGGCACTGGCCTGTTGGGCCTGCTGCTGCGCCGCCTGCTGCTGCGTGGCGACCTTGCGCGCCGCATCCAACTTGGAGCGCAGGATGGTCAGGGTGTAATTGGTCGGATCGGCCGAAGCCAGCAAGTTGATCTCGCGTTGCGCCTCGGCGAAATCCTTCTGGTTGATGGTCTGATCGACGGTTTGTGCACCGTACGGGAAGGTTTCGCGAAGCGCGTCTTGCGCAGCGCGGTTATTCGGGCTCTTCTTCAAAACCTCCAGGTAATAGTCGAAGGCATTGTCACCCGCGGGCGCCACCAGGCGATCCTCTTTGAGCGCCTTTTGCGCGGCGCTCATTAGTTGATCGACGGTCATCGTCTGCAGGTGATCTGCGGGCTTCATAGCCGCCGCAGTGCTGGCCATGGTGGCCGGTTTGGCCGCCGTCGGCGCTGCCTTGCCGCCAGGAGCCTGCGACGAACCGGACCCGCCGGAACAGGCGCTCAATGCCACAGTCAGCGCGACGAGCAGCAAAGTCGCAGCCACGCGGCCACGTGCGATAGCGAAATCGTTAGCCATGGGCAATCCCCAATTCGACGTAATGCGCCCGGACTGCCTCCCCTTGTCGCGGTTGGATCGCCGCAAGCGCGGCCGCCACGTTAGCCCGATCGCGCGTCCGCGGCAATCGGCAAAATCGCCACGACACAAAATGAAACGCCCCGCGGGGCGGGGCGCGACCTCGAATCGAGGTCCCTCTCCGCGCTGGGCTTCGCGGAGAGGGTGCAAGGTTTACATCGTTTACAGCAACAGCAATCGCGGCCCGTCTCAGAGAGCGAGCGCAGCGACCTTCATCGGCGCCGCTTTCTTGGCGGCTTTTTTCGCGGGCTTCTTGGCAGCCTTCTTCACGGCCTTCTTGGCGGCCGGCTTTTTCTTGGCAGCCTTCTTCACGGCCTTCTTGGCGGCCGGCTTTTTCTTGGCAGCCTTCTTTACGGCCTTCTTGGCGGCCGTCTTGCGTGCGGTCGCGACCTTGGCCTTGGCGACTTTCTTTTTCGCCGGAGCCTTCTTCGCGGTGGACTTCTTGGCCGCGGGTTTCTTGGCGGCCGGTTTTTTCGCAGCAGTCTTCTTGGTAACCATAGTTCGTCTCAGCTCCTCATCAGTTGGCAGTGGTTGCCCAGTAAAAGCATGCAGGAACGCCTCGCACAGAAGATCACTTATCGTGGCGTGCCTCAGGTTGCCGATCTGGCGACGGGTACGTTCATCGGAAAGAACCTTCAGAACATGGGCCGGAACCGACACGGTGATCTTGCGTACCGCTTCGGCTTTGGCGCCATGCTCGATGTAGGGCTCGATGTATTTCGCCGTTGCCATTCGCTATTCACTGATCTTCCGGCGCAGAAACTATTGCGTCATTTTTCTACTGTCAATCGATTTCGCAGCATTAGGTGACGCGCAGCGCCGGATCCTGATGACCCGGACCCGGCCCCAAGACACGGCACAATATAGATTTTATGGACGCCTATACTTCTAGACGTCTAAAATAGAAAAAACGCGATATGGCTTGAAAGCCTTGCCGTACCTTGCTTTGCGACACATGACTCATGACGTGGGCGCGCGCGCATCTCGATCAGCGGCGCGCCGGCAAGGACGCTCCACCCGCATGAACAACGGTAAACCGCGCGATCGGCGCGGACGCCGACCAGCGCGTCGCCGCGACGCGCTCAGCGCACGACGCGCGCCAGGGCGGAGGCGAATCGGTCGAGATCGGCCCCGGCCTTGGTCTCGGTAGCGCAGACCAGCAGCGCGTCGCCGAGCTCCGGAAAATCGTCGCCCAAGGCGACGCCGGCCAGGATGCGTTCGTCCCCGGCGAGGTTCTCGATCACGGCGGCGGCGGGTTGCGGCAGTGCCAGCGCGAACTCGTGGAATCCGGGCCGCGCGAACAGCGCGCGCACGCCGGGCACGGCGATCAGTTTCGTCCGCAGCGCACGCGCGTTGCGCATGCAGTGCACGGCGACGCGGCGCAGTCCTTCCGGACCCAGCAGCGCCATGTGGATGGTGGCCGCAGCGACCAGCAGGCCTTGGTTGGTGCAGATATTGGAGGTGGCCTTGGCGCGGCGGATGTGCTGCTCGCGTGCCTGCAACGTCAGGGTGAAACCGTCGCGGCCATCGAGATCGGTGGTGCGGCCGACGATGCGGCCCGGCATCTGCCGTACGAACGCCTGCTTGCAGGCCAGGATGCCGAAATACGGACCGCCCGAGCTCAGCGGCACACCCAGCGGCTGGCCCTCGCCGCAGACGATATCGGCGCCCTGCGCACCCCACCGGTCCGGTGCCTTCAGCACGGCCAACGCCAGCGGGTTGATCACTCCGATCACCAGCGCACCCTGGGCGTGCGCCCAGTCGGTCAGCGCGTCCACATCTTCGAGCACGCCGAAATAGTTCACCTGCGGCACCACCAGCGCGGTGAACGCGCCAAGATTCTGGCGCGCCAATGACGTTGGTTCGACAGCACCCGCCGCATCGCCGGCATGGGCGAAATCGACCTCGACCACCTCGATGCCCTGCAGCGCGACGATGGTGTGCAGGGTCTTGCGGTAGGCCGGATGCACGCTGCGCGGCACCAGCACTCGACCGCTGCCGTTCCGGACGCTGCGCTCGGCCATTAGCACCGCCTCGGCCAGCGCAGTGGCGCCGTCGTAAAGCGAGGCGTTGCTGATGTCCATGCCGGTCAGCCGCGTGACCATAGTCTGGTATTCGTAGATCAGCTGCAGCGTGCCCTGGCTGGCCTCGGCCTGATATGGCGTGTAGGCCGAATAGAATTCGCCGCGGGTGACGATCTGCCACACCGCCGCCGGGATGTGGTGCTCATAGGCGCCGGCGCCGGCGAAGTTGAGCACGCCGTCGTCCTGCGCGGCGCGTGCATGCATCAGCCGGGTCACGTGCATCTCGGACAGGCCTTCGGGCACGCGTTCGAGCGCCCTGGCTTTCAGTTCGAGCGGTATCTCGTCGAACAAGTCCTCGATCTGGTTGACGCCGATCGCGGCCAGCATGGCGCGAACGTCGGCCTCGGAATGCGGAATGAAAGGCATGGCGATTTCCGGAAATGCAAAGCGCCCGGCCGAAGCCGGGCGCGGTCAGGTGCTGCCGCGCTCAGTGCGCGTCTTCTTCCTCGAGCAGTTCGGCGTAGGCGTCGGGATCGAGCAGGGCCTCCATGTCGTCGGGACTGCTGGGCTTGACCGCGAAAATCCAGCCCTCGCCATAGGCATCCTCGTTGATGGTTTCGGGCTTGTCCGACAGCGCCTCGTTGATCTCGACCACGGTGCCGGACACCGGCGCGTAGATATCGGAGGCGGCCTTGACCGACTCGACCACCGCACAGGCATTGCCGGCCTGCACGCTGTCGCCCACTGCCGGCAGTTCGACATAGACCAGATCGCCGAGCTGACCCTGGGCGTGGTCGGAGATGCCGACGCGCACGACGCCGCCGTCTTCCAGCCGCGCCCACTCGTGGGACTTGAGGAATTTGAGGTCGCCGGGGATCTCGCTCATGGTTAAGGTCCGGTGGGTGGAATGGAATGCGCGGCGCGGCGCCGGCGTATAGCGGATTCTAGCAAGCGCCCGCGGTGAGGCGCGTCAAACGCGTGTCATCGCGGCACCCGACGAGCTCGGACATTCTCCGCGGCCCGAGCGTGGATATGCGCAGCACGCCCGTCGCGAATTGCCCGCCAGGGCCAGGATCAAATGCCGGCGCAAGCTTGGCCGTTGCGCACGAAAGGAAACTTGACCACGCGCACCGGCACCGCCTTGCCGCGGATTTCCACGCTGATTTCGCCTGGATCGCCGGCCGGTACGCGCGCGAAAGCCACGGCCTTGCCAAGTGTCGGCGCGAAGGTACCGGAAAGGATCTCGCCGGCACCCCGCGCCGTGCGTACTGGCTGGCCGTGGCGCAGCACGCCTTTTTCGTCCAGCACCAGGCCGATCAGTTGCCGCGGCACACCCTCGCGCTGCTGGCGCTCGAGCGCTGCGCGGCCGATGAAATCGCGACCTTCGTCCAGACTGATCGTCCAGGCCAGCCCCGCCTCGTAGGGCGTGGTGGTGTCGTCCATGTCCTGACCGTACAGATTCATGCCGGCCTCCAGGCGCAGCGTGTCGCGCGCACCCAGCCCGCAAGGCCGCACGCCGACGTCCAGCAGGCGCTGCCACAGCGCGGCGGCCTCGCTGCCGGGAAGCGTAATCTCGAAGCCGTCCTCGCCGGTGTAGCCGGTGCGCGCGATGAATAATGCATCCTCGCGCGTGGCGCTGAACGGCTTCAACGCCAGCGCGCGCTCGGCCAGTGCGTGCGGCCACAGGCTGGCCGCCTTGGCGCGTGCGTTCGGTCCCTGCACGGCGATCATGGCCAGCTCGGGATGATGCTCGACGCGCACGCCGAACGGCGCGGCCTGCTGACGGATCCACGCCAGGTCCTTGTCGCGCGTGGCGGCGTTGACCACCAGGCGGAAGTGCGTTTCATCGAGGAAATACACGATCAGATCGTCGATCACCCCGCCCTGCGCGTTGAGCATGCAGGTGTACAGCGCCTTGCCGGATACCTTGAGCTTGTCCACGCTGTTGGCAAGTAGATGGCGCAGGAAGGCGCGGGCCTGCGCGCCATGCAGGTCCACGACGGTCATGTGCGAGACATCGAACATTCCCGCATCGCGACGCACCGCATGGTGCTCTTCGATCTGCGAGCCGTAGCTGATCGGCATGTCCCAGCCGCCGAAATCCACCATCTTCGCGCCCAGCGCGCGGTGAACGGGGTTGAGCACGGTCATCTCGGTCATGGACAGGCGCCATCGAAAGGGAACGGCAATTATCGGGCCTGTGCCACCGCAGCGACAAACCCCGACCCGCGCCGCATGCGGCGCCCCTTCCTCACGGCTGCGGCACGACCCGCCGGAAGGTGAGGTTGATGCGCGGCCCAACTGCGGCGCGCGCGCGCGGCAACGCGTGGCGGTAGAGGTGTTGGCAAGCGCCGCCCATCAGCAGCAAGCTGCCGTGCTGCAACGTCAGCGCGAGACGCGCGCCGCCGCCACGTGCGCGCAGCACAAAGCGCCGTTCCGCGCCCAGGCTGAGACTGGCGATCAGCGGATCGTCGCCCAGTTCGGGCTCGTCGTCGCTGTGCCAGCCCATGGCATCGCGGCCGTCGCGGTACAGATTGGCCAGCACGCTGTTGAAGCGCGCCGCGCAGGCATGCTGCAGATGCGCGCGCAGCGCGGCCAGCACGGGCGGCCACGGACGCGGCTCGAAGCGCACGCGCGAGTAGGTATAGGCGGTGCCGGCATCGCCGATCCAGCACGACAGCCGCGGCACCGGCAGCATGCGCCCGAACAGCCGCACGTGGTGCCGCTCCCAGGAAATCTCCGCGCGCAGCACGCCGAACAGCGCATCGGCCTCGGCGGCGGCGAGAAACGCCGGCGCATAGCGCAGCAGCGCGCCGGGCAGATGTAGCGCTGCGCCCGGCAGGGCTGCAGATTCAGTCGGCATTGCCCAACGGGAACGCCGGCGTGGCGTCCAGCGCCGCGGCGAACACTTCGGCCAACTCCAGCAGGCGCAGATCGGAGCCGGTCGGGCCGACCAGTTGTAAACCGCCCGGCAGGCCATCCGGCAGTGTGCCCATCGGGATGCTCACCGCTGGACAACCTGCCAGGCTGGCGAAACTGGTCAGGTCGGCGGCATTGGTCGGCTCCGGCGCATCCAGCGGATAGGCGCCGCCGGGCGTGGTGGGCAGCAGCAGCACATCGACCTGCGCGAACAGCCGCCGCGACTTCAGCCGCGCGGCATCGAGCATGCGGTCGGCGGCCACGTAGTCGGCGGCGCTCTTGCCGCGCGCGTACTCGAGCATGGCGCGAAAGCGCGGCGACACCGGATGCGCAGGGTCGAGCAGATCGCCCGCGAAGGTGTGCAGCATCTCGGCCTCCATCAACAGCAGTCCGGCGCGGCGCGCACGCGCGAAATCCCAGTCGGCGAAATCCACCACGCGCTGCCGACCCAGCACGCCATCGAGGGTCGCCAGCGCGCGCGCGAACAGCGCCTGCATCGCCCCGGACACGCCCAACGCGGCAAGATCGGGCAGCAGTCCGACGCGCAGTCGCCCCGGTTCCAGATCAGGCAGCGCGAAGGCCACGCGGCGTTTGCGCGAGAACGCATCTTCGGCGTCGTAACCGGCCAACACCTGCAGCAGCACCACCACATCGCGCACCTCGCGCGCCAGGATGCCCACGCAATCAAGCCGGCGCGCGCTGGGCGTCAGTCCGACGCAGGAAATCTCGCCGTGGGTGGGCTTCAGCCCGACCAGCCCACAGTAGCTGGCCGGGATGCGCACCGAGCCGAGGCCATCGGCGCCCAGCGCGGCCAGCGCCATGCCGCTGGCCACCGCCACCGCGGCGCCGCCGGAGGAGCCGCCCGGCGTGTGCGTGGGCTGCAGCGGATGCCGCAACGGCGGAGCATGTGGGTTTTGCCCGTGCGCACCCAACTGTCCCTCGTCCAACGCGGTCTTGCCCATGAGCACGGCGCCCGCGGCGCGCAGCCGCGTCACCGCCGCGGCGTCGCGCGCAGCGGGCTCGGCGTGCACGCGCGGCAGGCCCACGCGCGTCGGCCAGCCGGCGATGTCGAAGCTGTCCTTGACGGCGACGGGAATGCCGTCGAGACGGCCCAGCACGTGCTCGCGGCGACGGTGCGCGCTGGCCTGCGCCTGCTCGCGCACCAGCGCCGGACGCAGGTCCACGAAGGCACCCAACTGCGCGTTGAGCCGGTGCGCGCGGACCAGGCAGGCCTCGGCCAACTCGACCGCACCCAGCGTGCCGGAAGCCAGCGCCGTCAGCGCCTGGCATACGCCGCGGCGGGTGATTTCGACACTGCTGCTGTTCATCCGCGCCCCCCCGCAAAGGTGCATTGTGCGGGCATCCGCGCACGTCGCAAAGCGCAGCCGCAGCAATCGGTGCGCGTTGCCGGACGTGCCGCGAAGCAGGACAATCAAACGCTCGTTTCAATGACGGCCGCACAACCATGAGCGAACGCGATGTGATGGAGTACGACGTCGTCACCGTCGGCGCCGGCCCGGCCGGCCTCGCGTTCGCGATCCGCCTCAAGCAGCTCAAGCCCGATGCGCGCGTGTGCGTGATCGAGAAGGCCGCGGCGGTCGGCGCGCAGATCCTCTCGGGCGCGGTGATCGAGCCGGAGCCGCTCGACACGCTGCTGCCGGAATGGGGCAAGGCGCCGCCGCCGGTCTGCGTGCCGGTGACGAAGGATGAATTCTGGTGGCTGCGCAGTCCGGACAAGGCGCTGAAAATGCCGACGCCGCCGCAGATGCACAACCACGGCAACTTCATCGTCAGCCTGGGCGCGCTGTGCGCCTGGCTGGCGCCGCAGGCCGAAGCGCTGGGCGTGGAAATCTACCCCGGCTTCGCCGCCGCCGAACCGCTGATCGACGACCGCGGCGCCGTCGCTGGCGTGCGCATCGGCGACATGGGCGTGGCGCGCGACGGCAGCCACAAGCCCGGCTACACCCAGGGCATCGACATCAAGGCGCCGCTGACGGTGCTGGGCGAGGGCTGCCGCGGCCATCTCAGCAAGCAGCTGATCGCGCGCTACGGCCTCGACCGCGGCGCCGACCCACAAACCTACGGCATCGGCCTGAAGGAGCTGTGGCAGCTGCCGGCCGGGCGCGGCGAGCCGGGCAAGGTGGTGCACACCCTGGGCTGGCCGCTGGACCCGGCGACCTACGGCGGCAGTTTCCTGTACCACCTCGACGGCGACCGCGTGGCGGTCGGTTTCGTGGTCGGACTCGACTATCGCGATCCGCTGTTCTCACCCTTCGAGGCCTTCCAGCAGTTCAAGCACCACGCACGGGTCAAACCGCTGCTGGAGGGCGGGCAGATTCTCTCCGCCGGCGCGCGCGCGCTGGTCGAGGGCGGCTATCAATCGTTGCCGAAGGTCGAGATGCCGGGCGCATTGCTGATCGGCGACGCCGCCGGCCTGCTCAACGTGCCCAAGATCAAGGGCACGCACCAGGCGCTGCGCTCGGCGATGCTGGCCGCCGAGCACGTTGCCGAACGCGGCACGAGCGAAGGCTGGGACGCGCGCCTGCGCGCCTCGGTGGTGGTCGACGAACTGCGCCGCGTGCGCAACATCCGCCCCGGCTTCAATAAGGGATTGTGGCTGGGCCTGGCCAACGCCGGCTGGGAAACCATCGCCGGCGGCCGCTCACCGTGGACGCTGCGCAACCACGCCGATCACGCCCAGCTGGCGCGCGCCGATGCGCAGCAGTCACCGCGTCGCGACTACGTCGAACGCACCTTGCCGCCGCGCGACCGCCTGGCCAGCGTGTACTTTGCCGCGACTGCGCACGAGGAAGACCAGCCGGTGCATCTGCACGTGGCCGACACAAATATCTGTAGCGGACGTTGCGCGACCGAATATGCCAATCCCTGCACGCGCTTCTGCCCCGCCGGGGTCTACGAGATGGTTGATGACGCCGCTGGCAAGCGACTGCAGATCAACGCCGCCAACTGCGTGCACTGCAAGACCTGCGACATCAAGGATCCTTACCAGATCATCGACTGGGTGACGCCCGAGGGCGGCAGTGGACCGAGCTACCAAAACCTCTGAACCGCCCGGCGCCGTCGTAGCGACACCGCGCGCGGGTTACCACGGCGACGACCGTTGGCTGCTGCTGTGGGCGGCATTGATCGGCGTGGTCGGCGCACTGGCCACGGTGGCTTTCCACGAAGGCATGGCGCTGGCCGAGCGCATCGCCACCCAACACCCGGGCAGCCTGGTCGCGGCTGCCACGATGCTGGCGCCCTGGCGACGCGCCATCACGCCGGCGCTGGGCGGCATCGCCGCCGGTGTTTTCCTGTGGCTGGCCAAGCGCGCGGCCAACGGCAAGAAGCAGCCGGATTACCTGGAGAACATCGCCGTCGGCGATGGCCGCCAGGACGTACGCGGCACGCTGCTGCGCAGCGCCTCGTCGCTGTGCACGATCGGCAGCGGCGGGTCGGTGGGTCGCGAGGGCGCGATGGTGCAACTGGCCGCGGCCACCGGCTCGTGGATCGGCCAGCTCGGTCGCTTCGACGGCGACGACCTGCGCCTGCTGCTGGCCTGCGGCGCCGCCGCCGGTTTCGCGGCCGCTTACGACGCAGCGCTCTCCGGGGCCATCTTCATCGCCGAGATCGTTTACGGCACGCTGACCATCCGCCGCCTGGGCCCGCTGATGGTGGCCTCGGTGATCAGCAACGTCACTGTGCATCAGGTGCTCGGTTACGAGCCGGTGTACAAGATCCCGCCGCTGCGCGTCAGCACGCTATGGGAACTGCCGCTGTTCGTGCTGTTGGGCGCACTGCTCGGCGTGTTGGCGCCGTTGTTCATGGCGACGCTGGATGGCGCCCACCGCCTGGTCAAGCGGTTGCCCATCGGCCTGCCGCTGAAGCTGGCGCTGGGCGGACTGGTCGTGGGGTTGATCTCGGCGGCCGTTCCGCAGGTGTGGGGCAACGGCTACAGCGTGGTCAACGACGTGCTGCATTCGCCCTGGCCGCTGGCTCTGGTGGCCACGGTGCTGATCGCCAAGGTCTTCGCCACCGCCGCCACCACCGGCTCGGGCGCCGTCGGCGGCGTGTTCACGCCGACGATCTTCGTCGGCGCCATGCTCGGCATGCTGGCCGGCAGCATCGCGCATGCGTTGTGGCCGGGCAGCTCGCTGCCGGTGGTGTACGCGGTGATCGGCATGGGCGCATTCCTGGCCGCCACCACGCACGCGCCGCTGATGTCGTTCCTGATCGTGTTCGAGATGACCCTGGAATACCAGCTGGTGCCAGCGCTGATGCTGGCCTGCCTCGCCGCCTACCACGTCTCGCGCGCCATTCGCCCGCAATCGATCTACCGCGAGGCGCTGCACGGCGACATCGCCGCCGAAGCGCGCCGCTAGCCGCGGCCAACCCGAACCGCCGCCGGCAGCGCGATCGCGGCACGCGGCTTCACGCAACGCGTGCGCTGCCTGCGCGAAAGTACAAGCGCGGTTCGGATGCTTGCGCTGCGACTGGCATCAATCCTGCTTGAGATCCGCACCAAGTCGCCGCTGTAACGGCGAAGAGAACTTGGCGTAGTCTGTGCCGAGGAGTCCCGCCATGCCCGATGCGTTACGGGTCAACCTGGAAGCCGTGATCGTGGCCGTGACCGGCGCCACGCCGCGCGTGCTGACCGCCGAGGCGGCGGATGACTGCGCGCTGCCCGCCGGACTGCTGGACGCGCATGCGCACCCGACGCTGGAACGCGGCCTGCGCGATTCGGTGCAGCACCTGACCGGATTCGATCTCGGCTACGCCGAACAGCTCTACACCTTCGGCGACCGCGCGCGCGATCCGCGCGGCGACGGCCGCGGTCCCCGCACCATCGGCATCGCCTATCTGGCACTGACCCGCGAGCAGGCCCTGCCCGGCAGCACCGCGCGCTGGCACGAGGTGTACGCGTTCCTGCCATGGGAAGACTGGCGCCGCAATCGGCCCGTCCTGCTGGATACGGTCGTGGCGCCGGCGCTGCGCGCATGGACCGGCAAGGATGCGCGCCGGCGCGAGCGCGCGGATCTGGTGTTCGGCCTCGATGGCGCGCCCTGGGATGCCGAACGCACGCTGGAGCGCTATGAGCTGCTGTGGGAAGCCGGCGCACTGGCCGAGGCCGGCGCCACGCCCGGCCTGGGCCAGGCCATGGCGCAGGATCACCGCCGCATCCTGGCCACCGCGCTGGGGCGTCTGCGCGGCAAGCTGCGCTACCGGCCGGTGATTTTCGAGCTGCTGCCGGAAACTTTCACGCTGACGCAAATGCAACAGGTGATCGAGGCGCTGGCCGGACGTCGCCTGCACACGCAGAACTTCCGCCGCTTGATCGCCAACGCCGGACTGGTCGAGGCTACCGGCGCACAGGCGCGCGCGCAGCGCGGACGGCCGGCGGCGCTGTTCCGCTTCCGCCGCGAGGTGCTGCGCGAGCGGCCGCGACCCGGTGTGTACTACCCGGGCGCATGGTGGTCGCGCTGAGCCCGCGCGGCGCGCGGTACCTGTTGGCGTCGCCGCGGATGCTGCCGTTACCTGGCGGCACGCTATCCGGGATGGCGGAGAGGACGCGCGTCCTTCGGCTTCGCCGCGTCCGGCGCACGGGGCACGGGGCGGGCAAATCGCATTTACCAAGCGACGGATCCATGGGCTGATCGCCAAGCCGGCGCCGTGCCCTGCCATGCTCGGCGTGTTCACCGCCGCCTGGCTGTTCCGATGTCTCAGGCCAGCGGCGCGCGCGCCAGCGGCAGCACGTACATCAACACCGCCAGGAAGTGCAGCACGCTGCCGGTCAGCACGAACAGGTGCCACACGCTGTGGTGGTAGCGCAGGCGTCGCCACAGATAGAACGGAACGCCCAGCGTGTAGGCCGCGCCGCCCAGCAACAGCAGCGCCAAGCCGGCTCCGGCCAGTGCCGTATGCAGCGGCGCGAAAGCCAGCAGGCCGATCCAGCCCATGCCCACGTAGACCAGCGCGGCGATCCAGCGGCGCTGGCCCCAGGCGCCGAACTCCATCGCGCTGCCGGCAGCCGCCAGCAGCCAGATCGCCAGCAGCAGCCCCCAGCCCCAGGCCCCGCGCAGCGCCAGCAGCGTGAACGGCGTGTAGGTGCCGGCAATCAGCAGGTAGATGGCAATGTGGTCGAACCTGCGCAGCAGGCCGCGCACGCTCGCCGCGCGCGCGGCGTGGTACAGCGTCGAGGCCGTGTACAGCAGCAGCAGCGTCAATCCGAACGCGACGCCGCCCAATAGCGCGCGCGTCGAATCCAGACGCAGTGCGGTGAACACCAACAGGGTCAATCCGACCGCGCTCAGCGCGATACCCAGCGCGTGGATCAGCATGCTGACGCGTTCGTCGCGCGCATGCAGTGCGTGCGCCGGGACGGCTGCAGGCATGGCCGGGCTCCACGATGCAAACCCGCACGCTAGCACGGAGTGGCGGCGCAGTACGACGCGGATCAGCGCGGCGCCATGCTGAGATGCGCCAGCGCGGCAGTCTCGGCATCACGCTCGGCGTCACGGAACGCACGCAACCGATAACTCGGCAGGGTGCCCGCGTCCAGGCAGCGCACGTTGATGTCGTAGCCATGCGGGTGCGAGCGCGGCACGTAGAAGCTCTTGATGCCGCAGTGCGCGCAGAACAGATGGCGCGCGGTCCCTGTGTTGAAGCGGTATTCGCGCAGATCGGTCGCGCCCTGCAGCAGCGTGAACCATGCGGCGGGCACGATCAGGTGCAGGAAGCCGCTCATGCGGCAGATCGAGCAGTCGCACTCCAATACCAGCGGCTCCGGCTCGCTCTGGCACTCGAAGCGCACGCGTCCGCAATGGCAGCCGCCGCGCAACACCAGCAGCGGCGCGCCGGTCTCCGCCATCAGGGCTTGATGACGAACTTGCCGAAGGCGATGCCCAGGTCCCAGCCCTCGCCGGTGCCGGCCAGTGCCAGCGTGACATTGCCCTTGACCAGCACCTGTGCGGCGCTCGACTTGACCACGCCGGCGTGGACTTCGGCGGTGGCGTAGGCGCCCAGTACCTCACGGATGTCGCGCACGCCGCTGAAGCGACCGACGCCGTGTTTGATCTCAGACTTGCCGATGGTCAGGCCGCCGCCCTTGGTCTCGATGACCACGTGCATGCTTTGGCCGTTGTCGCAGGTGACCTCGCCGCCGCCCTTGGCGGTCTGGTAGAAGATCGACCAGCCTTTCAGCGTGTAGTGCATTTTGCAGTCGATGTCGCCGCGCGCCTGCGCGGGCAGCGTGCCTAGGCCGCCGGCCAGCAACAGCGTGACACCCAACAGAGAAAGGATTCGGCTGCGCATGATGGTTCTCCTGGCAAGGAAGCGGACACGTCGGTGGTGGCGCTCGCCGCGATGGCGGCGCGGCGATAGTCTTGCCACGTTGCTGAACCGCGCGCAACGCGCC